>JBDTJA010000369.1:0-7592 GCA_039936075.1 Opitutaceae bacterium | reverse complement strand
GAGCATCTGCGGCTGGCCCGGCTGAGTGCGCCGGATTATTACGCCCCGGCCTACAATCTCATGCTGGTGCAGTTGCGGCGAGGGGAGACCCGGGCGGCGCTGGGTTGTTACCTTTGGGCCGCGGCGCATGCGGGGGAGCATCTCCCGGCCCGCTCGCGCGGCTGGGCGTTGCGCGCGATCGCGGATCAATTTGCCGCGGCAGGTGAAATCCGCCTGGCGGCCGCGGCCCGGGCCGCGGCGCTCAAGGCCGACCCGGCTGAATTGGATGGGCGATGAGATTCTGCCAGTCGGCGAGCGAACCCGTGGTGGCCGCCGCGAGCTCGGCGGCGGACAGACGATAGATCAGAATTGAATAGCCGATGTTCGTATCGGGCTCTCGCGCCCTAAGATAATAGCACAGCCGCGCGAAACGCAGCAGGGCATGACGCGTCACGGCGTGCTGCCACTTTTCGGGAGGGGCGGCGCGATCCATCTCCGCGCGCTGAGCGGGATCGCTGAAGTAAACATTAAAGGCGGGCTCCAGAGTCCGCAGTTGCTGGTATTCCTCCTCAAGCGCCGGGGTCCAGGAACCGCGAATGGGGCTGTAGACGTGCTCCAGCATGGTCGCACTGATGCAATACACCCCGGGGTACAGCTGCACCCATGGCTGGGGTGTTTTCAATCCGATTAAGCAGGGAAGATGCTGGGCGCGAATGCCATAATAGGCGGGTTCGCCCGAACCGAAATACGACAAATAGACGCGTTCGCCCTTCTCATGCGTGTCTAGCCACGCCTGCAGGCCAGGCAGATCCTGGCCCCAGTCCAGCGAACTGTCCACAAGGTGACGGTAGCCGTTCTCGGGTCCGCCCGCGAAAGCATTGAAATAAGCCAGATAATGCGGGCGGATACTCCAGGATGCCCCGATGTGCCAGACGAGCAGGCCGCTGATCACCAGGGTGTGCAGCGGCCGCCGCGCATCCAGCCAAGTCCCCAGCCTTCCCGCGGCAATGAACAGCACGGGATAGAGCGGCAAGATATGACGATGACCGATATTCAGATGACTAGCGAGCGACGTTAAGGCATATACGAAAAACAAAGCCGCCAGTGGAATCCACGGTTGGAGGCGGGCGAGCCAGGCGCGCAACTGCTCCCTTGGGTGCCGGCCGGCCGCCCGTGCTCCGGAGATCAGCCCGGCCAGCAAAAGCAGCAGGCAAGGCAGCGTGGTTTTAACGAGAAATGCATACGGAAAGAACCCCACCCAGCCAGTGGTGCTGTAAGCGCCATTGAGAAGAGCGGAGCGTGCCTTCGCGAATTGGAGCACGAAAGTGAAGCCATAGAGAAACGCTTCGGGTAGCACGTGCCAGTCGCGCAATGCAACGAGTACCGGGCGCTTCCAGCCCAAATCGTCGAGAATCCAGTTCCAATCTCCCCGGTAAAATCCCGCCCCCGCCGCCAGTCCTGGCGCGAAGGCGCTGAAACGAAAACCATAGAAAAGCCAGATGATCGCCCATGCCGCGGCCCCATGCAGCGCGGTCGATCGTGCCAGCCGCCACAGAGTAGCTCGCGCGGGGTGAGTCGACCCCAAGCCCCAACCCAACGCGATCAAGCCGAACATGGGCACTAGCAACACCGCCGAAACTTTTGTAACGCAGGCGAGGCCGAACAGGGTGGCACTCAGCGCGGCGCCCACCCAACCTGGGTTATGCAGGTGTCGCCACCAGGCTCCGACGCAGGCGAGCAGAAAAAAAGTCATCATGACGTCAGACGTCGCCAGCGCGCCATGGGCGAGAAATGACGGGGAAAGCGCAAAAAGCAGGAGCGACACAAACGCGCCTCGCCAGCCGCAGAGTGCTCGCGACCAGATGAACACCAAGAGGGCCGTCGCCACGCTGAATAATGTGATCATGCCGCGGCCCGCGATCAGCCAACGACGGGAAATCGGCGCGTTTTCGCCGTAAAAAAAAGTGTGTCCGTAAGTCCACACGTCGGCGTGCTGCCAATCGATGCTATTGGTGGGGGGCAGCGGCGCCCCCATGACTGTCTCGGGCAGGGCGGCCCAACGCTGCGGCAGATTGCCGTTCTCCGGCTGCAGCCGGTAGTCGCCTCGTGTGTTGTATGCCTGCCCTGCGGTGAGATAGGCAATTTCGTCGGCCGTCATGGATTTGTCCAAGGACCCACTGAGGGCGAGGATCCCGTGGAGAACCGCCAGCAGCACGGCGAGCGTCACAAGAAATCTTGGGGAAAACTGGCGGTGGCAAGGGAGCATTAGTGGGCCGCGGCGGACGCCTGTTCAACGAGCTTGGACCAGTCGGCCAGAGTCCCAGTGGTAGCCGCAGCGAGTTCGGTGGCGTTGAGACGAAAGATAAGGATGGAATAACCGACGTTGGCGTCGGGTGGCCGCACCTGAAGATATTGACAGAGCCGCGCGAGCCGCAGCTGGTCGTACTCCGCAATGGCCTCGTCCCAGTAATGGGGGGGCCTCGTCCTCTCGAGTTGGGTGCGCAAGCGTGGGTCGCGGCTGTAGGCGGCCATGGTGGGCTCGAACGCACGCAACCTCTGGTAGCGGTCCTCAAGGTAAGTCGTCCACTTGCCCTGACCAGGGCCATAGACCTGCATGAGGATGGTAGCGCTGATGCAGTAAATCCCGGGTTGCAGCTTTTCATAAATCGGCGGGAATTTGAAGGCGTTGAGAAACGCCAGCCGCCGGACTTTCAGATGATAATACGCGGGTTCGCCCGTGCCGAAATACGACAGATAGATGGGTTCGCCATTCGCGTGCGCGTCCAGCCACGTCTTGAGGCCGGGCAGGTCCTGGCCCCAGTCGAGCGAGCTATCCACCAGATGATGATAGCCGTTGGCTGGACCGCCGGCCAACTCGTTGAAGTAGGCGAGGAAATGCGGCGCAATGCGGACGGCGGTCGTCACCTGCCAGCCCAAGAGGGCGACGACTAGGGTGAGAAACGGCCAGCGCCGGGCGCTCAGTCCGACGCCGAGTGCGCCGACGCCAATGTAGAGCACCGGATATATCGGCATAAGATGACGCTGCCCGATGTTCAGGTGACTCGTGAGTTGCGAATACCAATAAATCACAAACAGCGCCGCGAGGGGCAGCACCGTGTAGAGGTCGGCGCGCAGGCGGGTGGCGCTGACGGCGGCCCAGCGGCGAGCGACGAGGAAGACCGTGATGATGCTCGCCAGCAGAAGCGGGACGGTGGTTTTGAGCCAGAAGGCCCACAGAAAAAACGTCGGCCAGCCCGTGATGCTGTATTCGCCGTTTAGGAATGCCCCGCGCGCCTTCACCGTTTCCAGCACGTAGGCGAACCCGTACAGAAACGCCTCGGGTAACAGATGAATCAGGCGGGCTGCATGCAGCATCGGGCCCACGTTGCCGAGGCTGGCCTCTAATTCCCCCCAGCTACGGATGAATTGCTGGGCCGCGGGCAGAGCCGGGTTGAAGGCGCTGTAACGGAAACCATAGAAAGCCCAGATCAAAACGAAGGCGACGAGCCCGTGGCCGAGCCCGGAAAGCGCCGCCGCGCCAAATTTTCCCGCGCGACTGGTGAACGTCTTGCCCAGTAGAGCGAGTGGCGCCGGCGCCAGGGCCCGACCCAACGCCATTACCACGATCATTGGGACCAGGAAAACGGCGGAATATTTGGCGACAAACGCGAGGCCGAACAGCACCGCCGACAACCACCAGACCCGCGCGCGGCCGTCGTGCAGGTGCCACCACCACGCGCCCACGGCGGCCAGGAAGAAAAACGTCATGCACATGTCCGACGTCGCGAGCGCGCCGTGGGCGAGCATGGTGGGGGAGAACGCAAAGAAAACCAGCGACACGATACCTCCAGCATCGCCGAAAAGCCGGCGCGACCACCAGAAGACGAGCAGCCCCGTGGCCACGCTGAACAGCGCGATCATCGCCCGACCGGCCATGAGCATTGGGAAATGATCCTGGCCCGTTTCGTAGAAGAACTGGTGCCCCAGCACCCAGTTGTCGCTGTAGGCCCAGTAGACGTTGTCATTGAGCTCGGGAAATTTCGTCCCCTCGAGCCAGGCAGGCAGGGCGGCCCAGCGTTGGGGTAGGTTGCCGTTTTCCGGCTGGAGTCGGTAGTCTTTGTTCCGCCAGTAGCTGAACCCGGCCGTGAGATGGGCCAGCTCGTCCGAGGTGGTGCTTTCATGGCGCTTGCCGCCCACCGCGAGCAGGAAATGCGTCACAAGCAGCAGGCTAACGATGACGAGGAGCGCAACGCGCGGCCTGCCGGTGCCGCAAAGGTGGGTCGAGGGCAGGGAGCCGGTCATTGTTTTCATCTTGGACAAGTTGCTGGTGCAAAACAACGTTTTGGCATCGCCCCATGGATTCCGCCGAATACGCCAATCTCGAGAAGATCGAGCTCCTGCACTGGTACTACGCCGGCAAACGCGTGGTGGTGCGACGCTGGCTTGAGCGCATGGGCCGGCTGGGCCCGGCACGGACGTTGCTTGACTGTGGCGCGGGCACCGGGCGCTTCGCCCAGGAAATGGAGCCGTTGTGCCGCGTGCTGGTTCTCGACGATCATGAGGAGTCTCTGCGGCTGTTGCGCGCTCGGTTCAAGCCGGAGCAGATTTTCAGCCTTTCCGGGGACACCATCCCGCTGCCGGATGCGTCGCTCGACTGTGTGACGGCGCTGGACGTGCTGGAGCACGTGCCGGACGACGCGGCGGTGGTGCGCGGGTTTCAACGGCTGCTCAAGCCCGGCGGGATCGCGGCGGTTACGGTCCCCGCGAGCATGGCCTTGTGGAGCGACTGGGATGTGGGTCTGCACCACTACCGTCGCTACCACCGCGCCCAGTTGCGGGCCTTGTTTCCCGGCGAAGCATGGGAGATCGTGTACGTGAATTACACCAATGTGGTGGTCTATCCGGTCGTGTGGGCGGTTCGCAAATGGCGGGTATTCCGCCGCGCGTTGGGCCGCACCCAGCCGGTCACGCGGACCGAGGATCGGCTGCCGCCACCTTGGTTAAATGGACTGCTGAAAAGCATTTTCGTGGGCATGGCCTCTTGGCGCATGCCTTTTCCCTTTGGCGTCAGCCTGGTTCTGATCGCGCGGCGGCGCGCCAGCTAGGGCACGAACCGCACGAGCGCGAGTTCGCCGCCGGCGGCATTCCGCACGACGATGATCGTCTCATTGAGGGGGACATGGAATCCCTCGCGATTGAAATAAATGGAAACCGTCTCTGGCCCGTGCAGGGCAAAGGGAAACTTCCGGGCCTCGGGTTGGTGATGGGCGGCACCGCTCAAATCCACCGGCGTGACCTCCACGCGCGAGTTGGCGCTCTTGAGCAGCAGCGACGGGGCGTCGGGTGCATCCGCGCGGATCAGATCGATCTGGGCGATCGCCTGGTCGGCCGGCAGCAGCAGGTTCATTGTGATCAGGGTATCGAATCCAGCCGCCGGGACCTTCTGCTGGTACATCTCCGCCGTCAGCAACGGCAAGATACGCCGGCCGCGGTGGACGCGAAATTCGAAATTATCGATCGCGAAAGCCGGTTCGAATTGCTGCATGATGTAGTCGTACAGCGGTCCGCCGGGAGTGAGGCCATGCTTGCGGAGAAAATCCAGATGCTCGGTCTGGACGATCACGCAGGCGTCAGGGTGACTTTCGAGGGAAGCGATGATGGCTTGCTGCTCAGTCGCATTGAGCAGGGAGAACCAATGGGTGACGTTGGTCAGCGTCGGAGTCGGCAACCCCGTCCAGGCGTTCAGGCTGAACATTCCCGGCAGGGAAAAGACCATGTCGGAGTGGGCGTCGGCATTGAACACGAGCAGGCGAAAAAGCGCGGTGGTGGCATCGGGCAGTCGCACCGCTTCTGCGCCAGGCAGGTCGAGAGGACGGCTGTCCAGATAACGTCGGCCGATTTGCGCGAGGCGTACTCCGGAGACGACCGCGAGTGCCACTAGCCCGAGTTGCAACCCGAGGCCGACTGCGCGGACCGAGCGGAACGCGGCGGTGTGGGTTTGCGCCAGCCAGCGGACCGCGTGCCACGCGCCGATGGTCGCGAGCGGGATGGCGAGAAAAGTCCCCCACGCAATCTGACTGCCGGGCACGGGATAAACATGCAGCCACTGGCCAAGGAAAAGCAGCCCGAGCCAAGTCTGCGCGCGTCCCATGGCCGCGGATTCGTTGCCCAAGGGCCAGAGGAAAAACCACAGGCAAGGCGCAGAGATACCGAAGACCACATTATCAGGACTGACGGCGGGAAAGCGGCAGATCATCACCACCAGGCCGGCCGCCGCGACCAAGCGCAGCCCGGCGACAATGCTATCTACGGGCCATCCCATTGGGCGCCGGATAATCAGGATCTGGCAGGCCAGAAAAATGCCCAGGGAAAGGACCGCGACCGCCCTGGCACCCGGCGGCCAGTGAAACACCAAGCTGAAATGAGTCGGATGATGCAGCGGTCCCAGCACGACGCCCTCCAGTAGTTCCGCCGGCGTGGTGCCGCGCGCAAACACGACGCCGATTACCACCAGCAAAACCGCCCCGGCCGCGAGACTCGCGAGGCCCCACAGACGGGCACCGCAATCAGGCGCGGCGCCGCGAGCCGCCGCCACGACGGCCGGGACGACCGAAAGCGTGAAGATGATCGCGTAGGTTTGCACCCACTCGACGCGCAGAAGCGGCCGCATCAGGAGCCACGGGAGGACGGCGGCACCCGCCGCCAGCGCCCATGGGGCCCAGCGGCGCACGCGGTCGTTCCGACTGTGCAACAGCAGCACGGCGAACGTCGAAAGTGCGGCGAACGCACCGATGTTGATCTTGGTGAGCAGCAGAATTGCGCTCCCGGCTCCGGCCAGACCGGCCCAGCGCGACCAGCGTTCAGCGGCGAGCCACCGGCAGCCGAGTAGCGCCATGAGCGCCGTGATCAAGGCGATCAACCCGCCCGGATGGCTGGGTTCGCTGATCATGATCCAGAGATACACAAACACGCTCGCGAGTACTGCCAGCATGGCAGCGCTGCTCCGCGTCGCGCGCCACGTCATCCAAGCGGTCAGCGTGGCGGAGCCACTCCAGGCGAGGACGGTCAGACTTCGCCCGACGATATGCGTGAGTGGCACGCCGAGCAGATGCAGGAAATAATAGAAAACGTAGGGGAAGGGCCCGTACTGCGAATAGACTTCGCCGTAGAGGTGGCCGTGGACGATGAAATTATGCAGCGAAATGAGTACGTAGCCCTCGTCATCATAAAACATGAACGCGCTGAACAGCATCCCGGCCGCCGCCACCGTCAGGGCGGCGGAGGCCAGCAACAACAGCAGCAATGGAAGTCTGATGAGGCCGCCCTTCATCCGGTTGAACGGTCAGGATTGAAAGGATCTGGCTCGCACCCAGTTGCCCGGCCGCGCGGGTGCGTTACCCGCATCACGGCTGGGGCCCGGCGACGTCTTCGTTCAACGCTCATCCTTCAGTTTTCCGCCCGCCCGGTCGGGCGCTGTTTGACGATGTACTGCGGCCGGCGCTTCACCTCGTCGTAGATGCGACCGAGATATTCGCCGAGCACGCCGATGCCGATCAGCTGCACACCACCAAGAAAGAGCACGAGCGTGACCAGGGTGGTGAAACCCGTCTGGG
>JBDTJA010000368.1:0-14551 GCA_039936075.1 Opitutaceae bacterium | reverse complement strand
TCGGGCGTGCTCCAGCTGGCCGAAAAACTTGGTCCCATCCTGTGGCAGCTGCCACCCAGCCTGCCTTACGACGCTTCCCGGCTGGAGTCATTCCTCTCGTTGCTCCCCCGCGACACCACCGCCGCCGCCAAACTCGCGCGGCAGCATGATGCAAGGGTGCGCCAGCCCTCGCTTCGGGCGGGCCCACGTCAACCGTTGCAACATGCCCTGGAAGTCCGCCACGCGTCATTCCAGCACCCGGCGTTCATCGCCCAGTTGCGCCGCCACCACGTCGCGCTGGTCGTGGCCGACACCGCGGGCAAATGGCCGTTCATGGAGGATATCACGGCCGGCCTGATTTACGTGCGGCTGCACGGCGACGAAAAACTCTACGTCAGCGGCTACACCCCCGCGGCGCTCGACGAGTGGGCGCGCAAGATTAGGCGGTGGCACGCGGGCGGCAATCCGCCGGGCACACGTTTGGTAGCACCCGCCGCGAAGGCGCAACCAAGCGGTCGCGATGTTTTCGTCTACTTCGACAACGATGTGAAAACGCGTGCGCCCTACGACGCGATGAACCTCGCCCACCGGCTGAAACTCGGACCCAAGCCACCCGAGGCCCCACCGATCGAATCCATCGCGGAGGAGCCGCGCACGGTCTGGGCCGCCTTCCCCACCACCAAATCCCGCGCCCTGAAGAAAGCCCGTTCGAGGAAGTTGGTTCGGCCGGCGCAGGCCCCGACCCCTCCCGCGCGGAGGCCAAAAAAATCTCCCGCTGGCCGCCGAACCAACGGCCGGTCGACAAGTCCATAACAGCCCATGCGTGCCATCTGGAAAGGCTCCATCAGCTTCGGCCTCGTTAACATCCCGGTTGCGTTGCAGAACGCGAGCCGCAGCGAGGAGCTCAAGTTTCGCCTGCTCCGCAATTCCGACCTCAGCCCGGTCAACTACAAGCGCGTGGCGCAGGTTGACGGGAAGGAAGTGCCATGGGACCACATCGTGAAGGGCTACGAGTACGAGAAAGGGAAGTTCGTGGTGTTGAAGGACGAGGATTTCAAACGCGTGGACCTGGAAGCCACCGATACGATCGACATCGTGGACTTTGTGGACCTCGCGCAGATCAACCCGATCTATTTTCATCGTCCCTATTATCTCGAGCCCCAGAAAGGCGGCGCGCCCGCCTACAATCTGCTGCGCAACGTCCTCGCCGACACGAACAAGGCCGGCATCTCGAAGGTCATAATTCGCACGCGCCAGCATCTCGCGGCGGTCAAGGCCAACGGCAACCTGCTCGTGCTGGAGCTGATGCGCTTCGAAGATGAGCTGGTCTCGCCAGGTGCCATCAAAGTTCCGGCGGAAAAGAAACCCGGCCCGCGCGAGATCACCATGGCCAAGACCCTCGTCAACCAGATGACGGAAGATTGGGATCCCGGCCGTTACACCGACGACTATCGGTCCGCCCTGATGAAACTGATCGACCGCAAGGTGAAGAGCGGCGGCAAGGAATTGCCCTCCAGCGAGCACGCCACGAAGCGCGCTACCAACGTCATCGATCTCGCCTCCGTCCTGCAGCAGAGCCTGCGCGACGCCAGCGGCCCCAAAACCAAGTCGGCCAAAAAGAGCCGGGGCAAGAAGAAGGCCGCGTAACCCGCCGGTTCCCAGACCTTTCCCGTCATGGCTCGGCGCAAACTTCCTCCTGAGGTCAAGTTCACCAACCTCGACAAGGTATTCTTCCCCGAAGCGAAGTTCACCAAGGGCCAGATGATTCAGTATTACCTGGACGTGGCGCCCTATCTCCTGCCCCACCTGAAACAGCGGCCGGTGACGTTGATCCGGTTTCCCGACGGGATTCACGGCGAGAAGTTCTACGAGAAAAACGCTCCGAAATTCGCGCCCGACTGGATCACCACGTACGCTGTCAACCGGCGGCACGAGGCGGGGCAGACAAACTACATCGTCATCAACGATGCGGCCACGCTGGCTTGGTGCGCCAACATCGCGGGGCTCGAGCTCCATCCTTTCCTGCACCGGATTCCGCACCTCGATCAGCCCACGCAAGTCGTGTTTGATCTCGATCCCGGCGAGGGCGCGGATCTGCGCACCTGCGCCCGCGTCGCGCTGCTCGTGAAGGAAATCACCGACGCCCTCGGCCTGCAGATGTTTCCCAAGGTCTCCGGCTCGAAGGGTCTCCAACTTTATGTCCCGCTCAACACCAAGACCACTTACGCGGCGACCGGCAGTTTCGCCAAGGCCATGGCCGAGTTGCTGGAGCAGCGTCATCCCGAGCTGGTCGTCAGCGGCATGGACAAGGTGCGCCGCCGCAATCGCGTCCTGATCGACTGGAGTCAGAACAATATGTCCAAGACCACCGTCGCGGTCTATTCGCTGCGCGGAAAACGCCCGTTGCCGTTTGTGTCCATGCCGGTCACGTGGGCGGAACTCCAACGCCTTAAGAAGCCTGCGACGTTGGATTTTTCGCCCGCGGCCGCATTGAAGCGTCTTAAAAAACTCGGCGATCTCTTCGCGCCGGTGCTGAAATTGAAGCAAAAGCTACCGAAGGCTTTTGGGGCGGCCAGTGTCGCACCGCCCGCCGCGCCCCTCGCAGCGTACAACGCCAAACGTGATTTCTCCCGAACCAAGGAGCCCGGCGCAGTTCTGGGCAAACGCGCGGCCGGAAAAGCCGGACGTTTTGTCATCCAGAAGCACGCCGCGACCCGGTTGCATTACGATTTCCGCCTGGAGATGGCCGGCACGCTGAAATCCTGGGCGGTACCCAAGGGCGTGCCGACTGACCTCGGGGTCAAACGCGCGGCCTTCGCGGTCGAGGACCATCCCGTCGCTTACCTGAAATTCGAAGGCACCATCCCGAAGGGCCAATATGGGGGCGGCACCGTTATGGTCTGGGATATCGGCACGTATGCCGTGCTCGGCGGCAGTTACGAATCAGGTGATCTCAAGCTCCAGCTCTCGGGCAAGAAGCTCAAGGGCGAGTGGCACATCTTCAAGATTCGCAGCGAGGACGAAAAGGACGTATGGCTCATCGCCAAGTCCAAGATGGCCGCCAAGCCAATCTCCGCCCGCCAGGAAGACGCCTCCGCGCTCACGCGCCGCTCGATGGCCCGCATCGCGAAGGACAACGACGCGCAGTGGTCGAGCCGCGCGCATTGAGCCCGCGCGCGCCTGCTCAGCCGACCGGACGGGCTTCGCGTCGGACATCAGCGGCGGCCTTGTCTTTTCTCAGTCCAAGAAAAACCGGCTGGCGCAAAATCCCATCGTTCGTCCACTCGGCAAATTTGATCTGGGCGACGAGTTGCGGCTTCACCCACGTTACTTTCCGCATTTCCGACCGCGTCATGCCATTCCCGAAACGCGACTTCCGTTCCATCGGTAAATTCGCAAACGGACAGTCTTTCAGCGGGCGGCGCACGAACGCGGCGTGCAGCGACTCCAGCAGGCGGTCATTGAAGCCGGTGCCGACCTTGCCGGCATAGAGAAGCTTTCCGCGCTGATAGTAGCCAATGAGAATCGCGCCGAAAAACTGCCGGCTGTGCTGCGGCGGCGTGAACCCCCCAATCACGAACTCCTGCTCGCCATGCACCTTGCATTTCAGCCAGGCGCCGCTGCGGCGATCGGCCTCGTACGTTGAGCCAGGCCGTTTCGCGATGATACCCTCCAAGCCCTCCCGGCGCGCGGCGTTCATCAACTGCGCGGGTTCCACGTCGAAGGTCGGCGAAATCTGTAACGGGGACTTCGCGCCTTTCAATACGCTGGCGAGGATTTTCTGCCTTTCCTCCAGCGGCAGGGCCGTGAGGTCATTTCCGTCGAGCTGCAGCACATCGAAGATGAAAAACACGAGCGTCGGCCGCTTCCCGATCGACCGGCCCTGCAACAATTGAAACCGCGACCGCCCCGCGTCGTCCAGCGCCACGATTTCGCCGTCGAGCACCGCGTTGCGACAACGGACTCCAGCCAGCGCCGTCACCACCTCCGGATAATCCGGGTTCAGCTCCTTGTGGTTGCGTGACCATAGTTCCACCCGCCCCCCGTTTAACACCGCCACCGCGCGATACCCGTCGTACTTGATCTCGCACCGCCAGGTTCCAGTCGGAACCTCCTCCACGCCCAACGCTTTCATCGGGATGACGTAAGTGGCGGCCCGCATTTTTTTTATCGGGGAACCTCGCGACGATGGTCGTTTAACAGGCACCGAATACCGTCAGCCATTCTGCAACCAGGTTCCCCGACTGGTCACGCGGCGGCTAGCCTGTCAAAGTGAACCCCACTTCCCTGGCTGCGCGGATGCCGCTGCTGGACGCCCCGTGAAGCGTTCCCACCTCGTCCCCGTCAGCCCCTCATCAAAGGAAACCCTGGGTCCGCGGACCAGATCGCTGACTTGGTGTTGTTCCTCGCCTCAGACCAGCCACATTACCGGCACCGAGATCTTCATTAATGAAGCCGAATCACTGCTCCGAGGCTGATTCGGTTTTCAGCGATCAAACCGGAAAAGTTTCGCGTCCGGCACCCGTTGACCCAGGCAGATCCGGGTGAGGATCGTGGCGGCAATCTGGCTGAAGGTAATGCCGTTACCGCCATAACCGAGGGCGTAAAGCACCCGCGGTGAGCCTGCTTTGGCCCCGATGTACGGCAGGCCGTCGGGACTCTCGCCAAACGTCCCCGTCCACGCGTACTCGATTTCGAACGGAACGTTCGGAAACAGCTCGCGGAACCGTCGCTGCAGGCGACGCGCCTTGGTGGCGATTTTGGCATCCCTCCGCGCGGGATCAGCGAAGGGCTCGTCCTCGCCCCCCATCAGAATCCGGTGATCCGACGTGGTCCGCATGTAGAAATACGGCCGCGCCGTTTCCCAAATCAAACAGTCATCGTGCCACGATTCTTTTCCGGGCTGCGGCTGACTCGCGATCACGTAGCTGGAATTCAGTTTCACCAGCCGGGCGGGCAGAAAGGGGGCGGCTTCATACCCCGTCGCCGCAATCACATGCTTCGCCCGGACCAGATGATGACCGGCTGAGTGCAATTCGACCCCGGTCGCGTTCGGCGTAACCCGCACAATCTTCGTGCCTTGAAATACACGCAGTTTCCTCCGGCGAACGTCCCGGGACATCAGCGTCTGAGTCAGACGCATCGCGTCCACGCGGGCACTCCCGGGCGAATAGATCGCCCCGGGGAAATCCAACCCGAATTGTCGCCGGAGCCTCACGCGGTTCAGCCATGTCGTTGGAAACCCCGCCTTCCGTCGCAGAGCGTATTCCCGTTTGAGTTGGCGGAAGCCCGCGGCGTCACTCGCGAGATAGAGGGATTTCCGTGGTGCATAGCCACAGTCCCGGCCGCCGGAGCGCGCGATCTGACCGAGTTCGCGCACCGCTTTTTTTCCCAAGGCATAAACCCGGAAGGCGTTTTTCTGCCCGTGCCGTCGGGCCAATTCCGCCAGCGAGGTATCCGTGTCGTAAAGCAGCAAGGCCGTGCTCGCACTCGTGCTGCCCGTGCCGGGCGGGCGGCGATCCACGAGGACAACTTTTTTTCCGGCTTTGACCAACGCGTGCGCCACCAGCGCACCGGTGATACCTCCTCCAATGATCGCCACGTCACAATTCACGTTCCTCCGCAAGGGGGCATAATGGGGCGGGGGTTGATTCGCCTGCGTCCAATAGGTTAGACCGGCCTTAAGTTTCATGGCGCTAAAGTGGCGCGTCGGGTGAGATTGTTCCCCCCTCGCGCCGGGGCACTCCGAACCCTAAAATGGAAAACTCGCAACCCGGCGGCTTTCCCCAAAGCCCCAAGTTGCGAGTTTCGTGTTTAACGCTGCGTTGAAGTTGGAGTCAGGTCGTGACCTTGGCTGCAGGCGCAGGGTAAATGATCGGGTTCAGTTGCGAACCATCATGTTGTTATCCACGGAGTCGACGCCGCGGACGCTCTTCGCGAGCTTGGTGACCAGATCCTTTTCGGCATCGTTGTTGGCGTCGCCGGTGATGGTCACGCGTCCCTCGTGCGTCTCGACCTTCGTCTTGAGCGCGCTGGTCGAACGGTGCGAGAAGAGCTCATACTTCACCTGGGCCGTGATCGAGCTGTCATCGATCTTGTCGCCCGTGGTGTAACCGCCGTTGTTGTTGCGGTCATTGTGACGGTCCATCTTTTCCATCTTCTTGTCAGCCGGGGTGACAACGCGGATGTCGTTCGTCACCGAACGCACGCCATCAATGTCCTTCACGTAAGCCTCGGTCAGATCTTTCTGCGCGGTGTTGTCCGCGGTGCCCGTGAGATAGACGACACCGTTGCGGACATCGACCTTCGTGTTGGTGAGGCTGACGTTGGCCTTGACCAACAGACGGCTGCGAATCTTGAGTGCGATCCACTCGTCAGACCCCTGCTTCACATTCGGGTCATTTTCGACCTTGAGCTTGTTCACGACGTGCGAGACGCCGCTGAAGGCCGCCGCAGTGTCTTCGGCGACGCGACTCTGTTCGTCGTCACGAACTTTGCCCGTGAGGGTGGCCACACCGTCATCCACATCCACTTTCACATTGTTATCGAGCGTGGTGCGGAACGTGTACGATTGCTTGATGGCCGATTCGGTTTGATTGTCCGTGGCGGACGAAGCGACGAGCGCGACGGGCGCGACGAGGAGGCCAGCCAACAGGAGCAGAGACGAGGTTTTCATTTTTGACATAAGAGCTGAGGGGTTAGGGTTGGAGGAGGATTTGATTTCAAACTAACTCGTTCACCTTAGCCATCGACGTGCCAACTCGCCTGAATTTTCCTATCCTGTTGTTAAAAAATTAGTTAACGAATATGCTGAATGGTCGGTCAGCTCCATTTTCGTGCGAAATGCAGTGAAAATAGTGCGGGAATCGCAATTTGCACGTATGGCCCGACCCTCATTTTTCACGTCAGCATCCGACTTCAACACCGGCGCCCACGTTGGAAATTGGCGGTCCGCCAAGAGAAATTTTGTCCTTCCTTCGGCGGAGCCCTCTCAACCGCAGCTGATACTCACGGGCGCAAAAAGCAAAAAAACTCGTGGCGGGAAAAATTTCCCCGCCACGAGTTGGTTTCGCCGGATTATTAACCGGCGCAATTCCTGACCGTTAAATTCAGAGCGCGTTCTTTAGGGCATGCTTGGCACCCGCACTCCCACCCAAACTGGCGGACAGGCCACCGAGGACGAACGCGGCAAAGGCGCATAAGGCGAAGATAGCCAGGTCGTGCGACGCTCTGTCGGCCAATTCGCGGGACTTGGTTTCGCCTTCGTTCTTCGCGGCGTTCAGATCCGCCCTCAACTGATCATAGGAAGTCGTCCAATCAGTGATCGTCCGGTCAGCGTCGGCCTCGCTCATGTTCGCGTTCGTGACCAAGATCTTCTCGAGCGCCGCCCGGTTCTCCTTCTGATTGTCGTGTTGCGTGGGGCTAAAGTATCGCGCCACGGCCGAGCCGATTTTTCGTTTTGCCCGGATCGCCGCACTTTGTGGCGAATTCGGTGCCCGGCCGCTCACGGCCTCGTCGGTGAAACTGGTGAGGGAGTCGGCCGCCTGCTTGAGCGACTCCTTCGCCGCTGCCGCGGCTCCGTCGGTCAGCACCGCCACGGGCCGGCCCGCCAAGGCCAGTCCGCCGCCGACAATCTTTGAGAGTCCGCCCGCCGCCCAGCCGGCTCCGCTCGAAACAATCAATACGCCCACAATCGTAACGCCGCACCACACCAGGAAGCCGTGGAGGCAACCTGTCGCCCTCGCCACCACGGGAGTAAAGCGTCCGGCGACCCACCCACCGAACCAGAGCGATAACACCGCGCTAATCCCTTCGATGATCACGGCACCCGTGCCGAGGTCACCAAGCGGATTGGCATCCGTGAGCGGGCTGTAGAGAGCGAACCCCAACGACGCGCCGAGCAGCATGAACACGATGTGCAGCGCCAAGGCCGCCGCGAGACCGGCAAAAACCGCCGCCCATGATACCACCGGCCAAAAGGTGGTTCGGTGATCTTCGGCAGGCAATAATTCAGGAGGAGGAGTGATGACGGAATTCATGGAGCGGAAGAGCAGTTGGCGCGGGTGGCTTACTTGCCGAACATCTTGGCAATGACGAAAATCACGACAGCGCCAAAAAATCCGCCCCCGAGGAGCAAATAGATCAGGGAATAGCCGGCCGCGGCGACGGGAAGTGCGAGGAGTGCGAGTGAGATCATGGTGAGTCGGGGTTGAGGTTGTTTTATTTATTGAAGGTTGGAGCTGTATCCGCCGTTCACAGACGTGTGGGCCCCGTTTCCTTCAGCGGGAAACAGGCCACGCCGTGATGATATCGTAAAAAGTTTATCCATAAATAGTTACATTTTTAGCGCCTTCATCGCCGTCGTTTCGTGGGTTGCAGAATGCAAGGCCACATGGGCAAACAGGCATCTTGCATGATGCCAACTCGGAAAATGCTTCAGCGAGCAGCGCTCATTCTCGCGAGGTATTTGATCACGGCCTCCGGATTGTGCGGTTTCCCTCTTGATGCGGATGACGGGGATTAATTTGCTCTGCGCCGCCCTATGCATCGCTACCCTCCATCCTTGCCTTTTCGGGGCGCGCGTTCCGCGCCACGCCTTACGCAGGGAGCCTGTTCGTGAAGCGATTCCTGACCGTTTCGTTGCTGCTGGCGGTCTTCGCGGGACCCATGATGGCGGAGACGCGACTTTCGTCGATTCAAGTCGAGGCGGCTTACCTCTATAATTTTACGCGCTTCGTCACGTGGCCCGCTTCGTCTTTCGCCACCGCGGATTCTCCCTTGGTGGTGGGCATCCTCGGGAAGGATCCGTTTGGCCGCCTGTTGGACGATCTGGCGGCAGGCGAAAGGATCAATGGCCGGAACCTGGTCGTGCGTCGGTTCAAGCGCGTGGATGAAATTGGGGATTGTCACGTCCTGTTCATCGCCAGTTCAGAGGCTTATCATGTCCGCCAGATCTGCGCGGAGCTGCAAAATCACCACATCCTGACCGTCAGCGATATTACCAACTTCACCCAGGAGGGCGGGATCATTGAACTGGTGCAGGAAAAGGACCGCATCCGATTTCGCATCGCACTCCACCGCTCCCGCGCCGAGCACCTCGAAATCAGCGCGAAATTGCTGCGCCCCGCCGAAGTTGTCTCGGCCATCCGGTCTCCCCTCCGCGCCCGTCGCCTCCTTCCCGTCATGATCGAACGACCCTTACTCGGCCGCGCCCGTGACCTCTTACCCGCGGTGGCCGGCGTACTGCGCTGGTCGCTGCCCGACGATCTCTCGCTCTCGGCCTTTCTCCAGTGATCACGCCTTGCCACCACTCTTTGTTTCCTCCGCTGCCCATGCGCCCACCTTCCCCTCGAACCCTGGAAAAACGCTGCCGATCTTTTTTGTCGCAATTCCCACAACGGGCGGCCCGCGCCGGATTAATCCTCCTGAGCGCCCTGCTAGCCAGCCGGGCAACCGCCGGCGAATCCTCTTCTGCCGACAGCGAAATCTCTATCCGGGCGCTGAAGGACCTGAGTATTGACGACCTGCTCGATACCAAGGTCACCTCCGTTTCCAAGCAGCCCGAGAAGCTGCTGGAGGCTGCGGCCGCCATCCAGGTAATCACCAACGACGAAATCCGCCGGTCCGGCGCCACCAGCATTCCCGAGGCCCTGCGGCTCGCGGGCAATCTCAACGTCGCGCAGGAAAATTCGCACGACTGGGCGATCAGCGCGCGCGGCTTCAACGCCAACCTCGCCAACAAGCTCCTGGTCCTGATTGACGGTCGCGCGGTCTACACCCCGCTGTATGGCGGTGTGTTGTGGAATGTGCAGGACACCCTGCTGGAAGACGTGGACCGCATCGAGGTGGTCAGCGGACCTGGCGGCGCGTTGTGGGGCGCCAATGCGACCAACGGCGTGATCAACATCACGACCAAGATGGCGCGGCAGACGCCGGGGCTTTACCTGGAAGGCGGCGGCGGGTCGTCGCTGCAGGATTTCGCCGGGCTGCGTTACGGCGGCACGCTGGCGCCCAATGTTTTCTTCCGCGTTTACGGGAATTACTTCGATCGCGACGGGGAGGTCTTCCCGGATGGTCGCGACGCCCAGGATACGTGGCGCATGCGGCGGGGCGGGTTCCGCGTGGATGCGGAACCCTCCGCGGAGGACACGCTGACCTTGCAGGGCGACCTTTACCGCGGGGCGGAAAAACTGTCCGCGGGCACGGAGAACCTCAACGGCGGCAATCTCCTCGGCCGCTGGTCCCATGTGCTGGCGGGCGGCTCCAAGACCGTCCTGCAGGTTTATTACGATCGCACCCATCTCGCCCAGCCCTACGCGGCGAGCCCCGCTTCACCGCCGTTCTACAGCGGATTCCCCGCCTCGGCGCTAGTGGATGACCTCGATACCTACGATGTGGATTTTCAACACAGCCTGGAGCTGGCCACCATTCACAAGCTGGTGTGGGGCCTCGGCTATCGCTTCACCCGCGAAAACGATACCAGCTTGGGGATCGTGCGGTTTTCACCGCCGTCGCTGGAGCAGAACCTGTTCAGTGCGTTCGGGCAGGACGAAATCGCCGTGGCCGAAAACGTGCAGTTCACCGTCGGCACCAAGCTCGAGCATAACGATTACACTGGCCTGGAGGTGGAACCCAGCCTTCGCCTACAATGGACGCCCGCCGTCAGACAGATGCTCTGGAGCGCGGTGTCGCGCGCCGTGCGCACGCCGTCGCGATACGACCGGGATCTGGCGGTCGTCACCGGCCTCATCAACGCCCCGCCGCCCTACGTGTTCCCCACTGACTATCTCGACGGCAGCGCCGGCTTCGTCTCCGAGAAAGTCATCGCGTACGAGGCTGGCTACCGGTCGCAACTCGGCACCCGCACCACGGTTTCCCTTTCCATTTTTTACAACGATTACTCCGACTTGCGCAGCACGACCGCCACGCCCACGACCGCCACCTACCCGTTTCCCTTTCCGATTGTATTTTCCAACAACCTTCGAGGAGAAACCCATGGTTTCGAACTCGGCGCCAATCACCAGCTCATGCCTTGGTGGCGCGTTCATGCCGGTTATAATTTGTTGCGTGAAAATATCCGCGTCAAAGCGGGCCAGACCGACACAACGGCCGCCACCAATGAAACCGCCGACCCCGAGCAACAATGGTCCATTCGTTCCGCCATGGACCTGCCGCGGGAGATCGAACTGGATGCCGCCCTTCGCTGGGTGGATGAGCTGACGCTCAACAACGGCCCGACCTCCGGCGCGACGACGAGAACGGTCCCGAGTTATTATGAGCTGGATGCCCGGCTCGCCTGGCGGCCCACGAACGGACTGGAGCTCGCCCTCGTGGGGCAAAACCTGCTGCACGATCACCATCCCGAATACGGCTTTCCCTCCGCCACGCGCGAAGAAATTCAACGCCGGTTGTACGGAAAAATCACCTGGCGATACTGAAGCACCCGCGATGGCGACCAATCCGCCGGTTCCGAAAGCGCCCAGCGTTCGCTCGTCGCAAGGGAGGACAAGGGCGCCTTCGATGACGTTGGGTCCAGCGCTGATCTCGACACCTCCGACGTGGCGATGCTCGAAAAGCTCCCCCGGGCCTCCGCTCGCTCGGGCTCAAAGATACCAGCGGCAAACAGAAATTGATGGACCGACTCTATGCCGATGACGAGAACGTGAACCGGCTACAGACGACGGGCAGCTCGATGCGCACCCCGCAGTCCACCGCGGGCGGCTGAATCGCGTATCAGTCGCCAGCCTCGGATTTCTGCACAATCGGCATGACCTCGGAGCCGATCAGATCAATGGCGTGCAGGACCTGCGCATGCGGCAGCGCGGCCACGCTCATTTGAAACGTCATTCGGGAAATTCCGCCCAGCGCCTCGCTCACATCCAGGATTTTCTCCGCGACCGTGGCAGAATCACCCACCAGCAGGGCGCCGTCCGGGGCCATCGCTTCGTCAAAATGCGCGCGCGTGACGGGTGGCCAGCCCCGCTCCTTGCCAATCTTCGTGAAACTTTGCGCGTAGCCGGGAAAAAATTCATCGGCCGCCTGCTTCGTTGTCCTGGCCACATGCCCGAGTGAGTGGATGCCAACCCTGAGGGTCGCCGGCGGATGTCCCGCGCGTTTTCCGGCCTCGCGATAGAGATCGACGAGCGGGCGGAATCGGTGCGGTTGGCCGCCAATGATCGCGATCATCAGCGGCAGTCCCAGCGTGCCCGCGCGCGCAAACGACTCCGGCGTGCCGCCGACCCCGAGCCAGATTGGCAGAGGGTTCTGCTGCGGTCGTGGATAAACGCCCTGACCCGTCAAAGCCGGCCGGTGCTGGCCGGACCAAGTGACGTTCGTGCTGTCGCGAATCTTCAGCAGCAGGTCGAGTTTCTCGGTGAAGAGTGAGTCGTAGTCCTCCAGCGCCAGCCCGAAAAGCGGATAGGCTTCAATAAAGGACCCGCGGCCGACGATCATCTCCGCCCGGCCCTGCGAAATCAGATCCAGCGTGGCGAACTCCTGGAAAACCCGCACCGGATCCGCCGCGCTGAGCACGGTGACCGCGCTGGTCAGCCGGATCTTCTTCGTCCGCGCCGCCGCCGCCGCGAGGATCACCACCGGAGCCGAGTCCGCAAAATCATACCGGTGGTGCTCGCCAATGCCGAAAACGTCCAATCCCGCCTGGTCCGCACGCTCAATCTCCTCGAGGAGATCGCGCAGGCGTGGACCCGCGCCGGGGCTGATCCCCGTAACCGGGTCCGGAGCCGTCGCGACGAAACTGTCGATGCCGATTTGCATTCGAGACCATCACGCATGACGACCGTTTTGCAAATTGGCCGTCACCGACGCGTGCGATGTCTTGGGCAGGTCATCCCGGCTCTCGCGAGCTTAAGCGGCGTCGTATGCGAAAGCCCGGCGACCTGCCAACAATAGAGCGATCAGGCTGAACATCGTCTGGCTGGGAGGGTCCAATAAGGTTCCAAACCCAGTCCACCATGAAATCTAAAAAATCTCCCTCCCCTCGTCCTGTGGCAAAGAAACCGGCCAGTTCACTGAATCTCACCCCGGCGCAAGCCGAGCGGGAGGCGGCCAAGCTTAAGGAGCTAAGCGAACGCCTCAATCCGTCTATGGACGAATCGGATACGTCAGCGCGCAGCGATCTGATTGGCCGCGACTAAAGGATTTTGAGGGTTAGAGCGCATTTGGAAAGGGTGTAGCCACTTGCTCACGCTCGTAGCTACTTCCTGCCCTTCGACTCTGACATTTTTGAAACGGCTCTAGCTTACAGGGTGTCGCACTCCACCTGCTCGCAGGTGCTCGACATAAAACAATTGCTGGCATGTTTACCCGCCTCTGGGGGGCGCCGGCGGTGGCCAAGGCTCGCGGCCTGCATCACCCGAGCCACTGGTCGAACCATCCAAACGCCTCCGTCTGCATCGCGCGGTTGAACTGGTGGTGACCGGGGTACCAGGAACAGCGGTAGTTCGAGGGCGATCCGCTCGTCGCGTAGATGTTGGCGATCTGCCCGTCAGCCCGTTCCATCTCCGACACCGAAAAGAAAGGATCGGCCCGCGTGTTCAGCACGAGCGTCGGCCGCGGCGCGCGCAACCCAAGGATTTCGGGATAGTCGATGTCCCGCGGCAGCAGTGGGACATAACACATCCAGGTGTGCGTGAAGCTCTTGCTGAGGACGTAATCGCGCCACGTTGTCATCATCCCGACGCACACCGCCGCCTTGATGCGCTCATCGAGGCCGGCCAAGAACACGGTCCGCAACCCGCCGCCCGAAAGGCCGCCGCAACCCACGCGTGATGCATCGACGTCGGCTCGCGCACAGAGGACGTCCAGCGCCACCCGGTCCTCAACCGCAAACACTCCCGGCCACGTGGTCCCCGCGCTGAACAGCGACTTCGCCATCACGTGTTCATGGTCTGCCGCCCAGTCGTTGTACGCGGCGATGCCCGCCGGGGAATCGTCCGAGTCATCTTTCATCGTACCGCGGAGCTCGGCCGGCACGTCGGCGATCCGCACTTTCCGGCTGCCGAAGGCAAACGCATCATGCACCAGCACGACATACCCGTGGTGAGCGAGTTCGTTGGCCCAAGCCAGGCCTTCGTAGGCGTCGGCCTGGTGCAGCGCGACGAGCGGGTGCATCCTGGGCCCGGTCTGCGCGATCTTCTCCTTCCCGAGAAATTTAAACCGCCCGTGATCATGCAGCGCGAGCACCGCCGGCAATCGCCCCGTGGCCCCCGCTGGTTTCAGCACCACCGCCTGCGTCGGCGGGCCGTACGGCAGCTGCCAGCTGATTTCCTCCACCGCGAGTCCATCGTGCACCAAACTTCGCTGGACCGTCGCCTTGATTCCGCCGGGTTGCGGCGGTGAAGCCATGCACGTGAGGGTGCGAGCCCGGGCGGCCAGCTGGCGCGCGACAAATTCCGCCGGCGGACAGTTCTGCAACGAGAGCGGTCCCGGGTCCGCCGGTAGCAGCGACGCCGCCCATGGCCCGTAAGCCCCGATCACCGAAAGGACGGAGGGCTGACTCATAATTGTAGGGCGGGATCGCCGAATCCCGCCTTCAGTGACGCCAGGCCGCTAC
>JBDTJA010000367.1:0-4300 GCA_039936075.1 Opitutaceae bacterium | reverse complement strand
CGCCGAATCCCGCCTTCATTGACGCCAGGCCGCTACCGATCAAGGCGGGATTCGGCGATCCCGCCCTACACTCGATCGGTCGATCCGGGTTCATCCGCGACATCCGTGGTAAACTTTCAGTTGGGTTCACGCCGGCCAGGAAACGTCGCGGACCGCTTCTCCCGCGAAATGAATTTCGATCGTCGTCGCCACATCCGTTTTCCGCAGCAGGCAAAAATCTGCGGGTGCGCCTACCACCAGCGCGGCGGGAAGACCGGTAAACTTCGCCGGCTGGGTGGAGAAAAAATCCCACACGCTCTGCGGCGAGCGGCGCAACATCTCCGCCGCGCGACGCACTCCCTCCAGCGGGGCGAGGCTGGAGCCGGCGTAGTTGACCTTGCCCGGCTGCCTCACGATCCCGTCCGCGCCGACCTCCACTTTCAGGCCCGCGAGCGGATAAATTCCCGGCCCCGCGCCCGCCGCCGAAATGGCGTCGGTGGTGTAGCAGATGCGCGTGGCATCGAGGGAACGGTGAAACAAACGAAAGAGCATCGGCGAAACATGGATGCGATCGGGGATGATGCTCACGCGCAGGTGTGGCTCGTCGAGCACCCGGAACGTGATGTTGTCATGTCGGTCCCAAGTCGGCGGGCAGCCGTTGCCCAAATGCGTCAACCCTTCCGCTCCGGCCTCGATCGCGGCCGCCAGCTGCGCTGGGCTGGCATCCGTGTGACCCAGCCACACGCGAAAACCGAGCTCGCGCGCGGCCCGGATCGCGTCGGGTGCCTCCGCCCATTCCGGAGCGAGCGTGATCAGCACGGGATCGTTTTCGGTCACCGCCTTGAGTTCGCGCAATCGCTCCGCCGTCGGGGCGATCATGAATTCCGGTGGATGCGCGCCGTGAAACCCCGGCGTCGGACTCATAAACGGCCCCTCCATGTGCCAGCCCGCGATGCGCCGCCGCAGCAGCGGCGATGACGCGCGGAGCGCCCGGTAATTTTTCAACCGCGCCAGCATGCGATCCCACCGGTCGGTGATGAGGGTGAGAAAAAACCGACTGCACGCCGACGCCGCGAGCCCATTCGCCGCGCGCTCGAGATCCGCGCAAGTTGTGGTGTCGTTCTGGAAATCCACGCCAGCGAAGCCATTGACTTGGATGTCCACCAGCGGCGGCAGCAAAACGGGCAGCCCGGTCGTTTCACTCGGGAGCGGTTCGATCAGTTTGATCCGTTCGTCGGCATACCCCAGACGGACCGCCCAACCCGTGCGGTGGTCAACGGCATCACAGGTCGTCATAAGGCGGAAGCCGTTGCCCGCGAATCACGCGAATGAACCCGCATCGAAACAGGGTTGGGGGAAACCCGCCTTCCCGATCCTCCGATCTTCGCGTTCATTGGCGTGATTCGCGGGTGGAGATCGGTCGGCTCAGCGGGTGAGCAGTGACGCGGAGTCAGCGTCGAGATACAACGTCGCGTGCGCCTGCCGCCGCAAAAAACTGCCCGGACAAGCCGGGGTGATCGGGCCCTCGAGCGCGGCTTTGACTGCCTTGGCTTTGCGTTTCTCAGGCACGACCGCGACCATGCGGCCCACGCGGCAGAGCGTGGGAATCGTCAGCGTGATCGCGTACGCCGGCACGGTGTCAAGATTCGGAAAATGTCCCTCGCCCACCTGCTGCCGGCGGCATCCCTCGTCGAGCTTCACGAGCTTGATCGCCTCCGGATCGGAAAAATCCGCGACCGGTGGATCGTTGAACGCGAGGTGTCCGTTCTCGCCAATCCCCAGGCAGCAAAGATCCACCGGGGCCGAGGCGAGCTGGGCTGCGTACTCACGCATCGCCTTGAGCGGCTCGAGCGCGTCGCCCTCCAGAAAATGCGCCGCCCCGGGTTTCACGCGGTCGAAGACGCGCTCCTTCAGGTAGCGACGGAACGACGCCGGGTGCGTGATCGGCATCCCGAGATACTCGTCCATGTGAAACAGCTCGACCTTGGACCAGTCGATGTCCGGGCGGGAAACCAGCTGTTCCAGGAACTGGTCCTGCGAATTCCCCGTCGCGATGATTGCCCGGGCGTGGCCGCGCGCGGCAATCGCCGCGATCAGAATCGCCGCCACCTTATCGGCCGCCGCTGCCGCCAGTTCGGGCAGGGTGGAGAAAATCCGCACCGGCAGCTGGTCCACGGAAAATGATTTCGTCGGGGAGGAAGGCATGACCATGGAAGAAACCATCGACCAACCGTCGAAGGTGACAACGGAAAAGGACGGAGCTTTGGGGAAGGCGACTCTTCAAACCCGGGTTGTCATTCTGAACGAAGTGAAGAATCCACTTCGATAGTGCCAATGCCGTTGCGACGTCTCACTGGATTCTTCGCTACGCACACAATGACAATCACCAGAATTGAATGAGCGCTAGAGAGCCTGCCAGCAGGCGGCCAATCATGCCCAAAACCTATCTCGCGCTCAAACCAGCTTGAACTCGAGCGTCTCCAGCTCGTCCATGTTGAACGGGGCACTGGACAGCACTTCCTGCAGCTTCACCAGCGCCGCTGGCAAATCCGGCGCTTCAAAGACCGCGGCACCGTCGTCGCTGTCATGCACATTGATCGCCCACGGCTTTTCCGCGTGACCGGTTTCATAAAGCGAACCGTAAAGATAGTTGCCCGGCAGCCCCGGATGCGGACCTGCACCCGGCACGAGGAACAGGCTGTGCACGAGGTCATGGATCGGCGTGCCGTCGTGCTTGCGGTGATGCGCCGGTTTGCCCGCGACCACCAGCCGGCAAGCCTCGGCCTTGGCGCGCCGGTCCGCCGGCAGCGACTGCACGTAGCGGTCAAAAATCCCGGCATTGCGCTCCAAGTGCTCCGGGTTGAGCCGACCTTCGATCACTTCGGTGAGGTTCGAGGCATGAAACGACGGCAGCTTCGTCAGTGAACGGGCCGTCACGTGCCCGTCCTTGTGGTCCGCGTCGGCATAAGCCTGATGCGTGGCGTAGAGTCGTTTCAAGGCATCCTGGTAGGCGGGCGTGCCCGGCACTGCGCCGATCGAGCTCTGCTCGATTTTGTCCAATACGGCATGATCAAACTGTTCGTGAGGGTCGTGGGGCATGGGGAGATGACGAACGTAAGGAAGCCCGGAGGCAAAGTCGCGTTTTTGTTTCACCGTCGAGGACCTGAAGAGGAGCAAGCCGAGGATCAAGGCTTGGGCTTCGTGCCCTTCGAGGTTTAATCAAAACACGTTTTAACCACGAAGGGCACGAAGCCCACGAAGATCGATCCATCACCAAGGCCTCAATGTCTGCTACCCAGAGAGCTCCGCACTAAACCTGCCCCGAGCTCACGAATTCTGGAATGACAGTCGAGCCAGCTGCCCTCCGTCGATCACGATTGTCTGGCCGGTGAGAAAATCCGCCTGCCCCGACAGCAGAAACGCCACCATCCCCGCGATATCCGGAGGAAATCCCACCCGGCCGATCGGCACCTGCCGCGCTGCGTCCTCGCGCCGATAATCGGGGTAGTCGCGAAAATACGATTCCACCTCCACTACTCCCGGCGCCACGCAGTTCACCGTGATCTGGCGCGGACCCAGCTCGAGGGCCAGCTGCCGGGTGAGCCCTTCCAAGCCGGCCTTCGCCGCCGCATAGGCACCGTGCTGCGGCATCGTGGCCCGGCCATGCACCGAGCCGATGAAGATGACTCGGCCGCCGCCGGACTGCGTCATCGCCCGAACGGCAGCTTGCGCACAGAAAAACGCGGTCTTCAGGTGAATGTTATGGATGCGATCCCAGATCTCGGGGGTCATCTCCAGAAATGGCCGCGCAATCGTCGGGCCCGCGTTGCACACCAGTGCATCCACGCCGCCCATTTTTTTCACCGCCTGCTTCACCATGGCCACCCCTTCCGCCAGGCTTTCGAGATTGGCCGGGAAGCCATGCGCCTTCCCGCCCGCCTTTTTGATCCGGCTCAGCGTCTCCTTGGCCCCTTGACCGCTGGCATGATAGCTGAAGCAGACGTGCGCCCCTTCGGCAGCGAGCTGGACCGCGATGCCCTGTCCGATGCCCGTGCCGCCGCCCGTGACGATGATGCGTTTCCCCGTTAACGAAGGCATAGGTTTCCTTTCATTTTCTCCAAGACGTCCTCCAACACATTCAACACCTCGCCGATGTCCTGCAACGTGTGCTGGACGGAATAGCCATGATGCGCGGGACCGCCGCCATAATCGTGAAAGTAAACGCCGCGGTCATAGCAGCCCTTGACCAGCTGCAGCATCAGCGCGCGGTCGTGGCAAAACGTGTCCTCGTAACGCACCGCCGGCGTCTTCCGGCCGAGCA
>JBDTJA010000366.1:0-40460 GCA_039936075.1 Opitutaceae bacterium | reverse complement strand
GAACTGATGCCGACCTTGCGGGCGGCCTTTGTGGCGGAGGGCGTTCCGCCCGAGTTGGCTTGGCTCGCTGAAGCGGAATCCACGCTCGACCCCGAGGCAGAAAGTCCGGTGGGTGCCCGCGGTCTTTTTCAATTGATGCCCGCGACGGCGCGCTCGCTGGGCTTGAGTACCACGCTGCCCGATGAACGCACCAATGTGGAGAAATCCGCCCGCGCCGCTGCGCACTACCTCCGGACGCTGCATGGAAAATTTGGCGACTGGCCTCTGGCTTTCGCGGCGTACAATGCCGGCGAAGGCCGCGTGCGACGGCTGCTGGCGGCGCACTCGGCGCACACCTTTGCCGATATTTCCGCGGCGCTGTCCAACGAGACGCGCATGTATGTCCCCAAGGTTTGTGCCACCATCGCCGTGCGCACGGGCGTGAGCCCGGCGAAACTGGCCGCGCCCCGCAGTGTCACGAGCGGCTGGCGGGAAACGAACGGGACGCCGGCGCCGACTGATTTGGCCGGAATTTACTAAAAAATCGTATTATCCACGGTCAAGCGGATGACCTGGGTAATTTTTCGTCGCCAGCCGTCCGTCCCGCGTTTTCCTCGGCGCATGGGTTTTTTCGACCGAATGTCGGGTAAGAAACCGACGCAAGCGGATGGCAATCCGGCAGCGTTGGTGGCGGCCTCCAGCGGCGTTCAACCACAGCTGATGGCCGCTCGTGAACGACTCGAAGCCAAGGATCTTCCGGGGGCCCTCGCGCTCTACGAGGAAACTCTGGTCCTCGCCGGCGATCGTGCTGACGTCCTGGTGACCATCTCGGGAGACCTCGGGGTCAATGGTTACGTGGGCGAGATCGTCGAACTGGTCGCCCCGCGTTACGACGCCGAGCGGCATGGTCCCGCGACCGGACTAAACGTCCTCCAGGCCTACCTCGCGCTGCGAAACGCCGAGGCCGCGCAGCATGTGCTCGATATCCTCTTCGCGCTGCAGCGGCCCGAACTCGAGGACCGGCTGCACGGTTTCTCCAACGCGATCGCCGAGCTCATCCAGAACGATTTGCCCCCGCTGGACGCCGCGGGCGCCGGTGAGCCGGCCGAGCCGTTGAAGGTCAATTTGGTCAGCATCAGCAAACCGATCTGGTTTTACGGGTTGGAATCGCTGACGGAACAGATTCTCCCGGCGAAGGGCAGCAAGCTCCGCCGCATTGCGTTCACCCAGCTTGCGTTGACGGGCGTGACGAATGTAGAGGAACTGGCGGCGCAGCCCGAGAATGAACTGACCCGCCTGACCCGTGCGGTACCGCTCTGGCTGGCGGAAACGTTTTATTTTTCGCCGCATTACCTGCCGATCGCCGCGGTGGGCATCATGAACCAGCGGCAGTATGCGCTGATGGGGGTGGAATGGACGCAGACCAATCTTCAGCAGCTCGTGGACACAACCGACGGCGGGCTTGATTACATTTTTACCGGCGCGTTGCGCCAGGCCGGTGGTGATTACGAGCTGTTGCTGCGCATCTGGGAGGTGAAGAAATTTCGCGAGCGGAAGACCATCACGGTGCGCTGGAATGCCGCAAGCGCAGATGCCGAGCTCACCCAGCTGCACGAACAGATCCGCGCGTTCATGGAATGGTCGCCAGAAAAAACGGGCATTCCCTATGCGGCACCGCGGCGGCCTAGTGTCTGGCTCGATACGCTGGGGGTTTTACTCTCGTTCTTTTTCATCGGGAAAGGGTTGTTGCCGAAGGAGCAGCTCGTGTTGTCCGATGCGTTGATCAACGGGATTGCGGAGCAGGCGGCGACGGGCGAGACGGCGGCGCTGGCGTGGCTAAATTTGCAGCGCGCGGCGCGCGAGCAGGGCCTCGTGCAGAACCTGACCGAGGTGCAGCTCTGGCCGACGGCGGTCGTCAAAACGGCGCACGCGATGCTCGGCTAGCGCGGCAAACTGGCCCGTTACCGATTTTTCCGACTGCCGGGAGCAAACCTTGACTCACGCCCAACCGCCGCAGCGAAATCGAGGCGATCCTGACCGGCACGGACGACCGGCGGCTGATTGTGGTC
Source organism: Opitutaceae bacterium (assembly GCA_039936075.1). Lineage (GTDB taxonomy): Bacteria > Verrucomicrobiota > Verrucomicrobiia > Opitutales > Opitutaceae > Opi-474. Next base: position 38,412 of record JBDTJA010000366.1, on the reverse strand, counting down.
GGCCCCTGCTCCATTCATGATTCCGTGGCGGGGATTGCGTAGGCACAGTGGTTAAAGACAGTGGTGTCGCACTATGCGGGCGGGCTGTTGCTGGTGATGCGGGTGTATTTTGCTGGCTACAAAGAGGCTCAACAAGAGATGGAGATTTATTCGTACCCTCCCGCGCGCCTGGAGGCGCAATGGAGTCGTTTCCGCAGCCCTAACTCTTTTCGTGCCTCTTTGTGGCAATCCTCCGGCGCTTCGCGGCCGTCGCGGTCAATTCAGATTCATTTATCCGCCACCGCGAGCTGGCCGCAGCCGGCAGCGATGTCGATGCCGCGGCGCTGGCGGACCGTGCTCGGGATCTTGTATTCCTTGGCGAGGATCTGCTGGAAAGTTTTCGCAGCCTCCGTGCGCGTGGGCATCCCCGCGTAACCCGCGGTGGGATTGAGTGGGATCAGGTTCACCTGTGCAGGCAGCCCGTGCAGCAGGTGGCCGACAGCGCGGGCGTGGGCGGCGGAATCGTTTTTCCCCTCGATCAAGGTCCACTCATAGAAAATCCGCCGACCGGTCGTTTCGCTGTACGTACGGCATGCGGCCATGAGTTCGTCGAGCGGCCATTTTTTGGCGGCGGGCACGAGCGCGGCGCGCTCCGCCTGCGTGGCGGCGTGGAGTGACACGGCGAGATGAATGGCGCGCTGTTCCTTGGCCAAGCGCAGGATACCGGGCACCACGCCGACGGTGCTGAGAGTGATGCGCGCGGCCCCGAGCGCGAGGCCGGTCTCATCGCGCAGGATGTCGGTGGCGTGCATCACGGCGTCGTAGTTATGCAAGGGTTCGCCCATGCCCATCAGTACGATGTTGCGCAGGCGGGTGGGTGTCGCGCTCCGCGCGGCGCTTGGCGGGCGCGGCTGGTCCACGGTAGATCTAGCGAAGGCGGAAGCGCCCGGTCCACTTTCAACCGGACCTCTGAGCGCTCGGGCGACATGGACGGCCTGGGCCACGATTTCGCCGGCGGTGAGGTGGCGGGTGTAGCCCATTTGGCCGGTGGCGCAGAAGACGCAGCCCATGGCGCAGCCGACCTGGCTGGAGACGCATGCGGTCACCCGGCCGGTGAAACGCATCAGGACGGTTTCGATCTTTTCGCCGTCGGCGAGCTCCAGCAGGTACTTGCGGGTGAAACCGTCGCTCGAATCCGTCTCGAAGGCCGTGGGCAGCACACCGAAATGAGTCTCCGCCTTAAGTCGCGCCCGGAGTTTGGGCGGCAGCTCCGGCATGACGTTGAGGGAGTCGGCCAGCTCCAGGTAAAGATAGTTCCACAGCCGCGCCACATGCACCGGCTTGAGCTCCCACCCAACCAGTAAAGCGCGGAGCTGTTCGCGGGTAAAATCGTAGAGGTTGAGGGACCGAGCGGGCACCCTGCGGACATAGGCGTTACGATTGGAAATGACAGTTTTTTCCGGAAAAAACCGCGGATCATCGAAATGATTACAGATAACAAACACGCCCTCGATTGAGAGCGGGCTAATTAACGCAATTTGCGGTGAGCATGGTTCAAAAGCTTTGCGGGAGGGCATTGTGCCGTTGCTGAATTTCACCGGTTGGCTATCTCTTACCCCATGAATTACCGCGCCCTCGGTTCGAGCCAGGTGAAGGTTTCGGAAATCAGTCTGGGTTGCTGGACGATGGGCGGGCTCAACTGGGTCAACGGCCAGGCCAACGGCTGGGCGAATGTGAACGAGGACGAGATCACCGCGGCGATCAAACGCGCGGTGACTGCCGGGGTGAACCACTTCGACAACGCCGATGTTTACGGCAACGGCCGAGCGGAGCTGATGCTGGCACGCGTGCTGCGGAAGCTCGGGTTGAAGTCCACGGACTTTATCATCGCGACCAAGGTCGGGCATTTTCCCGGCACGGCCGCGCACGCCTACGATCCGCTGCACATTCGTCACCAGTGCGAGCAGTCGCTGCAAAACCTCGGGCGCGATTATATCGATCTTTATTACCTGCATCACGGTGATTTCGGCCCAAATGGCGAATGGCTGCAGGGCGCGGCCGACACGCTCAATGCGCTGGTGGCTGAGGGGAAGATCCGGCTGAAGGGCCAGAGCGCGTACAGCGAGGAGCATTTCTTGCGGGCAGTGCCCGTGGTGAAACCCGCGGTGCTCCAATCATGGGCGAGCGCGCTGGCCCGCGATTTCATCCGACCGGGCGGCGTGGTGCCGAAGCTGCTGGCCGAGCACGGGATGTCCTACGTGGCGTTTAGCCCGCTCGCGCAGGGTCTGTTGTTGGATAAATTTGATCCCGCGAAACCACCGCAATTTGAAGAGGGTGATCACCGCCGGAACAGCGGCCGGTTCACGACCGAGAAGTTGCGGGCGTTGCAACCAAAGCTCGCGCGACTCAAGGAGCGTTTCGGCGCGACAACGGAGGATCTTGCCGCGGTGGCGCAGCGCTACCTGCTGAATCAGCCCAACGTGGCTTGCGTCATTCCAGGGTTCCGCAACGAACGCCAAGTGGCGTGCAATCTCGCCGCCGTGGGTCGCGAATTGAGCGCTGCCGACATGACCTTTATCGAGCAGGCGTTGGCCTGATTTTCCATGAAACCATCCCGGACAGGACGTCCCCGTCTCCCCACTGGGGCCTTTTACGTCGACGAAAGCCCGCCGCCCGTGGTGATTGCCGGTGGAGCAGGATTTCTTGGACAGGCGCTGGCGCGGTATTTCGCCGAGCAAGGGCGCGAAGTTACGATTCTCTCGCGCCGGCCGGCGTCAGACTGGGGTCGCATCCGGACGGTGGTCTGGGATGGGCGCACGGTGGGGGACTGGGCCGGCGAATTGGAGGGGGTGGGCGCAGTGATCAACCTGACGGGCCGCAGCGTGGCGTGTCTCTATACGCCGGAAAACCGGCGCGAGATCATTGAATCACGCGTGAATTCCGCGAAGGCTATTCTCCTCGCCTGTCAGCGATGTGACGAGCCGCCGCCCGTCGTCGTGCAAGCTTCGTCCCTGGCAATCTACGGCGATGCGGGAGACGTGATCTGCGACGAGGATTCGCCGCACGGCACGGATTTTTCCGCAAAGGTCTGCGAAGCGTGGGAGAAGGCTCTTTTCGATGATTATCTCGGGCCGCGGCGGGTGGCGCTGCGCATCGGCCTCGTACTCGGACGCGACGGCGGCGCGCTCAAGCCGCTGGCTGATCTTACGCGCTGGTTCTTGGGCGGTTCAGCCGGCAATGGCCGGCAGTACCTTAGCTGGCTGCACATCGAGGATTTTTGCCGGATGGTGCGCTGGGCGATCGAACACCCCGAGGCGCGTGGTGCGTACAACGCCACCGGCTCCAGTCCGGTGACCAACAAGGAGTTCATGCGCGACCTGCGGGAGGCATTGCACCGGCCGTGGAGTCCGCCGACCCCAGTCTGGGCGGTGAAGTTCGGCGCGCGACATATCATGAAGGTGGACCCCAGCCTTATCCTTACGGGGCGGCGATGCCTCCCCCGGCGGCTACTGACCGAGGGCTTCAAACTGAAGCACAACACCCTCCTGTTGACCCTGCGCGAAATGACCTGGGTTCAGAAAAACGTGTAGTATTTGCCCGCGGCCATCCGCGAGATCAGCAGCGCGAGTTCCATCGCGTGGTAGTCGCCCCACATCGACGACTCGCCGCACGGGACTTTCTGGCCCTTCGGAATGTAATCCCAGCCGTTTGGCCGGTGATAAACGCTATGCAGGAGCAGTCCCTGATGCTTCGGGTTGGTCGCGAGATAGTCCTCCGAGAATAGCGTGTTCGCAACGGTGAGGCCGGCCTGCAGATATTTTTTACCCGCGGCCTTTTCGCCGTGAGCGCTGAGCCAGTTGCCGAGCCGGATAAAGCCCTGTGCGGCGATGGCGGCGGCGGAACTATCCACGGGCTCGTAGGCGTTGAACGGGTTCGCGGGCTTCGACTGGTAGTTGCCCAGTGCGTGCGTGTTGAGCGCGCCGGTGTCCCAATAAGGAATGCCATCCTTCGCCGCGTAGCCCTCGATGTAGTAATCGCTGGTGGCCCGGGCGGTTTTCACAAAGAGGTCGGTCACCGCGCGGCGGCCGCCGGCGGCATCGAGGCTGGAGCCGGGGACGGTATCGAGGAATTCGAGCTGCTCGGCGTAACCGGTAATGATCCAGGCGGCGCCGCGCGTCCACGTGGTGAACGGCGAGTAACCCTGCTGGGTCGACGGGCAGCGGTAATTGCCGTCGTTGCGGTTGAAAATGGACTCATGCACGACGCGTCCGCGCACGTCGTAGATGTCGCGGCCCTCCCCGAAGTAGACGTTGAAACGCGCGGTGGTTTTCGCGTGCTCGATCGAGCGAAGCAGCAGATTGGTGGGCTTGTCTCCCTCGCCCATCAGCGCGTGGCCTAGTTGATGCGCGACGACGAGCGAGCGCATCGAGCGGATCGTGTCGGAGAAGAGCGAATGCGGACCGTTGAACGAATAGGTGTAGCCCGTGCCGTAGGCTGTGGTGGACCAGCGGGCGGCCTGGACGGCGCCGGAGACCTTGAGCGCCAGTTCGGTATAGTTGAGCTCGTCCTGATTGAACGGAATCTTTCCCTCGAGCATCAGGCGACGCTGGTTGCCGTAGGTGGAGATGTTGTTGAAGCCGTGGTCATGCACGCCGATGTGCGAGACGTGCGAGGCCATGTATTTGACGGTCTTGCTCTTGGCGAGGCGCAGCGACGCGGTGTCGCCGGTGGCGTCGAAATGCAGAAACGCCAGGCCGAACTGGAAGCCCTGGGTCCACTCGGTCCAGCCGCGCGAGGTATACTGGCCTTTGACGGTGAAGACCGGCGTCCCCTTGGCGGGATCCCATGCAGCGTCGAGCGCGTGGATTTTTTGGCCTGCGAGCTCAAACACGCGGGAGAGCTTTTTTTGGAGCCGGGCCGGAGTGAGGGTGGCGTCGATTTTCATGAGATAGACGCCGCGACGTTGCCGCCTTCATGAAGCCAAAACAAGGGCGAAGTCGGGAAGGAACGAGGGTCGTTGATGTAGGGCGGGGTCGCCGAACCCCGCCTTGATAACCAAGCCTTCCCCAAGATCGCGAAATTGAACGCGGATGAGTGAATTCATCCTCCGTCCATCGGTGAAATCTGCGGAATGGATTGGCGAGACGCAGGCGGGGTTTGGTGACCCCGCCCTGCACTTGGCTTGGCCTGCGCGGGCTTGCCCCGGGCTGGGGGACGGAGAGATTGGCCGCATGTCCGCGCTCGGGGAAAACTTTCTGAAAGCCTTCATTCCGCTTTTCGTGGCGATCGACCCGATCGGCCTGGCGGCGATATTTTTGGCCATGAGCACCAATGTTGCGGTGGAGCGGCGGAAGAAGATCGCGAACCAGGCGGCATGGACGGGCGGACTTGTGGCGCTGCTGTTTTTGTTTCTTGGGCAGACAATTTTTGCGGCGCTCGGCATTACGGTGAATGACTTCCAAATCGCGGGAGGTCTGATCCTCTTTATCCTCGCGGCGAAAGATCTCATCCAGTCGGCGGCCGTGCCGGAAGCGGTGCCGGAGGATTTTGGGGTGGTGCCGCTAGGCATGCCGCTGATCGCCGGACCGGCGTCGATCACCACCCTGCTCGTGCTTGCGCAGAGCCAGACGATCGGCTTGGGCATCATTCTCGCCGCGTTGGCGGTGAATCTCGTCCTGGTGGTGCTGGCCTTCGCCTACAGCGACTGGCTCGGCCAGAAGATCGGCGGCACCGGCCTGCGCGCGATTTCCAAGATCATCGCCCTCCTCCTTGCCGCCATCGCCGTGAACATGATCCGGCAGGGGTTGGCGCGGTAGGGCGGGGTTTAGTGGGTGGACCGGGCGCTCCGCGCGCGGTGATTGGGACTATTCTGCCGGGCGCGGAGCGCTCGGCCCACCTCGCCTATGACGGTGGTGCAGCGACCCCGCTCTGGGTTACCTACCCACTGAAAGTCGTCAGCAGGTCGGCGTAGATCTTGGCGGTCGCGACGAGGTCTTTGATGTTGGCGCGCTCGTCGATGGCATGCTCGTTCGCCCCGCCGGGGCCGTAGCCGAGGGTCGGGATCTTCAGGTAGTGCGAGAAAAAGTGCATGTCGTTGAAGCCGGTCGAGACGTTGAAGGACGTCGGCTGGCGGCGGACGGCCGTGACGCTTTTGGCCATGGCGGCGAAGAACGGATGCTTCGGGGCATGATAGCACGGATGGTTGTCGGAGACCTTGGCGACCGTAATGCGGCAGCCGGGGATTTTCTTCGCGGCGGCCGCGAGGAAGGCGCGGGTTTCCCTTTCGGCGGAGGCGACGGACTCGATCGCGATGACGCGGCGGTCGATGGAGAACGTGGCGAGTGCGGGCACGGTGTTGATCTTGCCACCCTCGCCGGCGCTGAACACGCCGCCCACGTTGATGGTTGGGCACATGATCTTGCCCTCGGGCGTCGTGAACGTGCGCCTGGTGAGCTGGTCTTGGTAGTCGCCGAGCAGCAGGACGAGAGCGGACATTTTTTCGAGCGCGTTGACGCCGAGATTGGGCATTGAGCCATGCGCGGCGCGACCGTGGACGGTCACCTCCAGCCAGACGACGCCGTTATGGCCGCAGCAAACGGTGTCGCGCTCGCCTCCTTCCATGACGATCGCGTAATCGGGTCGGATCGGGGCGTGCTGGACCAGCCAGCCGGCGCCGAGGGCGGAGTCGGTTTCCTCATCGGCGGTAAACGACACCTCGACATTCATCTTCGGTTTGACGCCGGTCGCGCGCAGGGCGCGGAGCGCGAGCAGCAAACTGGCATGGGAACCCTTCATGTCGGCGGTACCCCGGCCGTAAACCCATCCGCCCGCCACGTGACCGCTGAACGGGCTGCCGTGTTTCCATGTGCCGGAAACCGGCACGACGTCGTAATGCGCGTTGAAATGAACGGTTTTCTTCGCGCCCGGCACGGCGAGCTGGCCGAGCACGTTGTAGCGCGGGAAAGCCTGCTGGCCCGCCGGCAAGTGCTTGCGCAGTTGAGCGGGGGGAATCGAGAAGCGACGCGCCTTCAGACCGCTGGCCCGGAGTTCGCGGGTGAGCCGTGCCGTCACGCCATCATAATCCACGCCGGGCGGGTTGACGGTCGGGAAATTAACGAGCTGGCGCAGCAATCCCGTCAGGTCAGGCGTGTGGCGGTCGAGATAGGCGGCGGGCGACATAGGACCATCCCAGCCTACACGGGGACCAGCCTTCGCCGAGGCCTAAAGCTTCTCAGCGATAATTTACCCAGACGAGTCGTATAAGTGTAAGTGTAACAATCGTTAAAAATATCGGCCGGATAAAATGAGTGCCCTTCTTAATCACCATTCCCGAGCCGAGGTGTCCACCGATAACCTGCCCGGCGCCCATGGCGATGGCGGCGGGGTAGTTGATGAGTCCAGCCCAAGCGAAAAGCGCGACGGAAGCCACGTTGCTGGTAAGGTTCATGACTTTGGTGAACGCGGTGGCCTTGGTGAAATTCTGCCCCAGCCCGACGACCAGGGCGATCGCCCATAGCGAACCGGCGCCGGGACCAAAAAATCCGTCGTAGAACCCCATCCCCAGGCCGGCGGTCATGAAGAAGGCGTTTCTCCCCATGCGTGGGGGCTGGTCCTGTTCACCCAGCTTGGGACGAAAAACCGTGTAGACCAAGATGACGGCGAGCAGCCAGGGAATGATCCGGCCGAGCAGGTGAGTGTCGGTTTTTTGCACCGTCAACACGCCGATTACGGCGCCAATGAATGTCGCCGCGATGCCCAGCCGGCAGGCGCGCAGGTCCACCAATCCCTTGCGGGTGTAATTCCAAGCGGCGACGGTGACACCGCACAGGGATTGGAATTTATTGGTCGCGAGCGCAATCGGCGCCGGCAGGCCAATCATGAGCAGCATGGGCAGCGCGATCAGTCCGCCGCCGCCGGCGATCGAATCCACCACCCCGGCCGCGAGGCCGGTGAAAAAGAGGAGGACATAAACCCAAAGCGCAAAATGCACCGGGCGAGAATCAAGGAAAAGCCCTGGAACGGAAGTGCGGAAATAGTCGCATGGGATGCGATGGTCGAACCTCCGAACCCCGGCCGGTTGGGCACGAAAAGGCACAAAAAGAGGCTGAGGTTATGTCAGATCCCGCGCGCTCATAGGCGTACTGTATTCGTTTCTGTCGCCCCAATCCCTTTTTTTGCCTTCTCGTGGCAATCTTCCGAGCGTTCGAACTTCTCGCGCCTCGCGTTCTTCGCGGTTAATCTGTTTCCAGCCTTTCGCCCAGGCCGGCTTCCATGCTTGGCTGGCGTCATGAACGCGGAGCCGGAAAAGATCATCGCTCGTCTCAGGCTGGTGCCCTTGCCGCAGGAAGGCGGATTTTATCGTCAGACTTGGACGAGCCAGGCGCAGCTGGCGAACGGGCGCGCGGCGGCCTCGGCCATCTGGTTTTTGCTCACGCGGGAGGATTTCTCCGCGTTGCACCGGCTAAAGGCGGAAGAACTCTGGCATTTTCATGCGGGCGATCCGGTAGAGCACGTGCAACTCGATCCCGTGAGCGCTACGGTGCAGGTGACGTTGCTCGGGGCCGACGTGCTGGCGGGTCAGGTGCCGCAGTTGGTGGTGTCCGGCGGGGTCTGGCAAGGGGCGCGGCCCAACGCTGGAACGGCGGGTAACGGCTGGACGCTGCTGGGTTGCACGGTGACGCCGGCGTGGGATGACCGGGATTTTGAACTGGGGGCGCGAGTTCCGCTAATGCGCGATTTTCCGCAGGCCGAGGAACTGATCGTGGGACTAACGAGATGATTTTTGACAGGGTGCACACGCCGGGCCACGTTGGCCTCACACATGCCCCTGGCTGATCTCAGAAAAGACTATGCCCTTGCTGGGCTCGCGGAGAAGGATCTCGCGCGCGACCCATTCCGGCAGTTTGAAAAATGGTTTCAGGAAGCGGAGGCGTCCAAGCTCGTCGAGCCCAACGCAATGATTCTGGCCAGCGCCACGCGCGACGGAAAGCCCTCGGCGCGGACGGTGCTGCTGAAAGGCGTCGATGGACGCGGGTTTGTTTTTTACACGAATTACGAGAGTCGGAAGGGTCGTGAGCTCGACGCCAACCCGCGCGCTTCACTGGTGTTTCCATGGTTTCCATTCGAGCGGCAGGTCATTGTTGAAGGTGTGGTCACGAAGGTGCCGCGCGAGGAAGCGGAGGCGTATTTTCACAGCCGGCCGCTCGCGAGCCAGCTCGCTGCATGGGCGTCGGCGCAGAGCACGATCATTCCCAACCGCAAGGCGCTTGAGCAGGCCATGAAGGATCTGGAAACGAAATACGCCGGCCGGCCGGTGCCGTTGCCCCCCTATTGGGGTGGCTTTCGCGTGGCCCCGGAGACGGTGGAATTCTGGCAGGGTCGGCGCAGCCGGCTGCATGACCGGCTGCGTTATCGCCGTGAGGCGGAGGGCGGCTGGTCGGTGGAACGACTGGCTCCCTGAAAAGTTACCTGGAGGCGGTTGGGCAAACGCCGGCCGCAGCCCGGGATGAAGACCATGGCGCTGGATATTTTACCCGAACGCACCGGCGGGGCGGCGGAAAACATGGCGACGGATTTCCTGCTGTTACAGCGCTACCCGCCTTCGCCGGGACAACGGCGGGCAGACCCCCACTCGGCGAGTCCACGATTTCGCCACTACGATTGGAGGGGACCGGCCTTCACGTTTGGCTACGCGCAGAAAATTGCGGCGGTGCGCGCTCTCTTGCCGGCTGACGTGACGCTGGACTTGTGCCGGCGCCCCACGGGCGGCGGCATCGTGGATCATCGGAACGATTGGACTTACGCACTGGTGATTCCGCGCGGCCATCCCCTGGAGGATGTGCGGGCGACGCAAAGCTACCGTGAGGTGCACGAATGCCTCGCCGCCGTGTTGCGCGCGCAAGGTGTGCCTTGTCGTGCCACAACCTCAGCGCCACAAGAGGCGGAGGGCCAGCCCGCCATAGGCTCGGCGAAGGCGGGGATTTGTTTTCAGCGCACGGAAATTTACGACGTGATCCACGACCAGACTGGAGAAAAAATCGCCGGGGCGGCGCAAAAGAGGAACAAGCACGGCCTGCTGTTCCAAGGTTCGATCTGGCGACCGGCGGCGGGCGCGGCGGTGGACTGGGAAACGTTCCGCGACGACTTCACCGCGCAACTCGCGAAGATGCTGGTCACCGAAGCCGAGCCCGTGCCGTGGCCCGAGCTCAACGAGGATGAAGTCAGCGGGTTGACCGAGCAGTATTCCTCCCTGGATTGGGTGGAATACCGCTAGGCGGCATTTAAAAAGGTGTAGCCACAAGCATGAGCGAGTGGAGGGAGCCAGCGACTCGCTCACGCTCGTAGCTACACCCTGGCTTGCCGGTTATTACTTTATCTGAAATGCGCTCGGGCGCATTACTTTGCGGGTGCCGGGGTGGCCGGAACGACGACGACAGCTGTTGCCGCCGTCGCCGGGGCTTGGGGGTGGAACGGCCACGTGTGGAGCACTTTGGCGGTGATCAAGCCGGAGAGGACCACGACGATCAGGAAAACCGCCAGACGACGACGACGAACCGCGTTCTTGTCGGCGTAGGGATCGGTTAGTGAGCGGGTGGATCCGGGGGGCAGCTCGGCGCGCTGGGTCAGGGCGGTGCCGAAGGGAATATTGATCCGCACGCGGCCGTTGATCGCCCAGCCATTGGCGTCGAGCAGCGGTCCCACGGTGCGCTGGCGCAGCTTGATGGCTGCAATGATCACTGACGGAAGGGAGATCACCAGGATGACCGCGACCAGCACGACCGGTAGCTGCCAATATTCCAGCCGGGTGAGGCCCGTGGCGACGGTGGCGAGGGCGCCGCCGATGGCGCCGACGGCAACCCCGAGGGCGGCCACGGTGCCGATGTCGATTTTCTTGGGTCCGGGGGGCGGGCCGGGAGGAGTTACCGCGGTCTGGGTGGCGACTTCGGCGGCAGTGGCCAGCTTGGTGTTAGCGGCGGCATCGGCCGCGGCCGCGCGTTTGGCCACCTGCTCCTCGATCATGCGGACAAATTTCTTGTACGGCGACCAGAACGCCTGGCGCAGGCTGATGGGGTTATCGACGATTTTGGTGATTGTCGCATCCCAGTCGCGGCCCTGGCGGTCGTAGAACACGCCATTGCGGCCGACGAAAAGGTAGTCGCTGTCACCCTGCGTGAAGCACGCGGCGATTTTTATCGGGCTGCTGCCGGCACGTTTGCAATCGAGGTAAGTAATGTAGGCTTTGCTGGTCACCGCGAGGATCGCGTGCGTCGCAGGATCTTCCACCCGGATGCACAATTCGCAGGAGCGGCTGTCGAGATAGAGCATGCCCGCCTGGAAGGTGGCCAGCCGGTCGGCCGAGTAGAAATCCGCGAAATTGATGAAGTTGTGCAGCAGGGTCCGCAGATCGCGATAATAGCGGACAAGGCGGTCCACGGCGGAGATGGCGTTGAACTCGGGCTCGAGGGCCTTGTCCTCGGCGAGGAGACCTGCGAGGCCAGCGCGGGCTTTGCTGCCGAGCAGGGTCTTGGCGCGGTCGAGGCCGAGCTTTTCCACCACCGACCCGGCTTTGCCGCCCAGCCAGGTTTCGTAGGGGGCAAATTTGGCAGTGAGCGCGGTCCACTCACTCTCGGTGAGCGAAGTTTTGTCCGCACCGTAAACCGGGGTAATGACAGCGGCGTGAAAAGTCACGAGGGCGTCAGACCAGGCGGGGTTGATGCCGGCCAGTAACGGGAGCGCGCGACCGACTTCGATCCGCGCGAGCGGGAATCCGGCGACTTCCTCCGCGGTGATCTTCAGGTCTTTCGCGACGATGGTGAGATACTCGGTTTCCTGCCGGTTGAGGGCCAGGATGGCGCGGCTGTCGAAGGCGGCGAGGCGCACGCGGGCGAAGTAATCGTCCACCTTGACGCGCACGGCCTTGATGGCCGCACAAGCGGCGCCCGTGGAAGTGCCGAGGACGGCGATGTCCTTGCTGGAGCTCTTCTCGAGCCACTCGACGTAGATCGCGAGTTCCTTGAAGAAAGTGGCTTCCTTTTCGGCCGTGACGCCGAGCGAGCCGGTGCGGTCGGGCACGCCGCCAAGGCAATCGATGATGTCCTTGATCAGAGCCTGCGTCTCGGCGTCGGTCGTGGCATCGGGGGGAATGACGCCGTCGCCGTTGAGCGGGCTGTCGGCGAAGAGCTTGGAGGTGTCCGCGGTCGCGGAGACAAAAATGCTGGAGGCGCCGGCCTTGCCGAGGCTGGCGAGGATTTTCTTGGCGCAGGCGAGCAGGTGTTTGCCGTCGAGCGTGGTGTCATCGATGGCATCGAGCGGGAGGGAATCGGTGCCCTGCAACAGGGTGGCGGGATTCTTGAGGCGGGCGGCGGCCCAGTTTACGGCGGCGATGAGCTCCGGCACGCGGATGTGGCCGTCGTTATCGGAGTCGATCAGAGCGAGGGTCTTTTCATCGAGCTCGAGACCCTTGACGGGGCAGGACAGCGCGACCCATAGCTTCTGGTCGAGCCGGTCGAGCGAGAGAAGATCCTCTGTGGTGGTCAGGGAGACTTGGTCGATGCCGCCGGTGCGGAAAAAATTCCAAGTGTGGGAGGTCGGGGAGTTTTGCATGACGAACCTGCAAGCTGGGAAACGCAGGACAGATTGACAATCCGCGAAACGGGCGAATTTGCGTCTGGTGATGCGAAACCAGGCCTTCCGAGTGAGTTGGATCGGGCATTAACCTTCGCTCCGACAGACCTCTTGATAGATTTCGGAGTCGAGGGCGTTGAAGGCGGGGGTATCTCCAACGCGGGACGAAAAGCCGCTGTTCGAACGACCCTTTTTTGGCGCTGCCCGCGGCGCGTCCCTGAACCCGGGCTAGGCGGCAGACCGCACAAGAGTAATCACACACTCCAAGTGACGCGTCTGGGGAAACAAGTCGAAGGGCTGGACCGCCGTGAGGGTGTAGCCGGCCGCGAGAAATTCCTTCAGGTCACGCATTTGCGTGGCGGGGTCGCACGAGACGTAAACGACCGCCCGCGGGCCGAACGCAAAGAGCTGGGTCAGGAAGGACGCGTCGCACCCCTTGCGCGGCGGATCGATGATGATCGCGGTGTCGGCGGCGGGAAAAGTGAGGCCGTTGAAGATAGCCGCGGCGTCGCCCGCTTGGAAGGTGGTGTTGGTGATGCCATTGGCGGCGGCATTTTCACGGGCGAACGCGATGCTGCTCTCGCTAATCTCGATGCCGGCGACGCGCTCAAAGGCCGGGGCCGCGCTGAGGGCGAATAAACCGCTGCCACAGTAGGCATCGACGAGGAAACGCGCGCCACTGGCGGCGGCCTGAGCGCGGACATAGCCCGTGAAGGCCGGCAGGATGAACGGATTGTTTTGAAAGAAATCCCGGGCGAGGAAACGCAACTTCAGGTTGCCAATGGTCTCGGTGACAATGGCGTCGTAGTTATTGGTGACTTCGCCGCTGGCTTCCCGGAAGAGCAGCGTGCCGCCGCGGGTGTAGGTCTCACGGCGAGCGAGCGTCTCGGCGCGCACGGTGGTGAGTCGCTCGTTGATCGCAGGGGTGGCGATGGGGCATTGCGGGACGTCGAGGATATCGAAGCGCGTGCCCTGACGAAGAAAGCCGATGGGCATCGAGCCGTCGTGACGGGGAGGATTGAAATGCGGGGTGATCTTGGAGCGATAACCGAACGCGCGGGGTGACGCGATGACCGGGGCGACGGCATACTCCACACCGGCCATATGCTGGAGCAGTTCGGCGACCTGGCGCTGTTTCCAAGCGAGCTGTTCCGGGTAGGCCAGATGCTGATACTGGCAGCCGCCGCACCGGCCGAAGATCGGACACTGCGCGGTCACACGCTGGGGCGAGGGCGTGAGGATTTTGACCACGTCGGCCTCGGAGAAATTCTTGTGGTTGCGAAACACACGCACCCGGACGCGTTCGCCGGGAAGGGCAAACGGCACCATCAGCACCCATTTGGCCTCGGTTTCTCCGGGTAGGGCCACGCGGCCCAGGCCCGAGCCGAGGTTGGTGAGCGTGGTTATCTCCAGCTCGAGCTCGGTGTGATACGGGAATGGGAGATCGTTGAATTTCTTTTTGCCCACGGAATACACGGAATACACGGAAAGCGTCCAAACCAGCAAAAAGGATATGGTTTTTTCATCATTCCGTGTGTTCCGTGTGTTCTGTGGGCTTCCCGGTTGAAAAAATTACGAGTCTGCAGAATCCCCGCGTGAAACAGCTCGTGAAGCTGCGTGACCGGCGACCGCGGGACGAGGCGGGGGTGTTCCTGGTCGAGGGTTACCGGGAAATCCGCCGGGCGTTGGAGAAAAAGGTGGCGCTGACCGAGATGTATTTTTCTCCCGAGTGGTTTCTCGGGGAGAACGAGCCAGCGCTGATCGAGCAAGCGCGCGCGGCGGGAGCGCAGGTGTTTGAGCTGACGAAGGATACCTTTGCCAAGGTCGCGTATCGCGAGCGCCCCGACGGGCTGCTGGCCGTGGCGCCGCAGTGGCGGAAGACGTTGGATGACTTGGATGCGATTTTTGATGGGCTAGGTAAAAATGTGGGTCGGGGTTTATCCCCGACAGGCTTGGCAGATGTCGGGCATAAAGCCCGACCCACCACCAACGCCCCAAGCCCTTTCCTGCTCGTGGTCGAGGCGATCGAGAAACCGGGCAATCTCGGGACGATCCTGCGCAGCGCGGATGCGGCGGGGTGTGACGCAGTGATCGTGTGCGATCCCGTGACGGATATTTTTAACCCCAACGTCGTGCGCGCTTCCACCGGCGTGTTGTTTTCCGTGCCGCTGGTCGTCGCGGAAAGCACCCAGGTGCACGCGTGGTTGAAGGAAAGGAAAATCCGCACGGTCGCGACAACGCCCGCGGCGGAGACGCTCTACACCTCGGCGGATTTGCGGGGACCACTGGCGCTGATCATGGGCAGCGAGCAGTATGGATTGAGCGAGTTTTGGCTGAAGAACGCCGACCTGCCGGTGCGCATCCCGATGGCGGGTCAGGCGGATTCACTTAATGTCGCGATGGCCACGATCATCGCGCTGTTCGAGGCGGTGCGACAGCGGACCAGCTGAAATCGAGCGACGAGCGTCAGATTTAAAGCGACTGCAGATGCGTGACGAGTTCCGCGGTGCCACGAGCCATGTTGATGCGTGGAACGTAGCCGAGATCGCGGCAGGCGGCGGACGAATCGAACCAGTGATCTTTGGCCAGCTCGGTGGCGATGAAACGTGTCATCGGGGGCTCACCGCGGAGCGGAAGAATTTTCCAGGCGGTTTCGCAGATCTGGCCCAGCCGCAAGGCGGCGGCCAGCGACACATGTTGGGTCACTGGTGGTCGCCCGAGCGCGACGAGCAGACGGTTGATCCATTCCCAGAGTAGGACGGGTTCGTTGTTGGTGATGAAATAGGCGCGACCGGCGGCAGGCGAAGCTGGGGACGCGAGTGCCTGCTCGGCCAGGAGGTGGGCGTCGACGGCGTTTTCCACGTGGACCAGGTCGACGCGATTTCGGCCGTCGCCGACGATGCGCAGCTTGCCGGCTCGAGCCCGGGCGAGGATACGCGGGATCAGATGGGGGTCTTCCACGCCCCACATCAGGTGCGGACGCAGGGCGACCGTGGCCAGCGCGGAGGTGTTGGCCGCAAGGACTTCCCGCTCGGCGATGGCTTTGGTGAGCGGATACGGACTCGGGCAGTCCGTCGTGAGGGGGAGTGACTCGTTGGCGCCGGCGATGGGCTGACCGTTGTAGACCACGCTGGGTGTGCTCGTGTAGATGAAACGACCGACCCCGTGCATCCGACAGCCATCGAGCAGGCCGCGCGTGCCGAGGACGTTGGTGCGGAAGAAGTCTTCGTAGCGTCCCCAAACGCCGACTTTTGCCGCCGTATGAAAGATGGTATCAATTCCGGCGCAGGCGGCGCGCACGGCGGCGGGGTCGTGAAGGGAAGTACGAATGAAGCGCACGCCTTGAGCCTCGAGCTCAGGCGCGGACGTGCGACCCAGCACGGTGACGTTGCGACCATCGGCCAGCAGGCGGGCGACGAGGCGGCGTCCGAGAAAACCGGTGCCACCAGTGACGAGGGCATTCATGGGCAGGATGGAGCCGTAAACCCCTGAGCGGTGGCGGCCCATTGCGCGAGAGCAAGCCGGTTGAGCTTGGCGTTGTGGCGGACGTCGACGGGGAATTTGGAGTGAAAATAAAACCGGTTGATCATGGCGGTGTGCGGATGCCGCAAAGCGAGCGCCCGCAGTTCCCCGACGAAAGCCTGACGATCCGCGGTGTTCTCCGGTGAGGCCTCGACCACCACGGCGGGCTGTTGCTGGCCAGGTGAACCCAAACCGATGAGAGCGCAGCGCAGGACACGAGCATGCGTGCGGAAGACCTGTTCGCACGGCTCGGTGAAGAGCGGGCCCTGAGTGGTCGTAACCCGTTCGGCCTTGCGGCCGCAGAACCAGAGACGACCGGCTGGATCGAGGTAGCCGCAGTCACCCATGCAGTGCCAGAGAGTCACTCCATCCGTGAGCTTGGCGGCGGCTGTTTCCACCGGGAGGCCGTCATAGGCTTTCGTGACGACGGGGCCGGAAACGATGATTTCGCCGATTTCCCCGACGGGGAGGTCACGGGCTTGGGAGAACGTGGTGAAGTTCGGGTCGAGAATAGCGATGACCCGGACCGCGATGCCCGTCACTGGACGGCCCACGCAGGCACCGCGTATGGAAGTGGCATCCTGCTCGACGGCGGAGATCGTTGCCACCGGCAGGGCCTCGGTGGCGCCGTACGGACTGTGCAGGTGGCCATGGGACAAAAAGAGAAGTGAATCTTTCCAGAGTGAGCCGGGTACCGGTGCGCCCGCGCATAGCACGCGGCGAACGCTGGGCAGCGTGATTTGATGAGCCACGCAATAGGCACCGATTTTGCCCCACAACGTGGGTGAGCCGAACGAGTTGGTGACATTTTCCTGACGGATGGCCTGGACAATTTTCGCGGGATCGACGTCAGCGGGATGGCGGGGGTCGATCTCAGGCACGATGGTGGTCATGCCCAGTGCGGGGTTGAACAGCGCGAAGATCGGGAGCATCGGCAGGTCCACTTCGCCCGGCTGGATGCCGTACGTTTCGCGGATCAGCTGCACCTGCGCCTCGAACATGCCGTGTTCGTAGCAGACGCCTTTCGGTGCACCGGTGGATCCGGAGGTGAAGAGGATCGCGGCGAGATCAGCAGCGGCGCTGCTGACCTCGCCGCCAGGTGATGGGTGATGGGCAATGGGCGATGGGTTTTGCCGGGCGGTCATGGAGCCGCTGGCCCAGATGCGGATTTTGACAGAGGCGAAGGCAACGCGGAAAACATGGCTCATCACTTGCGCGAGTGGGATGCCGACGAGGGCGCGGGGTTGGGAGCGGGCGACGCAGGCGAGAAACGCCTTCCGGCCCATGCCGGGATCGATGACCACGGGCACGGCGCCGAGTCGGAAGAGGGCGAAGACGGCGGCGATAAGCGGCAGGCCTTGGCGCACCATCACCAACACGCGGTCACCGCGGTGAATGCCTGCAGCCGTCAGGCGGTCGCACCACGCGGACGCTTCGGCGTCGAGCTCGGCGAAGCTGAGGGTAAGATAATTGATGTCACCATTGGACGAGCGACCGCGGGGAATCTTGAGCGCAGGCGCGTCGGGTCGGGCAGCGGCCATGAGCGCGAGGTGGCGCGCGATGTTGGCGTTGGCGGCTGGTTCGACGGATTCGACCAGCCTACCGCGCGCGGGCTCAGGACTCAGGGACATTGGCGCGAAAGGCCAAGACTAAGCGGACTTGAGCGAGGGGAGATCGCGGAGCAGGTCGGCCTGCCATGGGAGCAGCAGGTCATCGAGGTGACGGGGATCGCGGGCGATTTGCGCGAGGAGGGAGCGGTTGGCGATCAAGGTGGCCTCGATGCCAAGCTTCTTCGCGAGTTCATCACGGTCAGTCTTGATGCGGTCCTGCAGCTCGATCTCGGCCTGCGTGAGGGAAACGTGATTGGGATCGCGGCCGGGCCGGCGGGGCAGCGTTTTCGGGTCGCGGGCGAGACCCTCGTGGAGCGCCGCGGCGAAGGACGGGCAAAGGCGCGCGTGGCGTTTGCCGAAATTGACGCGATTAAGAATGGATTCCTCGGAGTCGCCCAACTCAGCGGCCTCAGCGATCTGGATGAGTAGGGCGTTGCCACAAACTTTGAAGGGGGGGGTGTCGAGGCGTTGGGCCTGGGTCTCGCGCCAGTGCCAGCTGGCGTGGAGCGCGGTGAGGCCAGCGCCGCGAAGGCGTTCGCTGCGACCGATACGCCAGTCGATGTCGGTCGGCGGCGCGAAACCCGTCGAGCCGGACTCGATCTGGGAGAGGCACTGTTGGTCGAGCCATTTAAGGCGGTGCAGCTTGGAAAGCTCCTTCGTGAGGATGTCGCGCAGCGCGGGCAGGTACCAGACGTCGAGCGCGGCGTAATTGAGGAGTTTCGGCGTGATCGGCCGCGCGGACCAGTTGGCTTTCTGGCCGGACTTGTCGACTTTGACGCCAAAGTGATCCTCGAGAAGCGAGCCGAGGCCGATGCGCGGACGGCCGAGCAGCTGGGCGGCGAGCATCGTGTCGAAGATGCTTTTGGGGCGAAAGCCGTTGAGATCGTGCAGGAGACGCAGATCGAAATCGCTGCCGTGCATCAGCAGGTGCTTCCTGGCGAGGCGGCTGAGCAGCGGCGCAAGGACCAGGCCGGGCGCGAGCACATCCACTAGAAAAACTTCCTCGCCGACGAGGAGCTGCATCAGGCAGACCCGCGTCTTGTAGTGGTACATATTGTCCGCCTCCGTATCGAGGGAGACCTCGTCGACCCGGTCCAGAGCGTCCAGCAGCGGTTGAAGTGAACCGGGCTGGTCGAGGAGTTGGGAGGAGGGCGGGCGGGACGTCACTTTAACGCCGAGCAAACGGCGAACCGGGAGTGGAAGGAAGCGGGAAATCATCAGCTGGGCCTGCGAGGCTGGCCCAAGGGAACACTCAACGTTCACCGCTCGCCGTTCAACGCCCAAGTGCGGTTAAGATGGGCGCGTTTTGCTGATTGGCTGGAGGTGAATCGGGCTTTACGCCCGACAGTTCGCTCCCTGAATGCCGGGACCTTCGCAGTCGGATTTTGGAGATTCTGCCATCGCAAAGCTAGGACGAAGGACATGACGTCGGGCAACCCCCGACCCCCACGCGGAAAGATTGAATCTAATTAAGAATCCCAGGCGGTCAGGAAAGCGTCAATCAAGAGGGGAAGATCGTCGCTGTAGCCGCCCTCCAGAATGGCCGCGCTGGGCAGTTTGGTTGCGCGCAACCACTGGCCCAGCGTCGAAAAATCTTCGGTTTCGAGCGTCAGGGTGCAAAGCGGATCATTCACGTAGGCGTCGAAGCCGGCGGACACGAGGACGAGATTGGGTTGGAAGGCGATGACAGCCTCCAAGGACTCGCGCAGCGCGGCCATGTGGCGAGCGCGCGGCGTGTGAGGGGCGACGGGCCAGTTGAGGCAATTGTCGAACGAGACCGTGCCGGTGCCGGGATAGCCGGGAGATTGATGAACCGAGGAGAACAACAGGCCATCGCGGCCGTGGAGAATGGCCTCAGTGCCATTACCGTGGTGGGCGTCAAAATCCCAGATGGCTACGCGCGCAGTGCCGCGAGCGCGGGCGGAAAGCGCGGCGATCGCGATCTGGTTGAGATAACAGAAGCCCATGGCTTGGTCCGCGGTGGCATGATGGCCGGGCGGGCGCATGAGGGCGAAGGCGCGCTGGCCGGCGAGGGCCAGGTCCGCGGCCGCGAGAGCGGCACCGACGCTGCGGCGGGCGTGGTCGGAGATGTCGGGCAGGTAAGGTGTGTCGGCGTCGAAGTCGCGAGGCTGTTTCAGTCGCTTTAGATGGGCCGGCGTATGGGCGAGGAGCAGGGTTTCGTCAGTGACGACGGTGGACGGGACCCGCCAGGTCCAGTCGGGATGCGCGGTGCGCAGATGCGCCGCGCTTCGAATGATGCGCGCGGGTTGTTCGGGGCGTGCGGAGGAGCCGTAGTCGGCGCAGCGCGGATCGTGAAGAATGACCATGGTGGAGATGATCGGAGAGTTGCCCCAAAAAGGCACGAAAAGGCGCAAACCACCAAGCGGGTTGTGAGTGCCGTTGGGAATGTCATAGCGAGGCGCGCGAAGCGCGCCGTGGCGATCCCGCTGGAATGTGTCGTTGTCCCGCCAAGCGGGACCTCTCACAGTGACCAATTCGGGCATCGCTGCCGTATGGTGACGCAGCAGGCTTTTCTTTTAGTGTCTTTTTGCGCGTCTTTATGGCCAACTGCCGGGAATGAAAGTCGTGGTGCTTTGCTCAGGCGGGATGGATTCCGTGACGGCGCTCTATTGGGCGTGGTCGGTCCATGACGTCGTCGCGGTCGCGAGTTTCGACTACGGCGCGAAGCATAACCATCGCGAATTGCCCTTGGCGGGGGAGCATGCGACCAAGCTGAAGCTGCGGCACGAGATGATCCCGCTGGAGTTTGTTAACCGGCTCTTTGCGTCGGATCTGCTGAAGAGTGGCGGCGAAATACCGGAGGGACATTACGCGGCGGCGACGATGAAGCAGACCGTGGTGCCGTTCCGGAACGCCATCATGCTGTCGATCGCGTGTGGCTTCGCCGAGAGCGTGGGTGCGGAGGGGCTCGTGATCGCGGCGCACACGGGCGACCACACGATTTACCCGGACTGCCGCGAAGACTTCATGTCGGCAATGGGCGAAGCGATGCGGCTTGGCACCTATGCGGGGGTGAAACTGCTGCGCCCGTTCATCGGGCTGACGAAGAGCCAGATTGCGGCGCAAGGCGCGAAACTCGGGGTGGATTTCGCTCGCACGTGGTCGTGTTACAAAGGGGGCGCGGTGCATTGCGGCCAGTGCGGGACGTGCGTGGAGCGGCGCGAGGCGTTTCGGCAGGCGGGGTTCGCTGACCCTACAGTATACAGCTCGAACGATCTGTTACCCGTGGGCCCGGGGGGCAGGAAATAGGGCCCACGGGGCTCATAGGCCTTATGTTTTTTAAAACATCCCATGCTGATCTCGGAGATATTTTATTCACTCCAAGGTGAAGGCGTGCTGACCGGCGTGCCGTCGGTCTTTGTGCGCACGAGCGGTTGCAACCTGCGCTGCAATTGGTGCGACACGCCATATGCGTCGTGGAATCCCGAGGGGACGCCGATGACGGTACCCCAGATCCTGGCGAAGATTGAAGAGTACCCGGCGCGGCACGTGGTCCTGACCGGGGGTGAGCCGATGATTGCAAAGGATATCAAGGCGCTGGCCGCCGAGATCAAGCAGCTCGGGCATCATATCACGATCGAGACGGCGGCGACGGTGGCGCCGGATGACATCGCCTGTGACCTGGCCTCGTTGTCGCCGAAGCTGCTCAATTCGGCGCCGGACGCTCGGCTCAGTGTGACGTGGCGGAAGAAGCATGAGACGCTGCGCTGGCAGCCGGCGGTGGTGCGCGCGTGGCTTGATCGCGGCGACTACCAGCTCAAGTTCGTGATCGCGCAACCGGGAGACATTGACGAACTCGAAGGCATGCTGGCCTCGCTACAGCGGGAGATTCCCCGGCAAAAGGTTCTGTTGATGCCGGAAGGCATTACGCTGGAGGCCATCCGGTCGAAGGCGGACTGGCTCGGCGAATTGTGCAAGCAGCGCGGCTACCGTTATGCACACCGGCTGCAGATTGAGCTCTATGGCAACAAGCGCGGCACCTGAGGGTCACACCGCCCGCCATGTTTCACGCTGCTGCGGACGGAAAAGATCCGCTTAAAAAATTATCCGAAGAGCTGCATGGGCTGGCGGAGCGGTTTGCCGAGCGCACGGTGACACTGCGCGAGGTGATGGAGGTGCTGGGAGCGCGGGCGTCGGGGTTGCTGATCATTATTCTCGCCCTCCCCTTTTGTGCGCCGATTTCGATCCCGGGGTTGTCGGTGCCCTTCGGCATTGTGATCCTGTTTATCGCGGCGCGCTTTGCGTTCGGCCTGCCGCCGTGGCTGCCGGAGCGATTGCTGGCGACCAAACTGCCGCCGAAGTTTTTTCGCGCGGTGCTCGAGGGGGCGAGCAAGTTTATCGGCTGGATCGAGCAACGGCTGAAGCCGCGCTGGCCGGCGTGGACCTGTTCCCCTCGCCGGCTACGCGTGCATTCCGCGATGGTGGGGTTTTGCGGATTCCTGCTGCTCCTGCCGCTGGTGGGAATCCCCTTTACGAATACTCTGCCCGCGCTGGTGATCGTGATCGGCATGCTGGGCATGATGGAGCGTGACGGCCTCGCAATCGCGGGAGCGTACGGGCTGCTCGTCGCCACGCTGGGTTATCTGGGATTTTTTGCCGGCGTGATGTTCGAACTTTTCAAGCGCGGTCATCACTGGCTGATGGGATGAGTTTTGGAATTTTGCCACGGGTTACACAAACGACACGAATTTAAAGAGGTGGGCCGTGCGCTCCGCGCGCGGCAGATGGGTGAGCGTGCCGAGGTTTTGGGTTCGTAGCCCGGGTCTCCACACCCGTGATTTAGCCCGCGAGCAGCCCCTCAAAGTTCGAAAACCCGCTCCCGGAGTTCAATTTCACAGGGGCGGTGGCTGCGCCTTGGTTACCGGATGCCGCGCGCGAAGTGCACGGCCCACCTCAAGAGACGATCTTCAATCGTAGCGTTGCCAGGGGAGCTTGTTGGCGTCGATCCAGCGGTAGTGATCGGCAAACTGCAGAGCCGAACCTGAGGCTTCGTCGACGACGACAGTGGCGCGCGGATGTAGCTGCAGTGCCGACGCGGGGCAGATGGCGGCGAGCGGGCCCTCGATCATGCGCTCGACCGCGCGGGCTTTCGGCGGACCGAACGCGAGCAACAGACAGCGGCGGGCGTCGAGGATTGTACCGATGCCCATCGTGATGGCATGACGCGGCATCGCGGAGGGGGAGCCGAAGACGTCACCGTTATCCTGCAGCGTCTGCTCGGAGAGGATCTTGATCCATGTGCGTGAACGAAGTGAACCGGAGGGCTCGTTGAAACCGATGTGGCCGTTGCGACCGAGGCCGAGCAACTGGAGGTCAATCCCGCCGGCGGCGATGATGCGCTCCTCATAGGCGCGACACTCGGCGTGCAGATCGGGCGCGGTGCCGTCGGGAATGTGGGTCCGCTTGAGGTCGATGTTGATGTGGCGGAAGAGGTTCTCCCGCATGAAATACTTGTAGGACTGGTCGTGAGTGCCGGGCAGGCCCACGTATTCGTCGAGGTTGAAGGCGGTGACTTGGCTGAAATCCAACTGCTCCACCCGGTGCAGGCGGATGAGTTCATGATAGAGCCGGAGCGGCGTCCGTCCCGTGGCGAGGCCGAGGACACAATTCGGTTTTTCACGCACGTAGCGCGCGATGATCTTGGCGCCGAGAATGCAGCCGGTTTCAGCGTCTTTGCGGATGATGACTTCCATGGGGAAAGTGGACGGCCGCGGAGGCGGCGGGCACAAAGGGCGACGCTAGCCCGGGGGCTGGTTCGTGCAACCGGGAAAATACCGCGGGGCGCGCAATGAGCCCGTTGCGCTCAACGCTTCAGGCGGGCTTGGAGCTTTTTCATCTCCGGGCTGATGGCGCCGCAATCGTCGCCACAGCCGCCGCTCTTTTTTTTGGCGAGCGCGCGCCGCACCAGCCAAGTCACCGCTAAGGCGACCACGAGGAGCGCAAGGATGCTTTGGAGGGTCGGGCTCATGTCAGAAACCGAGCGCGTGGCCGGTCTGGTAAACAATGAACGATAAAACCCACGCGGTGCCAGTCATGTAGAGCGTTTGGAAAATGGGCCACTTCCAGCCGTTGGTTTCCCGCTTCACCACCGCGATGGTGCTCATGCACTGCATGGCAAAGACATAGAACACCATCAGGGTGAGGCAGACAAGGGGGGTGAACAGGAATCGGCCGTCGGGCCAGCGGGCGACTTTTAAAGCGTCGCGCAGCGGCGTGGTATTTCCCTCGGTCGATTGGGCGTTGAAGACCACGCCCATGGTGGAGACGAAGACCTCGCGCGCGGCAAAGGAGCTGATGAGGCCGATGCCGATTTGCCAGTCGAAGCCCAGCGGCTTGATCGCGGGCTCGAGGATGTGGCCGGCCCGACCGGCGAAACTTTGCGCGAGCTGCTGCGTGGGCGTCGATCCAGCCGGCGCTTTCGGATAGGCGGCAAGGAACCAGAGCACAATGCTGATGCCCAAGATGACGGTGCCGGCGCGACGCAGGAAAATCCCCGCGCGCTCGACCATGTGCATAATGACGTCCTTCAGGCCGGGCATGCGATACGGCGGCAGCTCCATGATCATCAGCGGCGGCACGCCTTTCAGGAGGGTGCGCTTGAACAGCCACGCAAAGGCAAAGGCACCAACCGTGCCCAGCCCATACATCAGCAGCATGATCCCGACCTTGGCCCCGAGCGAAACGCGGTCGTCCGGCAGGAGCGCCGCAATCATCAACAAATAAACCGGCAGGCGCGCCGAGCAGCTCATGAGCGGCGCAACGAGAATGGTGACAAGGCGGTCCTTGGGATCCTCGATGGTGCGGGTGGCCATGATGCCGGGGATGGCGCAGGCGTACGAACTCAGCAGCGGGATGAAACTTTTGCCGTTGAGCCCGACCTTGCTCATCAACCGGTCCATGATGAACGCGGCGCGCGCCATGTAGCCGGTGCTTTCGAGGAGGCCGATGAAGAAAAATAATATTAGAATCTGGGGCAGGAAAGTGATGATCGCCCCGACACCGCCGATCGCGCCGTCGGTGATCAGGTCGCGGAGATCGCCGTCAGCCATGTGCGTTTTCACCCAGTCCGCCAACCTGGCGGTATGGTCGCCAATCCAGTCCATGGGCACCTGGGCAAACGTGAAGATGCTGACAAACAGGAGGGTCATCACGGTGCCAAGAACCAGCCAGCCCCAGAGGGGATGCGTGACCACGGCGTCGATCTTGTCCGACGTGGTGGGGCCGACCGCGCCGGCCCGCAATACGACCTCCTCAGCGAGGTGGCCAATGGCCTCGTAGCGCGAGTTGACGAGGATGCCGGCCCAGTCAGTCCCCTCCTCCACCCACCGTTTTTGCCAGGATTGGAGGATCTCGGTCGTGCGGAGGCTGAGGGGAGTGGAGCCGGCGACGCGGACGGAATCCTGGTCGGTTAAAAGCAGCAACGCCTCGGCGCGCGCGATGATCGGAAGTTTTTTGTCATTCTCGTGCAGCGAAGCGGCGAGCTCGGACACGGCCGGGGCGATGGGCGCGGGCACGTCCCAAGCGTGGCGTGCCAGTGGTAACTCGGTGCGGCTCATGGTCACGCGCAGCTCGACGAGGCCCTTCCCGTTGACGGCTTCGCAGGCGATGACGGGAACGCCGAGCTCCTTTTCGAGGCGAGCGACGCGGACGTTGAGTCCGGCCTGAGCGGCGAGGTCCATCATGTTCAATACCAGGATAACGGGCCGGCCGAGATCGAGGATTTGGTGAACAAGATAGAGATTCCGTTCGAGATTGGTCGCATCGACGATGCACAGAATGCGGTCGGGCTGGGCAGTGTCGGTGCGGCGGCCGAGCAGAACGTCGCGCGTGACGGCTTCGTCGGGTGAGCGCGCGGCAAGCGAATATGTGCCGGGCAAATCGATTACGGTAATCGGCTGCCCGTGTTGCGAGTAGGTGGTGCCAACTTTCTTCTCGACGGTGACACCGGGATAGTTGCCGACCTTTTGTTTGAGGCCGGTGAGAGCGTTGAATAGCGTGCTCTTGCCGCAATTCGGATTGCCGACGAGCGCATAGACGGGCGTGCGCGAGCTGGTCGGCGTCGGATCGGGAACGATGTGCGAAGGCAATGCCATGTCAGGAAACGGGCTCGACCAGGATGTGAGCCGCGTCGCTCTTTCGCAGCGTGAGATGATACCCGCGGACCTTGATCTCCAGCGGATCACCCAGCGGGGCTGTCCGCACGAGGGTAACCTTGGTGCCGACGATCAGGCCCATCTCACGGAGGCGGATAAACGCCGCGCCTTGCGATGGAAAGGCTGAGACCGTAGCGCTGGCCCCGAGGCCCAGTTCGGAGAGTCTGATACTGGCTGCCGCCATTTTAAGGGCGGGCCGAGCGCACGAGCTCGACGAAGATATGTTGTGCCGCGCCTTCGCTGAGCGCGATGCGGGTGTTGCTGACCTGGCAAAGCAACGTCCGCTGCCCTGACACGCGTTCGATGATGATGGATTCACCGACGCCCATTTCACGGAGCCGCTGGCAGACCTCGGCTTGTCCCGCCAGCTGACATACGCGACCAGCGGCGCCATTTGGCAGCTCGGTTAACCGCATGCGCTGCGGGCGAAACGGGTCTCGCTTTTGGTTCATGGGCGTTAGCTATACCTAACGAGACTCAATTTCACTAAGTGTGCAAGAAAAAGGCCCGGGCTTGGGAGCCCGAGCCGGATAAAATCAGCGACGGCGTCGTTTGACGGCGAGTTGGACGCCGGAGTAGCGGATTAAGTTTTGGAGATGCTCGTACTGCGCCGGATCGAAGTCCTTCGACGCGGCAATCTCGTCTTGGGCGCGCTTGAGTGCGGCCTCAACTGCATGCTCATCAATCTTTTCCTCATTGATGGCGTGTTCGGCGAGGACATGCACGTGATCACCCTCGACCTCGGCAAAGCCACCACTGATAGCGAGCCACTGGGTCACGCCGTTTTTCGTCACGCGCAATTCGCCGTGTTCGATCTGCGTGAGCAGCGCGATATGGCCCGGAAGAATGCCGACCTCACCGTTGACCGTCGGGATGACGACGGTGTCGATCGTGTCGGAATAAACTCGGGACTCGGGGGTGACGATTTCGAGAGTGAGGGGCATGATGTTTTCCCGCGAATTACGCTAATGAACGCGAATGGAAGATCGGAATATTAGCGGTGATTAGCGGGCGAAGGGTTAGGCCTTCTTGCTGGCGGCGGTCACTTCGTCGATGCCACCGCGCATGTAGAAATCACCCTCGGGGGTGTCGTCGAGCTGGCCGTCGAGGATCATCTTGAAGCCGCGGACGGTCTCCTTGACGGGGACGTACTTGCCGGGTGTGCCGGTGAACACTTCGGCGACCGCGAACGGCTGCGAGAGGAAGCGCTGGATCTTGCGCGCGCGATAGACGGTTTGCTTGTCCTCGGGGGACAGCTCATCGAGGCCAAGAATGGCGATGATGTCCTGCAAATCCTTATAGCGTTGGAGAACGCGCTGCACCTCGCGGGCGACGCGGTAGTGTTCCTCGCCGACGATGTCGGCTTGGAGGGCCTTCGAGACAGAGGCGAGCGGGTCCACCGCGGGATAAATGCCGAGCTCGGCGATGGAGCGCTCCAGCACGATCGTGGAGTCCAGGTGCGCGAACGTATTCGCGGGCGCCGGGTCGGTGAGATCGTCCGCGGGAACGTACACGGCCTGCACGGAAGTGATGGAACCCTTCTTTGTTGAGGTAATGCGTTCCTGGAGGAGGCCCATCTCGTTGGCGAGGGTCGGCTGGTAGCCGACCGCCGACGGCGAGCGGCCGAGGAGCGCGGACACTTCGGAGCCGGCCTGCGAGAAGCGGAAGATGTTATCGATGAAGAGCAGCACGTCCTGATTCTTCTCGTCGCGGAAGTATTCCGTCATCGCGAGCGCCGAGAGGGCGACGCGCATACGCGCACCTGGCGGTTCATTCATCTGGCCGTAAACGAGCGCGACCTTGGATTTGCTGAGGTCCTTCTGGTCGATAACGCCAGCCTCGGACATTTCGTGGTAAAGGTCGTTACCCTCACGCGAGCGCTCACCCACCCCGGCGAACACGGAGTAACCACCATGGGCCTTGGCGATGTTGTTGATGAGTTCGAGAATGACGACGGTTTTGCCGACGCCGGCACCGCCGAACGCCCCGGCCTTGCCGCCCTTGATGAACGGGCAGATCAGGTCGATAACCTTGATGCCAGTCTCGAGGATTTCGGCCTTGGTGTTCTGGTCGGAAATCGTGGGGGCGGGACGGTGAATCGGATACTTCTTATCGAACAGGACGGGACCCTTGCCGTCCACGGCGTTGCCGGTGACGTCAAAAATGCGTCCAAGCACGCCAGCGCCGACCGGCACCATGATGGGCGCGCCGGTGTCGATGACGTCCATGCCGCGCACGAGGCCCTCGGAGGAAGACATCGCGATCGCGCGGGCGACGCCGCCGCCAAGATGCTGCTGGATCTCGAGGGTGAGCACTTCCTTCTTGCCGGACGTGGTGAACTCGATGGTGAGCGCCTGGTAGATGGGCGGGATGGCGTTCTCCCCGAATTGCACGTCGACCACGGGGCCGATGACTTGGACGATTTTACCGGTGTTCATTTTAAAAAGAGGGACTGAGGTGGGGTTGAGAAAATTTAGGCGGCGCTGAACTGCGCCGCCGCGATCTCGAGGATTTCCTGCGTGATGCCGGCCTGACGGGCTTTGTTGTATTCGAGCGTGAGGTCGCCAAGGAGCTTGGTGGCGTTGTCCTTCGCCGTCTTCATCGCGACCATGCGCGCGCTGTGCTCGGAGGCCTTCGCCTCCAGCGCCTGGTGATGGACCTGGCGGTTGAGATAAAGCGGGAGCAACGATTCAAGCACGAGCTTGGCGTCGGGTTCGAAGAGCATCTGGCTCTCGCCGGCGGTTGGCTCGACCGACGCGGCGCCCGCTTCCTGCTGCAGGCTTGCGATCGCTTCCTTGAGATTGGCCAGCGGCAGCAGCGGCATGATCGTCGGCACCTGTACCAGGGTGTTGCGGAAGCGCGGCCAGATGATCTCGACCGTGTCCACGACGCCCTCGTGGTATTGCTTC
Organism: Opitutaceae bacterium; assembly: GCA_039936075.1. Lineage (GTDB taxonomy): Bacteria > Verrucomicrobiota > Verrucomicrobiia > Opitutales > Opitutaceae > Opi-474. The sequence goes on along the minus strand of JBDTJA010000366.1, from coordinate 9,594 downwards.
ACCATGAACTCGGCGACGACCTTGATATCGGCGAACTTTGCGGTGTCCTGCGCAGGAAAATCCGCGAGCAGGTCGCGGTGAGTGCGGGCGATGAAGAGCGTGCCCTTTCGACCGATGACGGCAAACTTCGCGGGCGTCTTGATTTCGGTGACCAGCTTGAAAATATTCGAGTTAAGCGGACCGCAGAGACCCTTGTCCGACGTGATCAGGATGATGCCGCGGGTCTTCACCTCGCGCTTCACAAGGAACTCGTGCTGCGATTCCTCGACGCGGTCGGCGAGCGCGGCGAGCATGCGGGCGAGCAGTTCGGCGTAGGGCCGGCCAGCCAGCGCGGCTTGCTGGGCTTTTTTCATCTTTGACGCCGCCACCAACTCCATCGCCTTGGTGATCTGGCGGGTGTTCTTGACCGACTTGATGCGCCGGCGGATATCGCGAGTGGAAGGCATTTTCTTAAAGTAGCGGGTAGTGAGAAGTGGGTAGCGGGTAGCCGGCGGTGAGGCGGATGTTTAGTTTGTCGTGCTCTCCACTCGCTGCTCGATGGTCGCTACTGCTCAGGCGGTGAAGCTCGACTTCCACTCGTCGCACGCGGCCTGGAGCTTGGCCTCGAGATCCTTGTCGAGGGCAGCCTTGGTGCGGATTTCGGTGAGGAGGGCGTCCTTGCGGGTGGTAAAGAATTCTTTCATCGCGGCCGCGGCGGCGACGACCTTCTTTGTTTCAATCGCGTCGAAGAAATTCTTCTGCATCGCGAAGAGAATCGCGACCTGCAGCTCGATCGGCACGGGGCTGAACGCGGGCTGCTTGAAGAGCTCGACGATGCGCGCGCCCCGCTCGAGCTGTGACTTCGTCTTGGCGTCGAGGTCGGAGCCGAACTGTGCGAAGGCCGCGAGTTCACGGAACTGCGCGAGCTCACCCTTGAGCTTACCGCCGACCTGCTTGGTGGCCTTGATCTGCGCGGCGGAACCGACGCGCGAGACCGAGAGGCCGACCGAGACGGCGGGACGGATGCCTTGGTTGAAGAGATCGGTCTCAAGGAAAATCTGGCCATCGGTGATCGAGATCACGTTGGTCGGGATGTAGGCGGACACGTCGCCAGCCTGCGTCTCAATGATCGGAAGCGCGGTGAGCGAGCCCTTGCCATCAAGGCGCGCGGACCGCTCAAGGAGGCGGGAGTGCAGATAGAACACGTCGCCCGGATACGCTTCGCGGCCGGAGGGGCGTTTCAGAATCAGGGAAATCTGGCGGTAGGCGACGGCGTGCTTGGAGAGATCATCATACACGATCAGCGCATCGAGGCCGTTTTCCATGAACCACTCGCCCATCGCCGCCCCGGAGAACGGCGCAAGGTATTGATTGGCGGGATTGTCGGCGGCGGGCGCAGCGACAATGATGGTGAACTCGAGCGCTCCAGCGGCCTCGAGAGCCGACATCGTGCGGACGATGTTGGAGTTCTTCTGACCGACTGCGACATAGATGGAGTAGACCGGGCGGAACTTCGGGTCGCCACTGGCGAGGCCGACCTTGTTGATCTTGGCCTGGTTGATGATCGTATCGATGCAGATGGTGGTCTTGCCGGTGCCACGGTCGCCGATGATCAACTCGCGCTGGCCACGGCCGATCGGGATCATGGAGTCGATCGCCATGATGCCGGTGAAAAGCGGCTGCGAAACGGATTTGCGGACGATGATGCCGGGAGCGATTTTCTCGACGGGATAGGTTTCCGTCGCGCCGATCGGGCCCTTGCCGTCCACAGGATTGCCGAGGGCGTCGACGGCGCGGCCGAGCAGCGCCTTGCCCACGGGGACGGAGAGGAGCTTGCCGGTGGTGGTGACCTCGTCGCCTTCCTTGAGCTGTGAGACGTCGCCGAGGACGACGCAACCGACTTCGTCGGCCTCGAGATTGAGGGCGATGCCGATGGCCCCACCGGGGAACTGCACCATTTCATTGTACATCACGGCGGACAGGCCGTCGATTTTTGCGACGCCGTCTGCGACGGAGCGGATGTTGCCGGTGTTCTTTTTGACGGCCTTGCTGGAGAGCTTGGCGATCTGGGATTCGATTTGTTCGAGGACGGTGCTCATCGGGAAATACGGGGTTGGAGTCGGAAAATTTGTGGCGGGAAATTAAACAGCGGCCGCGAGAGTCGCGAGCTGGCCGGCGACGGACGATTCGTAGGTATCATCGCCGACGCGGACGCGCAGACCGGCGAGCAGCGCGTCGTTCTTCTTCGACGTGGCGGTGATCTGGCGACCGTACTTCGTGGTCATGGCCGCAGCGATGCTGGCGAGAACGGTGTCGTTGATCGCGCCAGCGTGCTCGACGACAGCCTGGCCCCGCGCGAATTCCGCGGCGATGAGGCGCTGGTAAATCTTGAGCACCGCAAGCGAGTGAGCGGGACGGTGCTTTTCAACGTAGGCCAGCACGCCACCGACCTGCTCGGCAGACAAGACGCCGTTCACGAGACTCAGTTTGAAAAACTGGCGGGCGAGCGACGAGATTTGTTTCTTGGCGGAAGCCATGAGGGAAAAAGGGCGAAGGGCTGAAAGACGGAGAAACGGAGAAAAGAAGAGCGGTGACGGAAAACTTTAAAATTCAGCTTTTCAGTTTTTCGGCCGGTTCATTCAAACGCTCGTGAGCTCGCGGGAAGCTGCCTCGTTGTAGGCAGAGCGATCGGCGTCGGTGAGTTTCTTGGCGAGGACGCGCTCAGTCGTGGTGACGACAAGGCGGGCGATCTCGGTGCGGGCGTCGGCGAGCATTTTCTTATGCTCGAGCTCGATGGCCTGCTGGGCCTTGACGAGGATGTCGTTGGCCTTCGCGACGGCTTCCTGGGTTTGCTTATCGAGGAAGTCCTTCGCGGACTTGCGGGCTTCATCGATGATGCGCGTGGCTTCGACCTGGGCCTTTTTAAGGATGGCGGCGCTTTCGGCCGCCGTGGCGGCGAGCTTGGCCTGCATCTCCTCGGCATATTTCAGGCCGGACTCGATCTTCGACTGGCGTTCGCCGAGCGTCGCGAGGATCGGCTTGAATGCGAATTGCCACAGGACGAACGCGACGATGGAGAAGCTGAGGACCTGGGCGAGAAAGAGCGGGAAGCTCAGGCCAAAATCCTGCGCGATCTTCGTGATGCCGCCGGCAGCGCCACCGTTGGCGGTGGTTTCAGCGAGAAGGGTCAGTGAGGAGAGCATGGGGAGAACAGGACGGAAAGGGAACCGCGCCGGAGGGAGATGCCGGCGCGGAGGATATTAATGACCGAGGAACAGGGCGTAGAACGCGACGGCTTCAGCGAGCGCCATACCGATGATGGACTGGACGAGGATCTTGCCAGAGGCGCCGGGGTTGCGGCCAACGCCTTCAACGGCCTTGGCGCCGACGAGACCGACGCCGATAGCGGCGGCGAAGCAGCCGAACGCTCCCTGGATGCTGCCGGTTATTTCTGCGAGGATTTGGTAGTTCATGTCAGTGGATCTATTTTTTTATGGTTGGATTTCCGTCGTGCGCACGCGAGGCACGCTCCCGACGGGAAAGTCTAAGATTAGTGCGCGGCTTCCTGATGACCGTGGCCGTCCTCGGCGTGATCGTCCCCGTGATTGCAGATCAGCCCGATGTACACGCTGACCAGCAGTGTGAAGACGAGCGCCTGCACGAAACCGATGAGCAGCTCGAGGAAGTAGAACGGCACTGGTAGAACCCACGGGGTGATCGCGGACATCGAGTGAATCAGGTTTTCACCGCCGTAGACATTGCCGAAGAGACGGAACGAAAGGGAAACTGGCCGGAAGAAAATGGATACGACCTCGATCAAACCGACGGCGAAGAACACGAGAAACAGCGGGTAATAAATCGCCGCGGGGATGTCGTTCTTGTCGGCTTTGTTGCCAAAGATATCCTTGAGCACGAGTCTCGGTCCGGCGAAGCGCAGGATGAAATAGAGCCAGCAAACAAACGAGATGACGGCGAGTGCGAGCGTGCCATTGAGGTCGGCGTTGCCGGGACGGACGAACTCCTTCCAATCACCAGTGGCGTGATCGATCATAAAAACGGTGCCCACGCCGGGGAAAAGACCGCTCCAGTTTTGGATAAGAATGAAAGTGAAGAGCGAGGCCAGCAGTGGGAACACATGAGGGGCCACGCGTTTCCCGACAATCGGCGTAATCAGATCGAGAACGCCTTCCACGAGGGTCTCCACAATTGCCTGGCCGTGCGACGGCACGAGTTTCGGCTTTCCGATCGCCAGCCGAATCACGATAATCAGCACAGCCGCCACGACCCAGCTGGTGACCATGCTGTTCGTGACGGGGAGCGGCCCAATGTTGAAAAGTGCTTCCGCTGACGCAGAAACGCCGTGCGACTCACTCGCAGCAGCCGTCAAGGTGCAGCCGAGCGAAAAGAGGAAAAGGGCGAGTTTTTTGACTCGTGACATGGGTGCGGAAAGGCGGGAGGGGTCTGACGAAAAGGACACAGAAAGGCTGTGGGGCCAGTCTCCGTCAACGCCTGAAATCGCAAGTTTTGGGATCTGGGGTGGAAAATACCGTTTCGGGGTGCTGGTCAGTTGAACTTATGCACCGCTCGGTAGGTGGCGCGCAACGAGCGAGTGATGGCTGATAGCGCGGTTCTGGAACACTGTAGTTTGCTCGAAAGGCCAGGATTCGGAGGTCAACTCCCAATCCGCGTGATTGCGGATCGTGGCCTCGGCTTCGCGGAAATAAGGTTCATAGTCCGTGCGGAAGTAGAGAGCGGTGTTGTTCCCTGTCCTCGCAGCTAAGGAAGTCAGAAAGTCCGTTTGTAATACCCGATTCTTGTGATGGCGCCGTTTAGGCCAAGGATCAGGGAAAAGGACGAAAATTGACGAAAAAGCGGCGTTTTTGGGCATGGAATCGAGGAAAACGCCCGCTTCTGCGTGAATAAAGTGAAGGTTAGCTAGTTTGGCTCGGTCACGCTTTCGAATCCCACGTTCAATGCGGTCCTTGGTGATATCCACACCGATGCAAAGCTCACCGGGATGGGCCGCCGCATACGCTGTAAGAAAATGGCCATGACCACAGCCGACCTCCCAGACGAAGGGAGCGGAGGAAGGAATCAACTCGGCGAGTGTGTTGGATAACGCATTGCGACGCTGTGAGATGCGGGCAATATGTTCCTCGGTGCGAAGTGGGTTTTCCATGAGCGAGACGGCGTTTTTAGGAGGTCGATGCTCCCCTGCCCGCTTCGAGCTTGATCATCAAGATGCTGATATCCGCAGGGTTAACTCCACTAATCCGACCCGCCTGACCCAAGGTCATGGGTTTGAACTCAGCCAGCTTGAGGGCGCTCTCGCGGCGTAAACCACGGACCGAGCTGTAGTCGAAGGTGGATGGGATGCGGATCTTTTCCACGTGTGAAAGCTTCTCCACCTGACGCTGCTCGCGGGCAAGGTAGCCCTGATAGCTGACGCGGTAGATCACCTCCTCGCGGATTGGCGCAGACTGATTCATGAGTTCTGCGGGCAGTGTCGCCCCCACCCGATCGCGACGGATCGTATCACCCCAAGTCCCGCCAGGAACGCGGTTCCTCTCGAGGAAATCAACCCAGTACGCCACCTTGTCCTGCTTGGCTTTTATGTTCTCTATTCTATTGCTGGATAATAGTTTGTAACTTTTAGAGTGCTCTAGCAACCTAAATTCCGCGCTGCCGTGGTTGAAAAGTAAGCGGTGTTCTGCCCGGCTGGTGAACATGCGGTAAGGCTCCGTCGTGCCTTTCGTTACGAGATCATCAATCAGAACTCCAATGTAGGCTTCGTTCCGCTGAATGAGCATGGGTGGAGTTGCTCGCACCTTATTCACAGCGTTTACCCCAGCGACTAATCCCTGAGCGGCCGCCTCTTCGTAGCCCGAAGTTCCGTTGATTTGACCGGCAAAGAAAAGGTTCTCCACTTTCTTAGACTCCAGTGAGGGAAAGAGTTGCGTAGGGTGAGCGAAGTCATACTCGACGGCATAGGCAGGGCGGAGCACCTGGGCCCGTTCCAGTCCGGGTATGCTGTGAACTAGGTCGAGCTGCACGTCGAACGGCAGACTTGTTGACAACCCGTTGACGTAATACTCGTTCGTCGCCCTACCCTCTGGCTCGAGAAAAAGTAGATGCCGGGGCTTGTCCGCGAACCGGACAAACTTGTCCTCGATGCTTGGGCAGTAGCGGGGCCCTACCCCTTTGATGTCCCCGCTGTACATCGCGGACTTGGTTAGATTAGCTCGGACGATATCAGCGGTCTGAGGCGTGGTGTGGGTCATCCAGCACGACACCTGCTCGGATCCTGGAACCCAACCGATGCGGCGTTCCCCCGATTGTTCCACATGGAACATTTCCTCCGGCGCCCGGGTATCGTGGAACGCGAAAAGCGTGGGCTGGGCGTCGCCTTTCTGTTCCTCCATTTTGCCGAAATCAATGCTGCGGCCCAGCAGCCGCGGCGGTGTACCGGTCTTCAAGCGCTCCAGTTCAATCCCAGCGTCGAGCAAGCTGCTGGATAGGCTCTTGGCGCTAAAATCGCCCAAACGGCCGCCTTCGTTCTTGTTTTGGCCGATATGCATCAGGCCCCGCAAGAATGTCCCGGTTGTCACGATCACGGTCTGGCCGAGGAAGTCGATATCCAGGTTCGTCTGGCATCCGACAACTTTGCCGGACTTGAACAGCAGTCCGGTAACCATAGCTTGGAAAATCTGCAGATTCGGCTGCAGTTCGAGCGTGTGTTTCAGCCTAAACTGATAAGCCTTTTTATCGCATTGTGCGCGCGGCGCCTGGACGGCCGGACCCTTGGATTCATTTAGCAGCCGGAATTGAATTCCCGTGACGTCTGTATTGATCGCCATCTCGCCGCCAAGTGCATCGATTTCCCGAACCATCTGGCCCTTGGCCTGACCACCAATCGCCGGGTTGCAGCTCATCTGGGCGATCGTATCAATGTTGCCGGAGAGGAGGAGGGTAGAGGCGCCCATCCGCGAAGCGGCCAACGCAGCCTCAACCCCGGCATGACCGGCGCCGCAGACAATTACGCTGAAAGGTATCTTATTGTAGATCATCAATAAGCGTCATTTTCCAATACAAAATGTGGCGAAAAGTTGATCGAGCATTCGCTCGTTATCCACCTTGCCGAGAATGTCGCCAAAGGCCGACAATGTTCCACGTAGATCACTGGCGAGTAGCTCGACAGGTCCGTTGCTGGTAAGATTCGATAGAGCGGCTTGGAGGTCGCTCCGCGCTCGGCCGAGGGCATCCGCATGCCGGGCATTAATCGCAACAAAATCCTCGTCAGAAGGCGGTTGCAGGGAATCGGCGAGCCTGATGATTGCGGTCACCAAGCTTTCGATCCCGGCTCCGGTCAGTGCCGACACCTCAACGAGCGGCAACCCACCGAGGATCGCCAAAGTCAGCGGGCGCCCGGAAAGAAGGTCTATTTTATTTGCCACTACCAACGTCTTGGTTGGCACCATTAGCTCCGTAAGTATTTCTGGTATAGCGGGTACGGTGGATGATGCGTCAACCACTACCAAAATCAAATCCGCCGCGGCGGCGCGCTCGAGTGATTTTTTGATCCCGAGCTTTTCGATCCCGCCGGGGTTTGGGTTGAGCCCCGCGGTATCGATTAATCGCAGGGAATGCGGGCCGACGATGATACGCGCCTCGATGAAATCACGCGTGGTGCCTGGTTCCGGGCTCACAATTGCCCTTTCCTGGCCCACGAGTTGGTTAAGCAGGCTGCTTTTGCCGGCGTTGGGTGCACCGATGATCACGGTCTTGATGCCGTCGCGCAGTAATTCGCCATAATGGCTAGTGGCCAGCATCCGGTCGGTATCATGGAGAAGGGCCGCGAGTGTGCGCTGGACGATCGCGCGGTCTTCCGGCGGCAAATCTTCGTCGGGAAAATCGATATACGCCTCCACCCGCGCCAGGGCGCCGAGCAGGCGCTCCGTCAGATCGTTCAAGCGCCGGCCAAGGCCACCGCGCAATTGCTGATTGGCGGCCGCGAGTGCGCGTTCGCTGCGCGCGTGGATGAGATCCATCACGGCCTCGGCCTGGCTCAGATCCATCCGGCCGTTGAGAAACGCGCGCTGCGTGAATTCGCCGGGACCGGCCGCCCGACAGCCACGCGCGAGCAGATCCTCGAGGATGGATTGAGCGATGAAGGGATTGCCGTGACACGAAACCTCGAGGGCGTCTTCGCCGGTGTAGGAATTATTCTCCGGGAAGAACGTGAAGATCACGTCATCCAGCAGGACGCCGTTTTCCCCTCGATAGTCGCCACGCCGCGCCACGCGGGGCGGGGGAGTTTCTCCAAAAATTTTCGCCGTCAATTTTGCCGTACCTGAACCACTGACGCGCACGACCGCGATCGCCGATGTGCCGACGGGCGTGGCGAGCGCGGTGATAGTGTCGGAGGAACGCGGCATCCGGGAATTTGGCCACAAAGAGGCACAAAAAGACACCAAAAGAAAAGCGTCGGATCGACTCGGACGAGATTCGCACACCCGCGGCAATTGCCCACAACCTGCGCCGCGCCGACCACGGTGACATAATTCCCGATTCAAGACTCCAGCGGAGGCCCGAGCCGAAGTTGCCCGAGGAATTCCTCGAGCGGAAAAATCCGCGGGTGCTCCGGCGGAGGCCCGTTGGGTTGATGCAGCGTCAGATACAAAAGACTGTCGAACCCCCTGAAGATCATCGCATGTCCGCCGTTATCTGGGAAGAGCGCAAGTGGATCACACTGCCAGGGTCCGATAAGATCGTCCGAGAGGGCGCGGGCCACGCCGGTGGCGTAACTCGTTTCATTCCAGCTCGAAAACAGCAGGCAGAGCTGGCCGTTCTTCATTCGAAACGGCCATGCGCCATCGGCGACGAAGCAGGGCGGTTCGCCCTTTTCTCGGCGCTCCTTTTGCCACGGCGGAGGGCGGACCCACGGAGCGGCATTGACAGGAAAAAGATCGATCGCTGGTCCGGCGGCGGCGCTCAGATCGTCACGGAGAGGCAGGGCGGAGTAGCGGCCGACCTCGATCTGCGTCCAATCACGACTAAAAATCATCCACGGCTGTCCATCGGACGTGAGGTGAAGTGTTCCATCCAGGCATTCGGCGTCGGCGGGCGTGACGGCGCCAGAGCTATGCGGGTAAAACGGGCCGAGCGGATGATCGGCGACGAGGATTTGCGTGCCACGGTGCCGGCCTGAGCCCTTGAAACTGGCGAACATGTAGAAACGTCCGCGCCACACATGCACCTCGGGCGCCCAGAAATTAATCGTGCCCCAGAAACCCGGCTCGGGCCGGAAAACTGGGAACGGTCCCTCCCAGTTGATCAGATCACGACTGCGGTAAGCGTCGAAGCCCGCGCCGGGATTTTCGCCCCAAGAATCTTTGTCCGTCGTGCCGAAGAGATAATAATTTCGCTCGGCGGGCACCGGAAGGATGAACGGATCGCGAATCTGGATATCGCTGGCGCGGAGGAGGGGCATGGCACGCCTTCACGCAAACTGCGGGTGCGGGCATGACAAAACAAAACGGATCTGCGATTGGTCCAGGTAAGTAGGGGACTCAGAGCACGAGGAAATTTTAATTTCCTGGCCGCGATCCGCGCGGC
>JBDTJA010000365.1:0-9499 GCA_039936075.1 Opitutaceae bacterium | reverse complement strand
ACCGGAATCATCTGCAGCATCATCAGGTAGGGGTAGAGGCTGACGCGCACGAGCGAGGAGAGGGAGAGCACGAGGGCGAGCAGGCAACTCACCAGGATGGCGGCAACGAAACCCAGCAGGGCGCCCTCGGCCGTGTTGAGCGCGGCGCGGGCGAGGGCCTCGCTGTTGCTCTGGAACGCATCAATGATCTCGCCGGGAGTCGGCAGCAGGAAGCGCATTTCCTCCGCCATCGAGAAACGCACGGCGTACCAGATGGCGATGAAGAGCGCGCCGGTCGCGGCCGGCAGGAGGAAGTTGAGGTAACGCTTCGACATCGGGCGATCAGGCGGCGGCGGTTTCGACCGAGCGCAGCAGACGGGAGACCTCCGCGACGAGGTCGTGGTACTCGCGGGACTGCCGGGTCTGCGCGGTGCGGGGATAAGCCAGCGCGACGGAGACCTCGGTGTGAATGCGACCGGGATTGGCGGACATCACGAAAATGCGGCTTGAAAGAAACACGGCCTCGGCGACGGAGTGGGTGACAAAAAAAGCGGTCCACGCCTGCTGCTGACGGATGGCGAGGAGTTCCTCGTTGAGATGCTCGCGGGTCATTTCGTCGAGCGCACCAAACGGTTCGTCGAGCAGGAGGATTCTCGGCGCGAGCGAGAGGGCGCGCGCGATGGAAACGCGCATTTTTTGGCCGCCGGACAATTGGCGCGGATGAGCCGACGCGCGATCGCCGAGGCGGACCAAATCGAGCACCCGCCGGTTCGTGGCGCGGCGTTCGTCGGCGGGAACACCGCGGAGTTTCTGCGGAAGGTCCACATTGCGAGCCACGGTGAGCCAGGGCAGCAGCGTCGGTTCCTGGAAAACGAAGGCGAGTTCGGCGGCGGCCTGCTCGGGCGTGCGGCCGTCCACTTTCAGGGTACCACCCGACACCGGACTCAGGCCGGCGATGAGGCGGAGCAGGGTGGATTTGCCGCAGCCGCTCGGGCCGATGAGGCTGATAAAATCACCGGACGCGGCGCTCAGGTTGACCCGGTCGAGCACGAGCGGACCCTCGCCGTAGCGCTTGGTAACGTCATGGAGTTCAACGAGAGGCATCGCAGCCATTGGGGCGCGAACTTAGGCGTGGGCTGGGCGAGCGCAACCGCTCACTTCAACTTGGCGAGCGAGTCCCCGGCCTGCTTGAACCCGGGATCGAGCTTGAGTGAAGCTTCGTAGGCGGCGTGGGCGGCGCTTTTGTCGCCGCGCTTCTCTGCGAGAATGCCGAGGCGCCATTGCACGGCGGCGTGGGACGGTTCGCCCTTCCCGGGGGTCAGCTCCAGGCACCGCCGGAGCGCCTGTTCACCGCGGTCAAGCTTGAGGTCGAACTCGGCGGCGGTGCGACCGATGGAATAAAGCGCGAGATAGTTGTCCGGGTGGGTTTCAAGCAACTTTTCATAGACGGCGAAGGCGTCGTCATACTTCTTATCGGCCACGTAGAGCGCCCCATACACGTGGGCACCCATCACGGGATCGCGTTTTTTGATCTCGGCGGCCTGCTCATACGCCTTGCTCATGCCGCCGCCCACGAAACTGGGGGCCTGGCGGTAGTAAGTCACCAGGCCGTTGCGGGCCTGAAGGTTGTTGGGATCGAGCTGCACGGACTTCTCGAGGGCGGCCTGACATTTCCGGGCGAGGCTCAGCTGCGAGAACAGGCCCGCCTTGCCGGCCGCGGTGCCATATGCGTCACCCAAATCCAGAAAATATTCAGAGTTCGTCGGAGCCAGCGCGGTGGCCTGTTCCAATTGGGTGATTGCTTCGTCATTCTCGGATCGCCGCTTGGCGATCATGCCGAGATAGTAATGGGCCTCGGCGTTCCTGGAATCTCCGGCGATGATTTTCGCGTAAGCGGCGCGCGCGTCAGGATACTGCTTGGCTTTGTAGAGCGCGAAGGCGGCCTCGCTGGGTGTCTCCGCCGGCAGCAGCCCCACGGCGCACGCGAACAAGATCAGGATTCGGAGGTTCATGCGGGCAGGCCGACACCATCGTCGGCAAACGTTTTCCCGCGCGACACAAAAAAACCGCTTACTCGTAGCGCAGCGCGTCGATCGGATCGAGCAGCGATGCCTTGCGCGCCGGATAGAAACCGAAGATCACGCCGACGAGAGCGCTGAACACAAAGGAGACGATCACGGCGGTGGTGGAGACGAGGACCGGCCAGTGTTTAAAATAGGAAATGAGCTCGGAGGCGCCGATGCCCAGAAGAATGCCCAGCGTGCCGCCAAACGCGCTGAGCACGATGGCCTCGGTCAAAAACTGCAGCTGGATCTCGCTGCCATGCGCGCCGACGGCGAGACGGATGCCGATCTCCCGGGTGCGTTCGGTCACGGACACGAGCATGATGTTCATGATGCCAATGCCGCCGACGATCAGCGAAACGCCGGCGACGGCGCCGAGCAGCCAGGTGAGGGTGTCGGTGGTGGCCGTCATTGCCTGCGCGATCTCGATCTGGTTGCGCACGGTAAAGTCATCGGTCTGCTCCGTGGTGTGATGCCGCTGGCGGAGGAGGGCGATGATGTCGTTTTGCGCGGTGATCAGCGCATCGGAACTCACGGCCTGCGCGTTGATGGAGCGCAGCATGGTCTGCTTGGTCACGCGCTTCATCGCACTGGTGTAGGGCACGATGACAAGGTCGTCCTGGTCCTGGCCCTGGACCGAGAGCCCCTTGGCGGCCAGGACGCCCACGACCTTGAACGGCTGCGTGCGGATGCGGAGCGTCTGGCCGATCGGCGAGGTGTCGGGGAACAGCTGGGTGACAATCGTTTGGCCAATGACGCAGACCTTGGCGACGCTCCGGACGTCGGCATCGGAAAACATCGCCCCGTCCGCAATCTTCCACTGGCGAATGGCAAGATAGTCGGCCCCCTCACCCAGAACCTGGGTGGACCAATTGAGTCCGTTGGCGAGAATCTGGGCACCGGTGCGGACCTCGGGGCTGACGGCCACGATGTTGGGGAGCTCAGTCCGGATCGCCTCGGCGTCATCGACGGTCAGGGTGCCGGCGCCAAAGCCGCCGCTGCGGGCGCCACCGGTGCTGACGCTCCCGGAAAAAACCAGCAGAAGATTTTCACCAAAGGAGGCAATCTGCCCCTCGACCATGTTCTTCGCGCCGGTGCCGAGGCTGACCATGACAATGACCGCGGCCACACCGATGATGATGCCAAGCGCCGTAAGAATGGAACGCATGGTGTTCCGGCGGAGGGCACGGGCTGAGATGGTGAGGGTGGAGCCGAGGCGCATGGATGAAGGGTGAAGGGCGATGGGCCAGGGGTGATGGGCGACCAAACGTCGGATCAGTCGGTGAGTTTGGCGGCGGCTTCAGCCTGGGCGATGCGTTGCAGTTCTTCGCCCGCTAGCGTCCGATCCGGGACCGCGATGTCGCTCACGACTTTGCCGTCGCGCATGATGATGTTGCGCTTGCAGAAGCGGGCGATGTCGAGCTCGTGCGTGACCATGACGATCGTGATGCCCTGGTCGTTGAGCTTCTGGAAAACGCCCATGACTTCGACGGCGGTCTTGCTGTCGAGATTGCCGGTGGGCTCGTCGGCGAGCAGCACCTGCGGGTTGTTCACGAGGGCGCGGGCAATGGCGACGCGCTGCTGCTGTCCGCCGGAAAGCTGGCTGGGAAAGTGATCGGCGCGCTGGGAGAGGCCGACGATGTCGAGGCAGCGCTCGGCGCGTTCCTGCCGCTCTTGACCCGAGATGCGGTGCTGGCCGTAGAGCATGGGCAGCTCGACATTCTCGAGGGCCGTGGTCCGCGAGAGCAAATTGAAGCCTTGGAAAACGAAACCGAGCTTCTCGTTGCGCAGGTCGGCCAGCTCGTTGCGGTCGAGGCTGGAGACATCCACGCCGTCGAGCAGATAGCGACCGCGGGTGGGTCGGTCGAGGCAACCCAGCGTGTTCATGAGCGTGGACTTGCCGGAGCCGCTGGCGCCCATGACGGCGAGAAATTCCCCCTTGGCAAAATCCAGCGTGACGCCACGCACCGCGTGGACCTGAACCTCCCCGGAGTCGTATATCTTGTGAATGTCCTCGAGCTGGACGACGGCGGCCATGCGATCAGCGGTTCAGGTTGCTTAGAAACCGCGGCGCGGGCCGCCGCCAAAGGGACTGGCGGCGGGTCTGCTGCTCTGGGTCCCGGGAGTCGTGACGGAGGTGACGACGGCGTCGCCCTCGTTGAGGCCCGCAAGAACTTCGGTGGCTACGCCATCCGTGATGCCGAGTTTGACCGTGACTGCCTCGGGATGGGCGGTTTTCGCATCCGTGCCGAGCAGACGATAAAGGGTGCGCGTGACCGGCTGATTGCTGTCGCGGCTGGCGCCGAAGCGGCCGGCAGGAAGCTCAATGCCGCGCTCCGTGGCCAGCTCGTGAATTTTCGCAATAACCTCGGGAGTCGGCGGGCCGTTGCCTCGGACAAAGCCGGCATCCTTCATTAGCTGCTGCATTTGCGCCCGGCGTTCCTCGTCGGTCAACGGCTTGGCGGCGAGCGGCGTCTTGCCATCGGCGGAGGGCTTGGCCGCGGGAGGCGGGGGGAGCAGATCCTCCGGGATCCGGGCCCGCAGGGCACTATTGGCCACCTTGAGGACGTCTTTGTGATTGGCGACGATGATGGAAAGGTTGGCCGTCATGCCGGGCTTAAGTTTCAGGTCGTTGTTCCGCACGTCGATCATGGTGTCGTAGATCACCACGTTTTGGGAGGTCTTCGGAGAGTTGCGGATTTGCGACACGGTGCCGCGGAACTGGCGGTTGGGAAAGGCATCCACGGTAAAGGTGACCGACTGCTTTTCCGCGACATTGCCGATATCGGCCTCGGAAACGGCGGCGTCGATCTGCATCAACTTGAGGTCATTCACGATCTGGAAGAGCACGGGCGCGCTGAGGTTGGCGGCGACGGTGTTGCCGACGTCCACGCTCCGGGAAATCACGCTGCCATCAATCGGGGAGAGGATGCTGCAGCGGGTGAGGTTGACCTTGGCGGTATCATAGTTGGCGCTCTGGATTTTGACCTGCGCATCAGCTTGGGCGAGCTGGGCCTCGGCGGTATCGAGGTCGCTTTGCGGGATGAGGGTTTGCTTGAACAAGCTGCGCGCGCGGTCGGCGTTGGCTTTCATCAGCGCGTAATTGGCCTTGGCGTTGGCGAGCTGGCCGTCGGCCTGCTGGAGCGCGATCTGATAATTGGAAGGATCAATCTCCGCGAGCAGCTGGCCCTGTTTTACGGGCGAATTCCAGTCCACGTAGAGTTTGGCGATGTTGCCCGAGATCTGGCTGCTGACGTCCACGGTGGTCACGGCCTGGAGCGTGCCAGTGGCGGTTACCGTTTGCGTCACATTGCCGCGGGTGACCGTGACCGTCGTGTATTCGGGGACCTTATCGGTGCTTTGGCGCCAGAAATACCAGCCTCCAGCTACCGCGGCCACGAGGATGATCAGCATCACAATCAGTCCGCCGGAACTTTTCGATTTAGCCATGGAGAGGAGGAAGGATAGAGTAAACGGGGTCGGGCTTGGGCAATCCAAACTCGCGCAGCGGTCCGGGCCTGATGGAGACCGACTGGGCACTGAGACGTGAACAACTGCAAAAGGTTACGAGACATTCACGTGGAGCAAATCTTATTGCCAGTGCGGGGCGGAGAAATCTTGGTTGCGAGCACCCAACCTCACCCCATGAAACTCCTGCGCTCTTGGATTGTCCTGCTCACGGCCCTGGTGGTTTTCCCCCTGGCGCGTGCGGCCGGGGAAGCGACCGACGAAAAAACCGAGACGAAGGCCGAGTTGTCGGTGCTCGAGAAGAAGGCGGAACCGAAGGAAAAGGAGCCCGTGCTCTCGATCACGGAGCATGAGATCACGATCGGCGGTAAACTGATCAAATACCGCGCGACCGTCGGTTATCTCGTGCTGAAGGACGCCAAGGACAAGCCGCGCGCGAATATTTTCTTTACGGCCTACACGAAACTCGGTGAGGAAAACATGGCGAAGCGCCCGCTGACTTTTTCTTTCAACGGCGGCCCGGGTTCGTCGTCAGTGTGGCTGCACATGGGCGCACTCGGGCCGAAGCGCGTGGTCATGACGGACAAGGGCGAGTCACTGCCGCCGCCGTACAAATGGGTGGACAACGAGAATTCGTGGCTCGACCAGACAGACCTGGTCTTCATTGACCCGGTTTCCACCGGCTACAGCCGGCCGGCGAAGGGCGTGGATGCGAAGCAGTTTCATGGTTTCACCGGTGACATCGAGTCCGTGGGCGAATTCATCCGGCTCTGGACGACGCGCAATCAGCGCTGGTCCTCGCCGAAATTCCTGGTCGGCGAGAGTTATGGGACAACGCGCGCGGCCGGACTGTCGGATTACCTGCAGGGGAAGTACGATTTTTACCTGAACGGAATCATTCTGATTTCCTCGATCATGAATTTCCAAACGGCACTCTTCGCCCCCGGCAATGACCTGCCGTACGAGCTGTTCCTGCCCACCTACACCGCCGCGGCGTGGTATCATGGAAAACTCAAAGGCGACCTCGCCAAGGATCTGCCGAAGACTCTGGCTCGCGTGGAGAATTTCGTCGCGAAGGACTATTCCGTCGCGCTGATGCAGGGTTCCTCCCTCCCGGAAGCGGAGCGCCAGCGCATCGCCCAGGAGTTGTCCAGCTATACGGGCCTCCCGATGGCCTTCGTCTTGGATCAGAATCTGCGGATCAATATTTTCCGCTTTGTGACCGAGCTGAAAAAAAGCGAGCACCGCACGATCGGCCGACTTGACAGCCGGATCGTGGGCATCACGGACAACAATGGTTTTTCGGATCCGAGCATGGACGCGATCAATGGCGGCTACGCGACAGCGTTCAATGACTACGTACGGCACGACCTGAAGTATGAGAACGACCTGGCGTACGAGCTCCTGACCAACGCCGTGTATCCCTGGAGCTACAGCAACGCGGAGAACGAATACCTCAACGTCGCTGAGACGCTGAAGAAAGCGATGACCAAGAACCCCT
Organism: Opitutaceae bacterium; assembly: GCA_039936075.1. GTDB lineage: Bacteria > Verrucomicrobiota > Verrucomicrobiia > Opitutales > Opitutaceae > Opi-474. The sequence continues at coordinate 2,488 of JBDTJA010000365.1, read as the reverse complement.
TTCTCAAGGTCTGGATTGCGAACGGCCACTACGATCTGGCAACGCCGTATTACGCGACGAAATACACGGTGGATCACATGGGGTTGGATCCCTCGATTCGTGATCACCTGACGCTCACCTATTACGAGGCGGGCCACATGATGTATATCCACAAGGAATCAAGGGAAAAGCTGAAGGCCGACTACAGCGCCTTTCTCGACGCGACGCTCAAGTCGGCGGGTGTGCGCTGAATCCATCAGGGTTGAGCCGCGAAGAGGCGCGAAAGTCACAAGGAAAGTCTAGAGCGCGCCCTCAGACCCCGTTTGTCATTCTAAACGAAGGGAAAGAATCCAGTTGGAAACCGTCGGAGCCCTTAGAACCGTTTCAAAATTGTCGTAGCCGAAGGGCCGGAAGTATCTCCGAGCGTGAGCGAGTGTCCGGCTCCCTCCACTCGCTCACGCTCGTGGCTACACCGTTTCTAAATGCGCGAAATACTTCCGAGATTCTCGATCAACCGGTTGGCACGCCTCGGTGCGAGTGGGGGAGTTATATGGATCGCTCGTGACTCGTTCTCAGTCATGGCGAGGAGCCCCGCTCGCCGGGACGACGACGCAATCCAGCTGGATCGCCACGGCGCGCTTCGCGCACCTCGCGATGACAAGGGTAAAAGATCAAGGCGGTGGGTATTGGATGCCGTCGACGCCCTAGCGGAGCGTCACTGGATCCTTCGCGAGGCTCAGGATGACAATCGCTGAATCCGCGGTTTGAAAAACTCTCGCGGTCCTCGATCCACCCTGTGGCGCACCTCGGTGCGAGTAGGGGACTTGCCCTGCAGTCGCTAATGAAATTTGCGCCTCTTTGTGGCTAAACGGACGGAGCCTCAGAACTTGTAATATTTCTTCAACGCCGCGGCGACGTTGGGGGGGACGAAATGGGTGACGTCGCCGCCGTATTTGGCGACCTGCTTCACCAGCGAGGAGCTGGTGTAGCTGAACTGCTCGTTGGGCATAACGAAAATCGTTTCGACCTGCGGCTTCAGGTGGCGGTTCATCAGCGCCATGTTGAACTCGAACTCGAAGTCCGACAGCGCACGCAAGCCGCGAATGATGGCGCCGGCTTGCTGAGCGATGCAGAAATCCACCAGCAGGCCGCCGAACGGGGTCAGCGTGACATTCGGGAACGGCGTGAGATTGGGGCGCAGCATCTCGAGGCGTTCGGTGATGGAGAAGAGCGGATCTTTGCCGGGGTTGTCGGCGACGGCGACCGTGACGCGGTCAAACAGCTTCGCGGCGCGCCCGAGCACGTCGAGGTGACCGTTGGTGATGGGATCGAAGGTACCAGGATAGATGCAGTGGTGCATGGCGGAAGCGAAGCGCAGCAAGGCAGAGAAAGCGGCGCGGGGAAAGCGGAGAATAGCCGGTTCGTTAAGGAGTGGTTGGCCACGATATAAACTTCGAATTTCTCGCCGGACCGGGGCCGATCACGAGCGTGTTTTCACACCATTCCTCACTTCGTTCAGAGTGACAAATCGGGCTGAAGGCACGCCCTCGTTTCGGAGCCGATCTCGATTTTTCGAGTTCTGATCGGGTTCTGTGACAGAGCTGGCAACCAATCCACGGGTGGGTAACGCCCCGCCTCGATCAAGGACCCGCGACGCGGCGCTTTCAACGGGTCCGACCTGCTGAGGCCTTGCTTTTGCAGGCGCGGGAGCTTGGCTTGCCGCGCTGCCTGTCCGCTGAACGCATGAAATACAACCTGCCCAATCTACTCACGCTCTCGCGGATTCCCATGATGTTTGTCGTGGTCGGGTTACTGCATCAGGATTTCCCCTGGTCGGCGACAATCTGTTTCTGGCTGTACATCGCGGCGGCCCTCACGGATTGGCTGGACGGAAAAATCGCCCGGCAACGTGGGGAAGTGTCTGCTTTCGGCCGCTTCATGGATGCGGTCATCGACAAGGTAATGGTGATTGGCATCATGATCGCGCTGGTCAGCGGGAATTTTTTCCTCGGGCATAATACCGCGGCCATGATGCTGCTGCTGTGCATCCTGGCTCGGGAGTTTGCGATCTCGGGCATGCGCATGGCCGCGGCCTCGAAGGGCGTGGTGGTGGAGGCGGATGCGGGCGGCAAGATCAAGGCCTTCGTGCAGTTCAATGCCATCGGCTGGTTGATTGGCTGGCGGATGTTTGCCCTGGATTTTCCGGAATTGTTGGGCGGCGATGAACGGGGCCTCATCTACGCGATCCATCTGGTGGGCATCGGGCTGTTTGTCCTTTCCACGATTCTCACCCTCACGTCCGGCTGGTCGTATCTGCGCCGCCATGGTCACGTGATCATGGATTGATATGCGCCTGCAGCAACCGATCTGGCCGAGATTTCTTCCGACGCACGTCGTGCTGGCCATCGCGCGACTCGGTCCCGTGGGCAGCAAGCTGCGGGCGCCGGGTACATGGGGATCGGTGGCGGGCGTGCTGTATTTCACGGTGTTTTTTTACCCGCTCGGCGCA
>JBDTJA010000364.1:0-1837 GCA_039936075.1 Opitutaceae bacterium | reverse complement strand
GGGCCTGCAGCATTGGGCCAAGTCCGGCCATCTCGCCCGGATGCAGGCCAGCCCAGTGTTCCGCTACGTGCGCGACCTGGTCGTGCATCACACCGATCTGGGCAATGCCGAACGACTGGTCGGGCTGTTCCTCAGCCAGGGCTACGTGATGGCCTTGTTGAAGGCCGGCATTACTGAAGAACAGCTGGGCATCACCGCGTTGCGCAGGATCGCCGGGCAAACTTTGGGCGAAACCCCGCGCCGCTGGATCTGGTGTGCGCACGTGCGGCTCGGGATTGTGTAAACCATCTGCGATCAGGCCCGACCCACAAACCTCCAAAATCAGACGTCCCCATTACTGGAGGACGGCGTCTGCAGGGCGGCGTCCATCGCCTGGCGGAGCTCCATTTGCTTGATGGCGTATGACTCGAGCGCGACGTCCTCTGCCGCAACCGGCTTCCAAGGATGCACCGGCACAGCCCCACCGGTGGAATTGACGGCGACAAAGACAATGGTGCAGTGGGTGGTATCGGTCAGCCCACCGCCCCGCGGATCGCCCGCCCGCACCGTGATCGCGACATGCAAACTGGTCCGACCCGTGTAAATCACCTTCGCGGTTACTTCCACCAGGTGACCGATGAGGATCGGGTGCAGAAACCGGATTCCGCCCACATAGATCGTGACGCAATAATGCCCGCTCCAGCCCACGGCGCAGGCATAGCCAGCCTGATCGATCCATTTCATGACAGCGCCGCCGTGGACTTTCCCGCCGAAATTAACGTCACCCGGCTCGGCCAGAAATCTCAGGGTAATCTCGCGCGCGGCGGTATTCATGGCAGCTGATTCTGCCACCGGCGAATGAAACCCCGCTGAAACCGAACTGAATTCGGGTTTAGGATCAACCGCTGATGCCACCTGAAGTTAAATTCAGCACGGTTTCAGCTTCACTTAATCCGCAGCGGCTAAGAATCCTCCCTTGTTCAGTTCACCCCGAAAGCAACCCTACGTCATCACTCCCCTCATGAAGACCCTCGCTAAGATCCTTCTGGCCCTGGCCTGCGGCGCTGCGGCGCTCAGCCTTCACGCCGCCGAAAAGCCGAAGAACTGGACGCCCCCCGCGCACAAACTTTACGCCCAAACCCTTTCGGAGCAAATCATGGCAAGCCATCCGGAGTTGTTGAGCATCACCTTTCACGGCGTGCCGCCCGGTCTGTCCAAGGTCTACACGATGTTTGCCGGCTCCTATGTTGATCGCATCGGCAATCCGGATGATCCGGACGACGTTATGGTCAGCGAGCTGGGCATCACCATCGTGGATCCCCGCTGGCACCGCACCCATGACGCCGTGCGGAAATTTGTGATGATGATGCCGCTGCGCGACGCCGCGGGCGAAAGCGTCGGACTGCTCGTCGCGGCCTACAAGCACCCCGCCAACGACGGCAAGAGCGAGACCGACTTCTTCCTCGCCGGCACCGCGCTGCGGGATGAGCTGCAGAAGCAGATCCCGACCTACGAGGCCTTGTTTGCTCCCGCCAAGTGACCCTTTGATTGTCTTCCCGGTCTGGTCGGGCCTGCGCGCCCTTCCAGACCGGCTTCAACCGCTAACGGTCTGATCGCCAGACGGGGATTTAACTGGTCATTTCGAGCCTCCAGCCACCGGCAGCAGAGCCGCCGCTGGGACCGGATGGTCACCGTAGACTGAAACTCAAACTTTGTTTCAATTCATCCGAGGAAAATGTTCGCAACGCAGCTTTTCCTCGCGAATTAGCCGATCCGCGTAGCTCGCATATTCACGAGTGGTTAGTTGGTATGAACCCTTCACCCCTTACCCCTTTGCTCGGATCGACATCCGGGAATG
>JBDTJA010000363.1:0-2631 GCA_039936075.1 Opitutaceae bacterium | reverse complement strand
CGCGTCGGTAACCTTCTCCACCAAATCGACGCTTGTGACGGCCCAAGCAAGGGAGCCTCGCCTACCGACTTCACCCCATAGCCAGCGACCCGGAAGCGAGGTAGGATGGCACCTTGATATCCCGCCTATTGCTCCCCTGCGCTGCGGATCGACGCGAAAATCTGCACAGTGAAAAGCAACCCATGCGCAGCCTTTGCCGACGAGGTATGCTAGGCTGTCTCGCGAAAGCTTCGTTGGGCTCCAAAAATCAAAATCAATGATCCTGATGAACTCGAATCGTCCTTGGTCCGCCTTATCGCTTCCCGTCGCGGCCCTGCTGGGGCTCGCCGGTCTGCTCTCACCGACTCTCTGCCAAGCCGTGCCCAGCTTCGCGCGTCAGACGGGGTTGTCGTGCATCGCCTGCCACACGTCGTTTCCCGAGCTCACGGCGCTGGGCCGGGAGTTCAAGCTCAGCGGGTACACCATGAGTTCCGAACAAAGTCGCATTCCACCCATTGCGGTGATGCTCCAACCGTCGTTCACCAATACGCAGGCTGCCCAGACCGGCGGCGCCGCGCCGGGCTTTGGCGCCAACAATAATTACGCTCTGACCCAGGCCAGTCTCTTTTACGCAGGCCGACTGTTCGGCCCGTACGCCGCGGAATTGTTCGGTCCCGACGGGGCGACGGTCGCCAACCGCTTCGGCATCTTCCTGCAGACGACCTACGACGGCGTCGGCAAAACGTGGTCCTGGGATAATTTTGAGCTGCGCTACGCCGACACGGCGGAGATCTCCGTGCTTCATACGAGCTTCGGGTTCTACGCGAACAATAACCCGATGCTGCAGGATCCCTGGAACAGCACGACGGCTTGGGGTTATCCCTTTACCAGCTCCGGCCTCGCGCCCAGTCCCGCCGCAGCGACGCTGATCGACGGTGGACTGTCGCAGCAGGTCATGAGCGCCGGAGTCTATGCCATGTTCGATCACACCCTCTATATCGACATCGCCGGCTACCACACGCTCGGCGCGCAACTCCAGAAATCACTCGGCGTGGACCCGACGGGAGAGGCGCAGATCAATCGCCTGGCACCCTACTGGCGCGTCGCCCTCGACAAGCCCGTCGGGCCCGGATCGCTCGAATTCGGCACGTTCGGCCTTGCCGCCAACACGCTGCCCGGCCGCGACGGCAGCGCCGGCCACGACCGCACGATCGATCTTGGCTTGGACGCACAGTATCAGGTGGCGTTTGCGCGGCACGACGTTTCCGCAGCGCTGACTTGGATTGACGAGCATCAGCACTGGACGGCGAGCGAGCCACTCGGCTCCGTCTCCAACCCCACCGACACGCTGCGCACCTTCAAGGCGACGGTGCACTATCTCTATGACAAGACGTACGGCCTGACCGTCCAATATTTCACGATCACCGGCGACAGCGATGCGCTACTCTATGCGGATAGCGTCACCGGCTCCCCGAACAGCGATGGTGCCATCTTCCAGCTCGACTACCTTCCCTTCAACAAGGGCGGCGGCCCGGCATTCTGGCCACAAAGCAACGTGAAACTATCCCTGCAATACACGGCGTACGGCAAGTTCGACGGCGCTCGGACCAATTACGACGGCTCCGGCCGCAATGCGCGCGACAACAACACCCTCTATCTCGAGGCTTGGATCGTGTTTTAGTCGGCCCCAAAATCAATTCCCATGAATATCAAATCCCTGCTGATACTCTTCGCGACCGGCCTCCTGGCCGTGTCACTCGCTGCCGCCGAGGCGGCCAAAACCGTCGTGATCACGGCCAGCGACAACCTGCGCTTCAATGTCGCGGAAGTTAAAGCCGCACCGGGCGAAAGCCTCCACATCCAGCTACACAATGTCGGCACCATGCCCAAGGAGGTTATGGGCCATAACTGGATCCTCTTGGTGGCCGGCGAGAATCCCGACACGTACGCAGCGGCCGCGCTTTCCGCCAAGGCCGAAAATTACGAACCCCCGGCACTCAAGGCCAAGGTGCTGGCCGCCATCGCGCTGCTGGGCCCCGGCGAAACCGGCGACGTGTCGTTCACTGCGCCGACCGTGCCGGGCAAATATCCCTTCCTCTGCTCATTCCCGGCGCACTGCGCCGCCGGCATGCGTGGCGTGCTGGTCGTGAAGTGAAGCAGCGGTCAAGCGATCAGCTTTCAGCTCTCCGGGCGCCGCGGCATCCGACCAGCGCCGGACAGATTGCAGCAGATTTTAGGCGGCGACTAGCGCAGTCGCCTGCCGATGAGTTCGCGCGCTGAAAGCTCACCCCCGATACTGCTCGTCGCTCACTTTCTCCAGCCAGTCGACGGACTTGCCGTTGAGCGCCTCTTGGATCGCGAGGTGCGTCAGGGCTGTCGTCGGGGTCGCGCCGTGCCAGTGTTTCTCGCCGGGCGAGAACCACACCACATCACCCGGCCGGATTTCCTCGATGGCCCCGCCCTCGCGCTGCGCCCAGCCGCAGCCGGACGTGACGATCAACGTCTGGCCGAGGGGATGCGTATGCCACGCGGTGCGCGCGCCGGGTTCAAACGTGACGCTCGCCCCTGCGACGCGCGCGGGCGGCGGCGTCGCGATCATCGGATCAATGCGCACCATGCCCGTGAACCAGTCGGCCGGGCCCTTGTTGGACG
>JBDTJA010000362.1:0-4937 GCA_039936075.1 Opitutaceae bacterium | reverse complement strand
GCGAAACCCACTCGCGACCAGTCCGTCGAGGTTCACTACCACGGCACGCTCCCGGACGGCACGGTCTTCGACAGCTCGGTGGAGCGCGGCGAAACGATTTCGTTTCCCGTCACCGGCGTCATTCCGGGTTGGGTCGAAGCTCTCCAGCTGATGCCGGTCGGCTCGAAGTGGCGCCTCGTGATTCCGTCGGACCTCGCCTACGGTCCCGAGGGTTCCGGCCCGATCCCGGCTGGCGCGACGCTCATTTTCGAGGTCGAACTGATCAGCATCGAGTAAGCTCCATCCGGCGGCTTCCGGCAACGCCTAGGGGCGATCCACCGAAATTCCGGATGGATTGCCGAGTCGCTGCGCTCCTCGCAATGACAGGTGGGACGTTTCAATCAGGACCTCATCTTTTGTGCTTTTTGCGCCTCTTCGTGGCTAAGAATTCCGGACTGGGGCACGGGAAGGGCAAGCCGGGGTAGGCCATGCAGGATGCATTTTGCCGAAGTGAGCGCCGTAAAGAGTGCGGTGATGGGGGTATTATTCGCCGCACCCAAGGTCCGTCTGTGGGGGCCCAGGCTGGCTGCGCGCGGTTCGGATGATCGCGGAAGGGACGCAGCAAGACTGCGCCCCTACATCGCCGGATCATACGAACGAGGCGGTCAGGGCCTGTCGGGGGCGGGCATGAAAAAAGCCGGCTCGCGGGGAGCCGGCTTTTTTGGGGCCCTCCTTCGCTCGGATGAGCTGCGGAGGGCACTTTTTTCTGTGGAAAAAAGTGGAGGTGGCGGGAGTTGAACCCGCGTGCCCCTGACCTTTGCGCACCGCGTCTACCCTGTGTAGCGTGAGTTTAATTTCGCCAGGGCCAAGCGATCACGCGCGCTAAAGCCTCAGCTAGTCCCCGGATTGAAGATACGGTGTGCGCACCGCGGACGGCTCCGCACACTATTCCTGCTGTCGTCGTTCGCTCCGGCTAGCAGGTGTCGCCGGGCAAACGTGGAGCCTGAATTAGGCAGCCATTAGCATTTCTTCGTTGTTGCCATTTATGTTTTTCGAAGGGGATTTTACGAGAGACCTCCGACTCTCGACAGGGCAGCGGCGCACTCCAACCAAGGGTCGAATCCGGAACACCCCCAAAGCGGAAAAGAAGAAAGGGAGAAAGGTGAAAGGAGAAACGACTGGGTGCGACCAGTCAAAGAACGGGAGGCGCACCATGGGCCGCATGAGGGAAAAGGCAAGCGAGGCGGTAAGGGGTAAGGTTTAAGGGGGTAAGCTGTAAGGGATAAGGGGAGAGCTCGGGTGAACCTGCGCGGTATCCGGAGTCTCATCCTCGGAAAATTTGCCCACGGAACACACGGAATACACGGAAATCAGAGAAGGAGGAGTGTTCGAACCTCGCCCGGCTATTCCCGCAGGTCTTTGAAGCTTTCCGTGTATTCCGTGGGCAACCCTCCTTTGCACGTGGTGCTTCGGAGGGCGCGGCCAGGCGGCGCAAGAACTGCGTAGGGTCTCGCAAACTACGCTTAGCGGGCGTCTGGATTTGTGCTAAGTTAAATCCATGAAAACGATCCTAACGCCGGTTGATTTCTCCGCGATCACTGAGACGGTGGTCGCCGCAGCGGCGGTGCTGGCCCGCGACCAGAAGGCCCGCCTGGTTCTGATCAACATCACCCAGTTGCCGCTCATCGCGTCCGAATACGCACCGTATATGGAGAATGTCGCCGAAGCCGTCACCGTGAGCGAACGCGCCGCCGCCAAGCACCTCGACCGATTTGCCCAGCGGCTCAAAGCGGACGGGCTCGTCACGGACACGCTGCAGGTCACCGGCGATCCGGTGAGTTACATCCTCAAACAAGCTGCGGAGCTGGAAGCGGACTACATTGTCATGGGGTCACACGGGCACACGGCCATGTACGATCTGTTGGTGGGCAGCACGACGCATCGCGTACTCCTGAAGGCGGCCTGCCCGGTGCTCGTCGTCCCAGCCTCCCGAAAAAAATCCGCCCGGCCCAAGAAGTAATCAAGGGCGGCCGCCCGGCGGCAGCGCGGGTGCCTGAAACGCGCGGCGCATGCCGAGGCTCACGAGAGCGAGCGTCAGCAGCGAGTTCGCGGGCATGAGGATCGCGGCGACCAAGGGGTTCATCCGGCCCGCGACCGCCAGGCCGACGGCGATCACGTTATAGGCGACGGAGAAAATCAGGAGGCGGTGTTGGCAGCGGTGGCGCACCGCGTTGACGACGAGCAGCGCGCGCAGGCCGCCGATGCCGCGGCCGAGATAATAAAAATCCGCCTTCTGCTCGAGATGGCCGCGGTGGATCACCGGGGTGCCGCGGCAGAGCGCGCGATCGAAGGCGAGGCTGTCGTTGGCGCCGTCGCCGAGCATGAGCGTTTCCCCGGCTCCGTGATGCCCGAGCCACTCGGCTTTTTCCTGGGGCGTGAATCCGCCCAAGGCGTGGCTCGCGGGCAGCCCCAGTTCGGCCGCAAGTTTTTCCACCTTGGCGCGATGGTCGCCGCTGAGAATGGTGGTAGCGTAGCCGAGTCGGCCGAGCGCGGCGATTTCGGCGCAGGCATCCGGCCGGGCGGCGTCGACAAAACGGAAGCGCGCGAGCAGCAGGCCATCGCAGGTGAAATCCGTTCCGGCCTGATCGGGCGCGGCGGCGGCACCCGCCCAGCCGGGCCGGCCGAGGCCCCAGCGGTGGCCGCCCGACGTCAAGGCGACGCCGTGGCCGATGTCCTCGACGATGTCGCCGGCGGTCGCGTCGCCGGGGCCGCTGGCGAGCAGGTGCTCGAGCAGGCACTGGCTGACGGGGTGCGGATTGTCGCGCACGAGCGCGAGGAGAGCCGAGCGGGCGGCGGGATCAAGCGGAAGGAAGGCGTCAGGATTGGCCAGCACGGGCGTCTCCAGGGTGAGCGTGCCGGTTTTGTCGAAGACCAGCTGGCGCACGCGGGAGAGACGCGTCCAGAGGTCAGCGGCACGGACAAACACGCCGCGGCGCCGCAGGGCGATCGTGGCCATCTCGTCCGCGAGCGGAAACGCGAGGCCGATGGCGCACGGGCAGGAAACGACGAGCACCGCGATGACAACTGCGCCGGTGCGCAACGTATCTCCGGTGGCGAACCACCAGCCGAGGCCGGCGACGGTGGCCACGCCGAGAATGCCGATGAGGTAGCCGCGGATGATGCGCTCGAGAAACGGCGCGCGCACGTCGGCGCGAACGGCGGGGGCGAGGAGCTGGGCGAGTAGCGAATCGGACCACGGTTGCAGCGCGGTGAGGCGGCCTTCGCCGCGGCTGACCTGACTGGCACCGGCGGGCACGCGCTGGCCGGCGAGGTAGGTGCGAGGGGCGGCCTCGCCGTTGATAGTGGCGAGGGAAAACTCAGCCGCGATGGACTCGAGGCGCGAATCCACCGGCACGGTTTGGCCTGCTGCGCAGAAATAAGTCTGCCCCGTCACGAGCTGCTCCGGCGGAATGACGCCACCGTCGAGCAGGCGCACCTGCGGTGGCTTGGGTTGCTGACGCAGGAGCCGGCGCTGGTTGCGCTCCACGGCGGCCACTTGCGCCCAGCGGCCGGCGAGCATCAGAAGGATGAAGCCGCTGACGAAATCGAAATAGACGAACTGCTCCCGGCCGCTGAGCCAGCCGTAGAGCGAACCGAGGTAGGCGCCGGCGATGCCGAGGGCGATAGGCACGTCGAGGTGGATGACGCCGGCGCGCAGGGCACGCGTCGCGCGGTTGAAAAAATAACTGCCGCCCACGAGGAGGCTGAGCGTGCCGAACGCGAGCGAGAGCGTGCCGAAGAGTCCGGCATAGGCGAACGAGCGCTCCATCCCGAAATAAACCGGGAGGGTGAAGAGCATGACGTTCATCGCGAAGGCGGTGCAGAGGCCGATGCGGCCGACCAGTCCGCGGGATTCCGGCACGCTGGGGGTTTCGCCCGCGGGCCCGGCGAGGTAACCAAAGGCCTGGAGCTGGCGGGCGAAGTCCGCCGCCGAGAAGACGCCGGGGATCCAACGGAGCTGCATCTGGCCCAGCTGGGCGCTGACCTCGACGTCGCGGGCTCCGGGTTGCTGGCGGAAGACGTGCTCGATCAGCCAGACGCAGCCCGCGCAGGAGATGCCCTGCACCTCGAGGGTAAGCGTTGGGGGACGCCGACCCGCGGCAACCTCAGCGGAATGCTGTGCAGCGGCGAGCCAGGAAAAATCGCGCGATTGAAACACCGCCGCATCCGCCGGCGCGGTGACTGCGTCCTTGAGCCGATAATAACTCTCGAGCCCATGCTCATGGACGAGCCGGAAGACGTACGCGCAGCCGGCGCAGCAAAAGCCGGACGCCGCCATGCGCTCGTCCAGCAGCGGTGCCCCGCAATGTCGGCAAGCCGGCCGGGAGCGAGCCCGGGCCGGAGCCGGCGCGGCGGCAGCGATGAGAGTGCGGCCCATGGTCAGGAGCAGAGCCACGACGCGGGATCCGGGCCGGCGAAACCCAGGGTGCTGCGCAACCGCCAGCTGATGACCAGCGCGGTGGCGAGGGCAAGGGCCAAGCGAGTGCGGTTGAGCCAGACCGGCGAGAGGCGCGCGCGGATCCACGCGGACTGCGATTGGGCGAGCCAGAGCAGCGGCACCGTGCCGAGGCCGAACGCCAGCATGAACTCAATGCCGTGCAGCGCGGAGCCCGACAGCAGCGCAAGGGTGAGCAGGAAATAAAGGGGACCGCAGGGCAGCAGGGGCGTGGCGAAGCCCAGGGCGGCGGCGGCCTCCACGCGCGAGCGGCCGCGAATCCACTTACCCAGCCAGAGGGAGAAGCGTCCGAGCGCGGCGGGTTTCGGCAGCCAGCGGTCCCAGCGCAACGCCATGGCCACGAAATAAAGCACGAGCACCCAAGGCAGCCAGCGCAGGGCCGAGCCGGAGACCCAACTGAGTGGCATCCGGCCGAGTCCACCGGCCACGGCGCCGAGCGCGG
>JBDTJA010000361.1:0-3312 GCA_039936075.1 Opitutaceae bacterium | reverse complement strand
AATGCTCCTTTTTCGGCTCGTTTGTTTGACCGCGGCCAGCTCGCACTGTTACGACGCGCTGACAGGCTCACGACCGTCGGCGTCGAAAGTGTACGGCAACATTTTCATGACTGGTCGGTGGAAAATTGCGCGGTCCTTGCCATGACCGATCCTGGCGGTCTGCGTCAGGATCTTTCGCTCAGACCCGATCTCCGCGGCCCGGCCTTCGCCGCCTGGGCGAACTATGCCAATTATATGCAAGATCCCGCAGCGCCGGCGACGCCGTCGATATCGCCCGCATATCCGGGTGCCCGTCCGAGGGAGTCGGTCCGGCGACGATATCGCCTGACGGCGCCGCTGACAGCTTCGGGAGTTACTTTTGGCGTGGCGCCGGTGCTGTCGTATTTCCTGCTCACGTTCAGCGTCCGGACCGATCAGTCCGTCAGTGGCCCGATTCGGCCCCTGGAAGCGCGCGCCCGTTGGATGACCACATGGTGGAATCCATACACGAGCGCGCTGGTCCCAGAGAATTTGCAACTTGAGGTCGCGGGACTGCCTTCCGTGCAGGTAATCAATGACACGCTCGGCACCACCCTGGGGGCGATCGATCTCGATTCACTCTACGGCGGGCCCTTGTGCATCAGCCTGCCATGGCAAACCGAGGGGCGCGACGATCAGCAGTCGTGGCTGCCGGGTCGGGTTTATACCTGGTCCTCCCTGGAGGATCTGAATAAGAATTCGCCGCCGCCCATCGCGGGATTCGCGAGCATGTTTTACACCCGCACCCTCAGCATTGCCGCCGGACAGGGGGTGCAACGCGCGATACCCTCCGCCACCACGAACAATGCCGCGCAACTTCACCTGCAGGGCAACTCCGCGCAGTTGACCGTGCGGCTCTATCGCAGCCTGCCGGGTGGCGGCCGCGAACTTCTGCGTACCCATGTGAGCCCGGCTTATTCCAGCTTTGCCACCACGCCGGCGGCGGCGAACGCCGCGACCTATCAGTTCACGTACGTTTTTCATCTTGCCGAGAGCGCCGATACTCCAGCCCAGCCCGAGCTATGGCTGACGACTGCGGGTCAGGATCCCCGAGAGGCCGTGGTCCCGGCTGACAGTTTCATGGCCGGGGCGAATGGCCCTCGGCCGGAACTTTATCCCAATTACACGACAATCTCATTCCCGGATCGACTGCTCGACCGTGCGCTGCCGGCGAGTGCGGCCTCGTCCACCGGACAGTCTTATAACGAGGACACACCGTTGTTCGAACTCCCGCGCGGGCCGCTCTTGTCCATGGGTGCGCTGCAACACCTCCCACTGTCCGGCGCGAGGCCTTTTTCCGTGGGAAATTCCTGGGGCCACGCAGGAAATTTCAATCAGCTGTTTGATCGCTTTTATTTCTCCGGCTTGGCTGTGGGTGTGGGGCTCCCTGATTTTGCCTCTGGTGTCCGACTCCCGAATTCATTGCTCAGGATCGTTGGTCGGCGGCCCGACGGAAGTCCGCTTTCGAGTGCAGAACTCGTGGCCCAATCCACTGACGGTTTCTCGTCGCGCTATCTCCTGCAAACGGGCTCATTCAATGTTAACTCGGTCCGACCTGCCGCTTGGCTGGCACTTCTCAGGTCCGGCCGATATCTCGACGGAGAGACCTTCACTTACCTCGCTTCCAATGTCGCCTCGGGCACGCAGGCGGATGCCAGGGTGAGTGAGGAAATACTCGGGGATGCAGTGTTCTTTCGTTATCCCAGCTCTGCCCAGGAAACCTATCAGGCGGATGTTGGCTATGCGGCAAGTACCACGGTCCCGCCGGTGGCGCCCAATGCCGTTTCCGCGGCCAACACGCATCTTTTTCGGCGCGGCGTGCGGGTTCTGTCTGCCGGGCAGACCGTGGCTCTGGCCACGGAGATTGCTACGCTCGTGCAGCAGAAATTAGCCGACTCCGGGCCCTTTCGGACATTGGAGGAATTCCTCGGGCCGTCGCCTCTTTTTGGAAATGCGAGTTTGCTGGAAAAAGCCCTCGCGGAGGCGGTGACCAGCGATGGAAAGCTCGTCAACGCCCCCGACCTCATCCCCGAATTCAGTTCCCAGTGGCTCACGCAGGGCGATTTGATTGGCCGATTGGCTCCGGTGCTGTTCGTGCGCTCCGACACCTTTCTCGTCCGGGCTTACGGTGAGACCGTCAATCCCGTGACCGGCGAGACTCAGGGCCGAGCTTGGTGCGAGGCGAGGGTGCAGCGCGGGCCGGATTATGTCGATTCCACTCAGGCAGCGGAGACTGCACCCGATTTGCTGAATTCCGCTAACAAGGCTCAGGGCCGCCGCTTCAAGGTCCTCATGTTCCGATGGCTCACTTCTGCCGATATTTAATTCCTAGCTGGTTTGTGCTGTTCGTTGCATTCACCGGAACCGGGCGTTCGGCCGTGCCCGAGCGCCAAATAAATTTCACGGTTTTTGCCGCTGCGCCGGTGGCGACTCTCGAATATCAGCCGCTCCCCGCTGCCGCTTCCGTGCCGCTGGTATTCTATCCCACCGCGCGATCACAACGTTATTCCTATGCCGGGCCCGAGGCTCTTATTTTCCGGCATGCGCTAACGGGCGCGGTCATGGCGCAGATCACCGTTCCCTCCGACGTGAAGGAAGCGTTGTTCATCTTGGTCGCCCAGAAACCGAGTGCGACCAGTCGCGATATTTTCTCTGTCCATGTAATCGACGAAACGTTGTTTCGGCGGGCACCCGACTCGTTGACGATTCTCAACCTCAGCGGCTTGCCACTTGCTGGCACCGTCAATGGCAACGCCTGTGTCCTGAGCGCGGGACTCAATGCAGCGGTTCGAGTGGGAGGGGTGGCGGCGGTCACGCTGCGCACACCATTCCGATCGCGAAGCTACCAGGCTTACGCCGAGACCATCCCGGTGCGAAATTCAACCGGTGCGTTGCTCGTGCTGCTTCCCCCTTACCGCGCGGGGTCACTCGAAGTGCAATCGCGGGTGCTCCTGGATAATCCGACCCGACCCGGGGCCGACGAAGCCCAGGAATAATTGGCCCGGAGAATTCTACTCCCGTTGCGTCATCCGCAGCGCGACATCAGTGGGTTCACGTCGGAAACGTTTCCAAAGGGTGTCAAAATAGACGGGCGCGTTGCCTCTGACTGGAAAACGATTCGAGACCACCTCACGTACTCCACCACGTGTTGTTCAACTTCAGGGTGGACTGCGTTTTGCGCGGGCCTTGCTAGGCTGATGGACTTCTCAGCAAGACGAATGAGTTGCTTCAACAGCCACGCAGCCTCGTCGACGCCACCCACCGCGAATTGACGGCGCCGATACCTGCGAGGAG
>JBDTJA010000360.1:0-9784 GCA_039936075.1 Opitutaceae bacterium | reverse complement strand
TCCACGACCGAGAATCCCTGCCAACGTTCCGAATGTTACATTTTTCCGGCCGGCGGATCTGAACCGGCGCGTGGAGCTCGGGCTACCGGGTGATGCGAGCGCAGCCGTGACGAAGGGTGAAAACCCTGTGCCCGGCTAACGCCGGCAGACGCCGCTGCGGAATCAGGCGGCTGATGGGGGCAGCTGCTGGATGGCCAGCATGACGCGCTCCACCATGGGATTACAGTAAGTCGCGGGATAATCGAACAGCTCCATGGTCGGAGCGTTCTTCAGGAGCTCGATTTTGAGCCCTTGGCGCGCGCGGTGGAGGGAAATCCTCACGTTGGCGCGGGAGAGTTTGAGGCAGGCGGCGGTTTCCGCCGTTGAGAGCTGTTGGACTTCGCGCAGCAGATACACCGCGCGGTGAGTCCTCGGCAGGGCCTGGAGGGCTTTTTCAAGCAGCGCTTTCATTTCTTGGGCATGGAGGGGATCGGTTGCGGGTTCAGCGAAGGCTTCAATATTTTCCTGGCGGTGAGTGAGCGTTTGGGCGGCGACGCGTCTTTGGCGGCGGAGGATCATGAGGCACTCATTGATCATGATCCGCGTGAGCCACGTCGCAAAAGCCGCGGTGCCACGGAACCGGCTCAGGTTCAGAAATGCCTTGAGATACGCATTCTGCATCGCGTCCTCCGTCTGAGCGTGGTCGCGGAGATACGCCATGCCGACCCGGTAAAGCTGCGGATTGTAACGCCGGACGATGAGGGCAAACACCTCGCGTCGGCCACCGACCACTTCGTTGACCGCTTCCGTGTCGCTCAGGGAGTCGAAGGGGAGGGAGGCCGAGGGGAGCAATGGGTGCAAGATGGCGAGGGAGGACATCGAAGGATTGGATGCCCGCGACGCCGAAGGGTTACAATCAAACCATGGCGAGGTCCGAAGGATGAAAAGATGCGGTGGAGGATACGGTTGGGGTCAGAGCAAGATTAGGGCGTGTCTTCAAAACCGGTTTGTCATTCTGAACGACGTGAGGAATCCCGTCGGATCGCGTCGACACCCTGCCGAGTCTCACTGGATCCTTCCACCGTCGCCAAGGCTATGGCGGACAGGTCGCGAGGCTCAGGATGACAATCGCTGAATCCGGGGTTTGAAAACACTAGAGCGGTTTAACTAAAGTCGAAGCCGACGCGCGTGGCATTGCGAGGAGCGGAGCGACCAAGCAATCCAGCGGGATCGCCACGGCGCGCTTCATGCCCCTCGCGATGATAAGGGAATTGATTCTGCTACAGTTCAATTTTGACCGGCCCAGTAACTCCAAATGCTTCCACCCCCCGGGCTGAATCAATCGGGGTTGATCGGGAAGGTCGTTGCGAGCGGGTGGGGGTCACTCAGGCAAAAAATTCCGCCGGGATTGAGGACGTAGCCGACCGGCGGGTTCCATGTCGTCAGGTGATGAAGTCGATCGATCTCTCCGCAGGACAGGAAGATGAGTCGAACCGATCATTGAGCTGGGATGGGGGGGCGCGTCGAAACCCGGGAAAATTAGGCCACGGCCCGCGGGCGTTTGCGGCAAGCCGGGGATCCACCCGCACGGTCAGACGGGGTGGGAATGCGTCATTCCGGCCATTGTCCACCTGAGAGCGGTTCGGGGCTGGGCGAAGGGTGTAACGTTTTCCGGCCGGCGGCATCAAATCCACGTTCAGTCAGTTCAACCCAACCCATACCCATGAAATCCATTCCTGTTCTCGCATTCATTCTTAGCCTGGCGTCTGTCCCGGCATTCGCGGCCGCGCCAAAGATTAACGACGCTCAGATCGCCGCCATTGTCGTGGCGGCCAATCAAGTCGATATCGACGCGGGCAAATTCGCGGCCGAAAAATCCACGGACGCCGCGGTGAAGCAATTCGCCACGACGATGGTGACCGACCACTCTGCCGTGAATCATAGCGCCGTTGACCTGGTCACGCGCCTTAAGGTCACGCCCGAAGCGAACGACACCAGCCGCGCTCTCCTCGCTGGCGGCGAGCAGAATATCGCCCACTTACGCACGCTGGATGGCCGCGCCTTTGACAAGGCGTATGTCGATCATGAGGTGGCCTACCACGAGCAGGTGATTGCGGCGATCGACAACGTTCTCATTCCCGGCGCGGAGAATGCCGACTTGAAGGCGCTGCTGATCAAGGTTCGTCCCGCGTTCATCGCCCACCTCGAACATGCCAAGCACCTGCAAGCCACCTACCGCTAAGACCAATCGCCCGATGCACTTACTCTGTCATGACGAGGAGCCCCGCTCGGCGGGACGACGAAGCCATCCAGCTGGATCGCCACGGCGCGCTTCGCGCCCCTCGCGATGACAAGGGTAAAAGCTCAAGGCGATTGGTATAAGTCCGTTCCCAAACGGGCTTCCATCCTCGTCACCTGCGGCGTCCTTTTGGTCGCCGGGGTGATGGGTTTCGGTTTCTCCCGGTCCGTGGCCACCGCACCGGTGGTCACGCATCAGGTCGCGATCGAAAACATGCGCTACACTCCGGCGGTTGTAACCATGCACCGAGGAGAGCGGGTCACCTTCAAGAACCTCGATCTCTTTCCCCATTCGGCGACGGGCAAGGAAAAGAACCGCGGTTTCGACTCCCTCGCCATCCCGGCTGGCGGCAGCTGGACCTACACCGCCACGCAAGAGGGCACGATCCATTATTCGTGCATGTTTCATCCCACCATGGAGGGCTCCATCGTGGTGGTCGCACCGTGAATTGTGACTGAGCCTTTTGCAGTCCTCGGCACAGAAATTTGAGCTCGGGCACCGACAGGGTGGGAAACGGGTCGCACCATCGAACGCCGGCGCGCGGAGAGGACACGGTTCACCTTTCAGGAACCGGTCAATCCGCCGCCCCGGAGGCGCCGCTGACGTTGCGGATCGCAACGAGCATGAATGCCGGGACGATCACGGAGTTGCATTTCTGGGTTAACGGCGAGTCGATGGTCAGGTTTTAGGTCTCATTGGAATAGGGAAAACCCTGATAGCAGGATTTTCAGAATGATGTAATCTGATTCAGGTCGTGGCGCGGTCACGCGAGACGGCCGAGCATGATCACTAACCCCGCTAGATCTTCGTTTAATAACCCCGTGTCTTCGCCGGTTTTTACACCGTCCCGCAAGTCGTTTGGCACGTCCTGGCAAGAGGCCAGACAAGCATGAGCGCCGCGATTCGCGCTGCCTCCGCAGCTGGACCGGTATCGGTGCCGAAAACCCGGATCTACCTCGCGGACGACCATGCCCTGATCCGCCGGGGACTCGCGGCGATGATCAATGCCGAGCCCGATCTGGAGGTCTGCGGCGAGGCGGAAGACTGCGCGACGGCCACCAACGAAGTGGCCAATCTGATGCCGGACGTCGTCGTGGTTGATATCACCCTGCGCGGTGCGAGTGGCATCGAGCTGATCAAGAACATCAAGTCGCTCGGTCTGGAGATCCAGATGGTGGTGCTCTCGATGCATGAAGAATCCCTCTATGCCTTGCGGGTCCTCAAGGCCGGCGCGCGCGGTTATGTGGCCAAGAAGGATGCCGCCAGCAAAATTGTCGACGCCATCCGGCGCATCCGGAAGGGCGAGCTTTACGTCAGCGACAGCGTCTCCAGCCAGATGCTTCACCGGATCGTGCGAGGCCAGACGGCCGAGGTGGAATCCCCGATCGCGGGCCTGAGCGATCGCGAACTGGAAGTGGTCACCCTCATCGGCTCAAGCCTGAGCACCCGTGAGATTGCCGTGCGGCTGCATGTTAGCGTCAAGACCGTGGAGACGCACCGGGCCCACATCAAAACGAAGCTCAATCTGCGCAGCGGCATCCAGCTTGTGCAGTTCTGCTACCAGTGGGTGCAGGAAAGCAAGCAAGTGCCGGCGTGATGTCCCCGTCCACGCCGCCCGATTTTCCCCGTCCGCGCCCGCCCGTTGATGGTCCGTCTTCACCCGGCCGCCCGGGAAAATTGAAAATCCTGCTCTGGGGCATCAACTATGCGCCCGAGCCCACGGGGATTGCGCCCTTCAACCACGACCTGTGCCGCCACCTCGCCGCCGAGGGCCATACGGTCACGGCGGTGACGGCGTTCGCGTATTATCCCTATTGGCGGAAGTCGGCCGCGGACACCGGCCGCTGGCGGCGCACCGAAGTCAGCGATGGGGTCACCGTGGAGCGCTGCTGGTGCTACGTCCCGCGCACCGCGGGTGTCGTGCGGCGCATGGTTCATGAACTCAGCTTCGGAGTGGCTTCCTGGTGGCGGGTGCTTCGCCTGCCGCGCGCGGATATCTACGTGGTGGTCAGTCCGCCGCTGGTACTGGGCTTTTTTGCCTGGATCGCCACGCGGCTGAAACGCAGCCGGTTTGTGTTTCATGTGCAGGATTTGCAGCCTGACGCGGCGCTGGGGCTGGGCATGCTCCGACCGGGCATGCTCGGGCGGGCGCTTTACTGGCTGGAAGGCCTGGCCTATGCCAAGGCGGCGCGGGTCTCGGGAATTTCCCCGGGCATGATGGCGGCCTTTGCGCAAAAGAAAGTGCCGGCGGAAAAGTGCGTCCTTTTGCCCAACTGGCTTCACACCGAACCGGGCAATCCCGCTACCGCTGCGGTGCGGGATGAGGCGCGTCGCCAGTTCGACGTGCCGCCGGACGCGCTGCTGGCGGTTTACGCCGGAAACTTGGGGATGAAGCAGGGTTTGGAAATCATCGTCCTGGCGGCGGAATGCCTCGCCGCGGCTTCGCCCGCAGGCGCACCGGTGAAAATCATCATCGCGGGGGATGGGGCGGCGCGCGCCGGGTTGGAGCAACGGCTCGCGGTCGCCGGAGATCTTGGCCTCACTCTCCTTCCGCTGCTCGCGGACGCGGACTACAAGAAGTTGCTCGCCGCCGCCGATGTCGCCCTGATCACGCAGGCCGCGGGCACGGGCCGGTTTTTCTTTCCCAGCAAGCTGCTTTCCGTGCTTTCCGCGCGGCTGCCGGTTGTCGCGGTGGCGGATGAGAGCAGCGAATTGGCGCACGCCATCGAGGAGGGTGGATTTGGCTGCGTGGTGGCGCCCGGCGATGCCGGGGCTTTGGCGGCGGTGCTGCGCGACCTCGCGAGCTCGCGTGAAAAGTTACTCGGCTGGCAGGAGCGGACGAGCTGGGTCCGGAAATTCATGCCAGGACACCTCTTGGCAGAATTTGAGAAGATGCTCTGCGCTGCGGCCGGAATGAGCCAGTTGGCTGGCACTCCCGGTGGGAAACGTCCTCTTGAAGATCACCACGAGCCGGACCGCGACAATCACCTAGGCCAATATAGGGTTTTCCCTGATTCGACCGTGCTGGCGGCGCTTGACCCTTCATGCGAGACTGCAGTTGATGTTGCCTCTGCCCCGATGACGCCCGCCGTGCCCAACCCGATTTCGGACCCTCTGCGTCGGAATCCTGACTGGCATCGCTGGGCGCCGACTGCGGTTCTGCTGGGTTTGTTCTGGTTGCTGATCTTCAACCAGCAACGGCTCGAGTGGTCGGTCAATGTGGTTTATGCCTATGGCTGGGCCATTCCGTTTCTCACGCTTTACCTCCTTTGGGAGCGCTGGCGCGTGCGGCCGGCCCCCGGTGCGCCCTTGGCGCGCTGGCCGTTGCTGGCGGCGGGCGCTTTATGCCTCGCCGTCTACCTGCCGGTGCGGGTGATCCAGGAAGCGAACCCTGACTGGGTGAAGATTAACTGGATGATGGCCGGGTTGTGCGCGGCCCTGACCTTGCTCGCGTTTGCGGCTGCGGGCGGATTTCGGTACGCGCGCTATTTTGCCTTCCCGATTGTGTTCTGTTTTACGGCGCTGCCCTGGCCCGTGTGGATGGAAACCGCGCTCGTGCAAAATTTGATGCGCGGGAATGCCTCGGTTTGCGCCGAGACGCTGACCTGGGGCGGGATCCCGGCGCTGGCCACCGGCAATATCATCCAGGTCGCCGACCATCTGGTGAATGTCGAGGAGGCGTGCAGTGGCATCCGGTCCCTGCAGACCGCGTTCATGATGTCGTTGTTTCTGGGCGAACTTTACCGCCTGTCGCTCCTCCGGCGTCTCGGCCTGATGGTGGCCGCCTTTGGCGTGGCATTCTTCATCAACCTGCTGCGCACCCTGTTGCTGACGGCCCTGACCGCTCGGGGCAAGGACATGGACAGTTGGCACGATCCGGTGGGCGTGGTGGCGATGGTGTTATGTTTGGCGGCGCTGTGGGGCGTCGCGGAAATATTCCGCCGACGCCAGCCCGCGCCGGCGCCGGCGACTCCGGTCCCGTCGACGTCACCGGGCTGGGCGATGTTCCCGCTCGGATTCGCGATCGTCGGCTGCGTCTGGCTTCTGGCGTCGGAAGGGATGACGCGGCTCTGGTACTCCTCCCATGAATCCCGGGTGCCCCCGGCCATGGCGTGGCATGTGGCGTGGCCCGAAACCGCTCCGGCGTTTCAACGCGGCAAATTCGCCGAGCGGACCCTCGCATTGCTCAAGTTTGACGAGGGCGTAACTGCGAGTTGGGACGTAGATGGGGTTTATCCTTGGCAAATGTATGAGCTGAGTTGGAATCCCGGGCGCGTGTCCAAGTTTCTTTCGAGTTCGCATTACCCCACGGTTTGCTTGCCGGCGACGGGTTTGAAACAAGTGGCCGATCTGGGGCGCTGGAACTGCGTGGTGAATGGTCTGCACATTCCGTTTGCGACCTATCTTTTTGATCAGGGCGGACGCGACGTCTACGTGTTCCATGCCATCATCGAGGATCGGCCTACCCGGCTGGACCAGCCGGCCTTCTACCGCCAGGTGGGCTCGACCGAGCGGCTTGCGTCGGTCTGGCACGGTGAGCGCAATCTGGGCCAGCACGTCCTCGGCATCGCCCTGGTCGGGGCGGCCACGCCTGACGAGGCCCGGACGATCGTGCTCCGTCAGTTGAGTGCGATCATCCGGACCGATGGCCGGTCCAGCCCGCCGGTGGCAAGGAATTCCCCATGAGAGCCCGACCCCAACGCTGGAAACGCTGGAAACGCTGGATGGCCGGCATTGTCATTGCCGCCGTCGTGCTGGTCGGCGGTTACGTCGGGGCACGTCATTATGCGTGGCCTGCCTTCAAGGCGCACCGCATCCGGGTGATGAACCGGGATGCGCAGGCGTTTCTCGATAGCGGTGACTTGTCCAATGCGCTGCTCATCGCGCGGAAGAGCCTGCAGTCCTCGACGGACAACCCGGGAGCTTGGCGCGTGGCGGCCGCGGCGGCCACGGCGCGCGGTTCCGCCGACGCACTTTCGTACCAGGACAATCTCTGCCGCGTCGAGCCCACCCGGGAAAATTACTACCAACTCATCCGTCTGGCCCTGCGCTTCGATGTGCCGAATTTTGCGCTGGCGGCGATTCAGTCGGTAGCCCCGCTGGTCCACCATGATCCCGCCTACTACCGGCTCGCGGTCCAAGTTTATCTCCGCATCGGAAAGCTGACGACCGCCCGCTATTCCCTGATCAGTCTGACGCAACTTGATCCCGGTGACCTGAACGCCCGGCTCGAACTTGCGGGCCTCGATCTCGCCGCCGACCCGGGGCATCACGATCCCTCCGTGCGTCTCCGCGTGCGGGCCATGCTCGCGGAGCCCGAATACCGCCACCGCGCCCTCACGATGCTCCTGCGCGATAACATCGTGGGCAAAGTGAAGGACGGCACGGCTGAGCTCGTGCAGCAACTGGGGAAGGTCGATGGGCTCACGGTGCCTGACCGCCTGCTGATGATCGAAGGTGAACAACTCATCGGCGCGGCGGATGCCGCGGCGCTGCTTAAGCAGTTGCAAAGCGATGTGGCCAGCCATCCGGCCCAAGTGGCGCAGGTCCTGGATTTTCTCGTGCGCACCGGCGCATCAGCCAGCGCCCCGGCCTGGGTGGCTTCGCTGCCGGCCGAGACGCAAAAAGACGAGACCGTGCAAACTGGGATCGCAGAAATCCTCCGTCGCGAACGGGCGTGGCCCCAACTGGAAAAATATCTTACCGGTCAGCGGTGGGTTCGCCGGGAATACCTGCGGCAGGCTCTGCTGGCCTCGGCCTACCGCGCCCAAGGCCGCTCGGCCGAGTTTACGCAGGCCTGGGGGCTCGCCCTGCTCGACGCCGGCGGCAATCTGCCGAAGACCCTTGAGCTGCTCGCGAAGACCCAGGCTTGGAACTGGGTCAACGAGCGCTATGACGTCGCGTGGAAATTATTCCTGCTCGTGCCGCTGAACGACGAGGTGCGCTCGGGGCTGGTCCGCTGGGAGCGCAATCAGGGCAATACGGCGAACCTTAATCGGATTTTCACCCGCGTGGTGCAGGCCGGGGGCGCAGATCGGGCGACCCAAAACAATCTCGCTTACACCGACCTGCTGCTGGACTCGAACCTCCTGCGCGCCGCCCAGAGCGCGGCGGATCTCGTGAAAGCGGAGCCGCACAATCCCTTTTTTATCACGACCCGCGCATTGGCGCTCTACAAGCAGGGCCGTCCCGTCGACGCGCTGGCGCTGCTGGACACGCTGACCCTGGCGGAGCGGTCCGAGCCGGTGCGCATGCTGTTTCGCGCCGTATTTCTCACCAAGCTGGGACGAGTGGACCAGGCGGCGGAGGTGATGAACGACGTGACGCTGCCGGGGATGCTGCCCGAGGAAAAGCGGCTGGCCGATGGCGCCATGCTGGAGATTGCCCGCCTCGACCGGCTGCAGGGTGACCGTTCCCGGCTTCGCGCCTTCAGCCGGAGCGGCGTCCAAGGCGCCGGCCGGTCCGGCTGGCTCGTGCTCACGTCGACGGCGACCCGCACGGCGGCCACACCCGACATGCAGCTGGCCGATTCCCTTTATGAAACCCAGGAGTGGGCGGGACTTGCCGAGCTGCTGCGCGCCACCCAATGGCAGGGAGCGGATTACCTGCGCTTTGCGCTGATCGCGTATGTGGATCGCCAGCTGGGCCAAATCGGTGCCAGCAATGATGCCTGGACCCAGGCCCTCGCCGTCGCGAACCGCGACCAGGCGAAAGTGCAGAATCTCCGGTCGATGGTCACTCACTGGAATTGGCCGGCCGAGCGGCTCGTCACCACCAACCTGGTCTTTGAGCGAAATCCCACCGACCGGCTCATGCTCGATGAGCTCCTGCATGACTATCGGGCGATGCGCCGCACGGCCGATTTGGTTCGCGTACTGGGATTGTACATTGCGAACACGACGGACACGACGAACGAAGCCGTGGCCCATGCCTATTACAGTCTGTTGCTGGACAGCAATGTCGCCCGGGCGCATGTCGTGGCGCGCAATGCGTTCGAGGCGGCTCCGGCGGACATGATGCGACGGATGGTCTATGCGTTCTCGCTGTGGAAGCAGGGCCGCGCCGCGGAAGCCGTGCCGTTGCTGGCCAACGTGCCGAGCGGAACAGTCTCGGGCGTGGTGCCGGTCGCCTTGCTGAGCGCAGCGATTCAGGCGCAGGTGGGGGACATCGCGGCGGCTCGGGCGAGTCTGGCCCGGTTTGACCGGGCCAATGCCTTGCCTGAAGAGATCAGCTTGGCGGACGAGATTACCCGGCTTCTGGCGTCCCTGACCGCACCGGCGAAAACGCCGTCGACCTGACCCGTCACTCTACCGGGGTGGGGGTCGTGGCCGCTCGCGCTCGAGCCGCGATCCGGAGTTCCGCCGCCTTAGCCACCGACATGAACTCATAGACGGCATGAAGCCGCGCGAAATACCATCCGCGCCGGCCGTCCAGCCAGCCACCCTGCAGGACGTAGACATAAAAAAAGCGCAAGGTGGGTCGAAAGGGCAGTTGTCGGGACCAGCG
>JBDTJA010000359.1:0-3216 GCA_039936075.1 Opitutaceae bacterium | reverse complement strand
AAGCCAGCACGAAGATGTTTCCCGACGGGAGCCCCGCAGTCCGGTCCGCCCAGGTCCGGCCGCCGTCAGCTGAGATGCGCACGCCCACCGCCCATCCGCCCACCGCCATTTGCGCCGCGTCGTGGGGCGAAAGCGCCACCGCATAAAGATTGGCCGTCGCCGTTCCGAGGTCGGCCGCGCTCCAGGTCTGGCCGCCGTCGCGCGAGAGCCAGGCCCCGCGTCCCTGCGTGCCCGCAAGCATAAGCTTGGCGTCGGCTGCGCTCTGCGCGAGTCGCAGCACGGTCACCGCCGGAAACTCGGCGCGCTGCCACGAAATCGCCGCATCCGTCGAAACGTAAATGCCCTCCTCCATGCCCAGCAGCACGCGGCCGGGATGCGCGGCATCGGCGACGATGGTCTGGCAGTACAGCCGGTCCAGCCCTTGCTGCGCGAGCTGCCAAGTCGCGCCGCCGTCCTCAGAGCGAAGCGGCCCCCAGGCGGTCGCGGCATACACCCGGGCGGTGTTCACCTGGTCGAAAACAATGCTGCGCACATCGGCGACTTGCCAGCCGGTGGTCTTGCGCCAGGTGCGGCCGCCATTTGTCGTCCGCACAACGCCATCAGCGCTCGCCAGCAGGAGCACGTCCGGGACTGTCGGAGCCATGGCCAGACTGGCCACGCCGAGGATGCGCGGGCCGAAGTTCGTCCAGTGCCCAGCGGCGTCGCGGACATACAAGCCAGAGTCGAGCGGCGTGGGAGAATTCTTCTGCGCCTTGGTCATCGCGACCGCGGCATAGAGCCGGCTCGGCGCTGGAACTGCCGCGGCGGCCACCCCCGTGGTCAGCGCCAGCAACAAGGGAAGGACGGGGCGAAGGTTCATGGCTGGGCGGGAACGACCGACTCCTGACTGAGGTTGTGCGCGAAATCGAGGAGCAGGCGCTCCGATCCATACTTGATCTCCAGTTTCTGGCTGCCACGGGTCGCCTGGCCGAACGGGCTGGCAAAAAGCGGCCAGTCCTTAAAATCCACCGGTTGGCCGTTGACCGCCGGCGGGGCGCCGTAGCGAGCATGGATCACGGTGCCGTCGAGGGCAGTGAAGGTCGCCTCGGGCGCCCCCGTCGTGGAGAACTTCAGTGGCAGGGCGCGCACGGCGGCCTTGAAGGCGTCAAAGCTCGCGTAATCGCGGACCGGCGCGACCTGCACGACGTAGCCGTTGCGCAGCGCGTCACTCACGTAGCAGCGACTGCCCGCGCCCCACTCACTAAAGCCCGCCCCAATGAAACCCTTGGCGTCATTGGCGAGCAAGTGGGTCCAGTCGTTGGCCTTCCAGACCCCGGGGGCAAATGGCCGGTAGGCGATATAAACCGGCCCGCCCTGGGTAAAGATCCAGCCGGAGGGATCCTCGGCCGTGTTTTTCAGGTCGCGCGAGAAGAACGTGGTGATCTGGCTGAAGCGATTGCCCGCGGGCATGTTGTATAGCGCGACCAAGGCCGGACCCTGCTGGAACACCTGCTCATAAGGGGAACCGCCAGGGAGCTTGTCCGGGGAATCGTAGTCGGCCTTCGAGCGCGCGATGAGATTCGTTACCGTGTCCCAGTCGGCCCCGAAATACATCGTCCCCTCAAAGGGCGACGAATAGGGCTGCACGCCGAAGAAGGTGTTCGCCGCCTTGGTCGCCGGCAGGTCGGTGCGCCAGATCAGGCTCCAGGTCTGCTGCTGAATGGGCTGCAACAGGCCGCCTTGCGTGGAACCGAGGATGAAATCGTGGTCCACATAGCTATATTTGTAGACCGGGACCGTCCGCTGGTCACCGATCACAAAGGAGTCCGGGCCAGCGTGACGCAGTCGCCAGCGCGTGCGCTTGAGTTCGCGCTCGACGTAGGGCCGGTCGCGATCGCGGGCCACGCGCTCGAGGATCGGCGGCGGCGTGTAGCCGCTCAGCGCGAGCAGTTGCACCGTGCCATTGGGTTGGCTCTCGCCGAACCCGAAGAGGTACCAGCCAAGCGCCTTCGCCGGCGTGAGCCCCGGGGCTACGATCTGGCGCGGATAAACGCGACTGTGCGCCCCGCCATAGTAGCCGTCGAGTGACTCGACCGCATAATCATAGAGCACGTAGTCGAGGAGCATGTGCGCCTTATGCCGGAACGCCGGGTCCTTCGCCCAACCCGACAGCAGGCTCAGGCCGACGACATACTCCTCAATATAGTTGGGGGAATCGTATTCGCCCTGACCGAAGGAGGTCGTGACTTGGAACCAGTGCTCCAGGTAACTGCGGGCCTCGGCCATGTTTTCCGCGGATGACTGGCCGTTGAACCATTGATCCGGACCCGCCCCGGGATTGGCCTGCGCCGCCAGATAAAGGCTGGAATAATAGAGCACCCAGTGGTTTTCCGTGTCGCCGCGGCTCGGCCAGTAAGTTCGCCAAAGCTCCGCGATGCGCGCCTGGGCGGCCGCGTCGAGCCCCTGCTCACCCGCCATCATGACGGTGACCATCGGAAACATCCAAAACATGTTGCCGTCAGGTTTCGCGGCCGTGATTCGTGCGAAGCGGGCGAGGGCGGCCTCCCGGTTCACTCCGCGCTGCAGGCAGGCCGCGACATCATAGTAACCCCCCTTTGCGGGATTGGCCGGATCGATCGAAGCGATCGCCGTGGCCAGAACCGCCTCGCGCCGCACCTGAAAGCGACTCGCGATATCCGCGTCCGTAAGCGCTAGCGGGCCAGCGCGTTGACTGGGCTCCGCGGCACCCAACAGCCCTGACGTCATGACGAGCATGAAGAGCGCAGTTCGAAGACCGTTCACCTGTTTCAGGATCATAAAAGGGGTTGTATCTCGCGAAAGAGAATGCTCAGCATGAAGCCGCTTTATTCAGCATTTCAATCTGCATTTTCCCTGAAATTTCAAATCATGCCCTCCGCCAAAAAATCCCCCACCCCGCGCCTTGTCCAATGTGCCACCACGTGGTCCATGATCGCCTATCCTTCGGCCAAAAAAGAATGGTCGCTGGAGCGCAAGATGAAGGAGATCAAGGCCGCGGGTTTCGACGGCATCGCCGCCTATGCCAACGCCGAGGTCAAGGCGCTCGCCGACAAGTTCGGGCTCAAGATCATGGGCGGCTTTGATGGTCGCGATGTGAAGAAGGCCCGCGCGCAGATCATCGAGCAGCGCGATGCCGGTACGCGCTACATGAATGTGCAGCTGCTCGACCACGACACGCTGCCCGCCGTCGCGGCGAAA
>JBDTJA010000358.1:0-3943 GCA_039936075.1 Opitutaceae bacterium | reverse complement strand
TGCGGTGGTCGCGGAACTGGAGGACGAAATGAACGAGGCGGCCGGCCGGCTCGAGTTTGAGCGGGCCGCGGTGCTGCGCGACCAGATCAATGCGTTGAAGAGCGGAGACTACAAACGCAGTGCGTCCGCTGCGGCGGATTATCCGGGCAAGAAAAAGCGCCGGCGTGGATAACCAGCGTCCAACCCGAGCAGCCGCAATTTCGGGGCGCGATCGGCGGGCTGCGGTCGACGCCGAGGACGGAGATCAGTTTCGAGGACGGAGTACGCCAATGTAGGGCAGGTTCCGGTAGCACTCGGCAAAATCGAGTCCATAGCCGACGACAAATTTATCGGGGATCTCAAAACCCACGAGATCGGCTTCAAAGGGGACTTGGCGGCGGCCCTTTTTATCGAGCAGGACGCAAACGCGCACGCTGGCGGGATTCAAACCCCGGATCATGCCGCTGATGAGCGAGAGGGTTTTGCCCGTGTCGAGGATGTCGTCCAGAATGAGAACGTGGCGACCGGCGACATCGAGGGTGAGGCCGTGGACGAGCTTGGGCATGCCCTGCTGGGACACCGTGCCGCTTCCGTAGCTGGTGGTGCGGATGCAATCGAGGCGGACGGCGTTGTCCACCTGGCGCAGCAGGTCGGCGGTAAACAAGATCGCGCCGTTCATGATGGCGATGACGGTGATTTCCTCGTCGCCGTAGATGCGTTTCAGTTCGCGGCCGAGTTCCTGCACGCGCTGGCGGATGGCGGACTCGGACACCAGGACGTTTTCAACATCAGGATGCAAGGGAGTGGTCGGAGTTGCCATGGGTAAGCCACCAGCGAGACAAAGGCGGTGGGGGGTGGCAACGGCGATTCGCCGGAAGGGTTTATACCTTTGACTCAGCCAAGCGTGAAACCTTGCTTCAGCGCGCGTTCCGACGCGGCATGATTTCCATTCGTATTGAGCATCTGACCAAGCGCTTTGGCGCAGTGACAGCGGTGCAGCAGCTCGATCTGACGATCGAGGGCGGCGAGCTGTTTTTTCTGCTGGGGCCCAGCGGCTGCGGCAAAACGACCCTGCTGCGCTGTCTGGCGGGATTTTACATCCCGGACGAAGGGCGGATTTTCTTTGGGGACGAGGACGTGACGCGGCTGGAGCCCCACAAGCGCAACACCGGAATGATGTTTCAAAGCTACGCGCTCTGGCCGCATTTGACCGTGGCGGAGAACGTGGCGTTCGGCTTGGAAGAGCGCAAAGTGGCCAAGCCTGACATCAAGCGGCGCGTCAGCGAGGCCTTGGAGTCAGTGAAGATGGGGCCGTACGGCGAGCGCCGGCCCAACCAGCTTTCCGGTGGCCAGCAGCAGCGTGTGGCGCTGGCGCGGGCGCTGGTAGTCCGGCCGCGGTGCCTGCTGCTCGATGAGCCACTTTCGAATCTCGATGCCAAACTTCGGCTGGAGATGCGCACGGAGATCCGGCGCGTTTGCAAGGAGTTCAAACTGACCACGGTTTATGTGACCCATGACCAGAAAGAGGCCCTCTCCATTTCCGACCGGATCGCGATGATGGACGGCGGGCACATTCTCCAAGTGGGAACCCCGCGCGAAATTTACCGCCGGCCCCGGTGCAAGACGGTGGCAAACTTCATTGGCGAGACGGATTTTCTGGCCGGCAAGGTGTTGGGCGTCACAGCCGACCGGATCACCGTCGAGACGCCCATTGGTAAATTTGACGGCGTGGCGGGCGATCCGAAGGCAAAGCCCGCCGTGGGTGCGACGGTCACGGTTTCGATCCGGCCGGAATGCTGGACGCTCAGCCGCGAAACCACGGTGCCGCGCGGCAACACGATCAAGGGTCGCGTGGGCGACTGCATTTATCTCGGCGAAGTGGCGCAGTACGGTTTCGTCACGGGCGACGTGCGGTTGAAGATGTTCGAGATCAACCCGCGGCCGATTGACCAGGCCACGCGCGGAGAACTTCTGGCCAGCGTTGATCCCGAGGACGTTGTGGTGCTGGTGGCCTGAGCGCGCCATGGCCAAGCGGATCATCCTCCTGGTGGCGTTGGTGGCGATCATTGCGCTGCCGTTTTTGCTGAAGCCCAAGCATGGCGCGGTGGAGCGCAGCGACCTGACGCTCGTCATCATCACGCCGCACAACGAGGCGATCCGGTCGGAGTTCGCGCGGGGCTTCCGGGTCTGGTATCGCGAGCGGACCGGCAAGACGGTGCAGGTGGACTGGCGGGTGATCGGGGGCACGAGCGACATCGCGCGGTTTCTTGAGTCCGAGTACATCGCGGCGTTCAAAAATTACTGGACGGGAAACCTGGGCCGGCCGTGGAGTGCGGAAATCCAGCAGGGGTTTACGAACCCCAAGCTGTCCGCCGAGGCCCCGGCCATCGTGAAGGAGGCGCGGCAGGCGTTCCTTGCGTCGAACGTCAGCTGTGGCATCGACCTGTTTTTCGGCGGCGGGAGCTATGATTTTATCCGGCAGGCGCAGGCGGGCCGCCTCGTGGCGATTCCACTGCTCCAACAGCATCCCGAGTGGTTTGTCCCCTCGGTCATCGCGCGATCATTCTCGGGTGAAGTTTACTGGGATCCGAACGGCGTGTGGTTTGGCAACGTCCTCAGCGCCTATGGAATCCTGTACAACAAGGATTCGCTGGCCCGGCTCGGCATCGCCCACCCGCCGGAAAAGTGGAGTGATCTGACGAATCCGCGGTATGTCGGAGAACTGGCCCTGGCTGACCCGACGAAGAGTGGCTCGATGGCGCGGGCGTTTGAATATATCATCCAACAGCAGATCCAGGAGCGGACCACAGCCGCGGAAAAGCGAGCGGGCGGCTCGCTGTCGGCCGCTGAGCAGACCCAGGCGGTGAAAGACGGCTGGGTGGCTGGCCTGCAGATCATCCAGCTAATCGGCGCCAACGGACGCTATTTTACGGACAGCTCGCAAAAGCCGCCCATCGACGTGTCGCAGGGCGACTGCGCGGCGGGTATCTCGATTGATTTTTACGGCCGCTCGCAGGCGGAAGTGACGGAACAGCGGGGTGGCGGGACGCCGCGGCTCGGCTTCGTGGTGCCGCGCGGCGGGAGCGTGAGCTCAGTGGATCCGATTGCCGTCCTGCGGGGTGCGCCGGATCGCGCGGTGGCGGAGGCGTTCATCGAGTATTCGCTCTCGATGGACGGACAGAAGCTGTGGAATTTTAAACCCGGCACGCCGGGAGGGCCGGTGCGGTTCGCTCTGCGGCGGCTGCCGGTGCGGCAGGATTTTTATAAGCACGACGAGTGGAAAAAATATCGTAGTGATCCGGATGCCGCGCCGTTCGCCGATGAGGAGCACCTCACGTATCATCCGGAATGGACCAGTGGGATTTTTCGCGAGATGGCGTTTGTGATCGGCGCGATGTGTCTCGACCCCCACGACGAACTCGTGGCGGCCTGGCGGACCATCATCGCTGCCGGCCGGCCACCCCAGGCGATGGCGAAGCTGAGCGACATGAGCTTGATTGACTACGCCCGCACGAACGGGGCGATCAAGAAAGCACTCAATTCGAAGGACAAAGTGGACGAGATCCGTCTCGCAAGTGAGCTCACCCGGGCCTTCCGCAAGCAGTATCGAGAGGCGGAGGAACTGGCGCGGGCCGGGAAGTGATCAGGCGTGGGGGCCTTTGGGAGCCGAGTGGCTCCGCCACGTGAACGGCCTGACATGCTTTGTCGGCTGAAAATCTGTCGGGGATAAACGGCCAAGTGACAGCACCTCCCGAACAGTTTTTCGGATCAGGTCGCCGGACAGGCCTTGCGTCCGAGGCCGGACCACCGCCCCGACCCCAATCCAAGCATTCGGTAGGCTTAGTAATACAATACGTTACTAACCCGCCGGGTCGGATTCGCGGATGAAACCTGACTCGTCCCGACTGGGAACGGGCCACGGCGCCAACCGGCAGCTCACGTTGGGTTTGTAATATTATGCGTT
>JBDTJA010000357.1:0-12710 GCA_039936075.1 Opitutaceae bacterium | reverse complement strand
CCACCGATGCACAACTCGAACACGTCCAGCGTCGTCGGGTCGTCCGGCGTGAGCTTCGCCAGCGGGCAAAGTTCCTTCGGCAAGTGCGTCACGAACGTCGGCTGGATCAGGGTCGGCTCGATCTTCTTGGAGAAAATCTCGTTGGTGATCTCGAACTCTTCCCATGCGGGATGAATCGACAGGCCGAGTTTTTCAGCCGCCGCGGTCTTTTCGGCCTTCGAGCGCTCGAACCACGCGGGATCTCCCGTCTCGGTGCGGATCAGATCCTTGTACTTCGCTTCCCGCCATTCTCCGGCGAAATTGATCACCTGACCGCTCGCGGCGTGCTTGATCTCGCTGGTGCCCAGCACCTCCGTGCAGAGCGTCGTGAGCAGGTCCTTGATGAGCGTCATCATGCCGCGGTAGTCACTGTAGGCTTGGTAAACCTCGAGCATCGTGAACTCCGGGTTGTGCTTCCGCGAAACGCCCTCGTTGCGGAAAATCCGGCCGATCTCGAACACACGGTCATAACCGCCCACGAGCAGGCGCTTGAGGCGGAGCTCCGTCGCGATGCGCAGGAAAAAATCCGCGTTGAGTGCGTTATGATGCGTCACGAACGGCCGCGCCGCCGCGCCGCCCGCGGTATTTTCCAGAATGGGCGTCTCCGCCTCGATAAACTGTCGGGCCTCGAGGAACCGGCGGATGTGAGAGACGACGCGCGAACGCAGCATCAGGCGCTTCCGCGACTCCTCGTTGACGATGAGGTCGAGGTAACGCTGACGGTAAACCTGCTCCGGGTCGCTCAGGCCGTGCCACTTCTCGGGCAGCGGTCGCAGCGCCTTGCTGACCAGCGTGCAGGAATCAATCCGGACCGTGATCTCACCGGTCTTGGTTTTGAACAACGTGCCCTTGGCACCGATAATGTCGCCGAGGTCGAGTTTCTTGAACGCGACATAGGCGTCGTCGCCAATGACATCCTTCTTCACGTACAACTGGACCTGCCCCTGCTGGTCGAGAATCTTGACGAACTGGCTCTTGCCCATGTCGCGCATCGTCACGAGCCGGCCGGCCACGGCGACCGTGACGGCGTTATCCTGGCCCTCGACGTAAGCTTTGATCGCATCACCCGAAAAATGCGAAGGCGTGAAGTTGGCGCGAAACGGATCAACCCCCGCCGCGCGCATCTCAGCGAGTTTCTGGCGCCGGACTGCGTGCTGGTCGTGGGAAATATCGGAGTGGGTGTCGCTCATGGAACCCGAGAAAATAGCCACGCGCTGCAGCGCGGCGCAAATGGATTTTGTAGCGGTCCGGGTGTGGCACGGGTCTCCCGACCCGTGATGGAGGACTCCATCAGTGAAAAGCGCGTTGCAAGCGCCGAGATCTCTGCTGCGCCAACTCTAAATTCACGGGTCGGGAGACCCGTGCCACGTCGGAAAGCGGGACTTCTGGCCTGCCGCAGAATCACTTGCGACCGGTGTGCCACGTCGCATCGTGTCCCCCATCGTGACCACCCTGCTCGTCTCGATCATCGTCAGTCTCTGCCTCGGTGCCCTCGTGGGCCTGATCCGGCAATGGAGCGACCAGACCGCGCCCGAGGGCAGCGTGGATCTGGGCGGCGTGCGCACGTATTCGCTGTGGGCCATCCTCGGCTGCTTGGGGGCCTATTTGGGGGACACCGCCGCACCGGCGTTGTTAACCGCAACCTTCGCCCTCGTCGGCGTCCACCAAATCGTGGCGATGGCCAAGATGCCCCCTTCCAATCGGCCTGGTGGCACCACGTTTGCCTCGGTCTTGTTAACCGTTTTGGTCGGCGCGCTGGTTTACTGGCACAACTACCAAGCCGCGATCCTCGTCGCCGCCACGACGGCGGTACTGCTGGGCCTGAAGCAACACCTCCATGCCTGGACCCGCCGGTTCACCGCGGCTGACATCTGGGCCACACTGCAATTCGTGGCCATCACGGGCGTGATCCTGCCCATCGTGCCGAACCAAAATTTCGGACCCTACGCCGCCTTTAATCCCTACCGCACCTGGCTGCTCGTCGTGCTCATCTCGGGACTGGGGTTTCTCGGCTACATTGCCATGCGGGCGCTCGGGACCCGTGCGGGACTGATCGTGACCAGCCTTTTCGGCGGGCTCGCCTCCAGCACGGCCACCACCCTGGCGTTCAGCCGCCGCAGCAAAACCGATCCCACGCTCTCGGAGCATTACACCCTGGCCGTCGTGATTGCCTGCAGTGTGATGCTCGCCCGGGTCATCATCACGGTCGGCGTCCTCAATCTCGAACTCGCCCTCAACCTTGTCGTCCCGCTCGCCCTCATGGCGCTGCCCGGGGTGATCTACGGAGCGTGGTTGTGGTTCAAACGCCTACCCGGCAAAGGCTCGGTCGCCGCGCTCCAGATCAGCAATCCGCTCAGTCTGAAAACCGCCATCAAGTTTGCCCTGCTCTACACGGTGATTGGCTTCATCGTGAAAGCGCTCTCGAGCATGAATCTGCTCAACTCCAGCCTGCTCCCGTTGAGCTTCTTCTCCGGGCTGACCGACATGGACGCCATCTCGCTCTCCGTGACGGGCAGCCGCAGCAGTGGCGCCATCTCGCTGCCCCTCGCCACCCAGGCCATCCTCATCGCCGCGGTGTCCAGCTCCCTCATCAAAGCCGGCTTCGCCATCAGTCTCGGCTCACCCCAACTCCGGCGCGAAATCTCGATCGTTCTCGGTCTCACGGCCCTCGTCGGTGCGGCCGCGTGCTGGTACGTATGATCAGCGAACACTATCTGGCGCAGGGCCTGACCGGCCTCGCCCGCTGCCAGCAGTCCCCGTGGGACGCGCATTTCCCCGCCGCCGTACTGGCCGGGTTCTATTATGCGGCCAATAACCGCCTTGCGACTGAGACCGAAAGGAATCTGGAAACCCAACTGCAGTTACTCATCCAGGCCAAGCGCGAGCTCTTTGAGTCCTACCCGGCGGGCCGCACCCTGGCGGATCCGTTTGAGCCCATCACGGCTGCCTTGGAGACCAGCGTCGATCAGTTTTCGGAACTGGGCCACAACTGCATCTTCAGTGCCTATGCCCTGCGGGCTCTGAAGGATCTGCCGGGTTTTCGAAACGAACAGGCCGTCCGCGCCATCGCCGCCGTCATTCGCACTTTCGATGATGGCCCGGCGCACTACTGGCTCAGGATCGGCAAGGGCCACGATCCCCGGAAATTTTCCATCCCGCAGCGGACAATCTTCACCGACAATTTGTCCGCCCCCGCTCTGGCCGGAATCATTCTCACCGAGTTGCCGAAGTTCGAACACGTCTACACGCAGATGGGGAGCAAGTCGCATATTGGCCATCTTCTGACGCAAGCTCAGGCGTTGCTGACGCTGCAGCAGTTTGGATTTCAGCACCTGGCCAACCGGGGATTCTACTCCCTGGAGTGCCGTTTCCTGCTTTTGAAGGACAGCCAGCCGCATCAGTCGTCACCCCGGAGTTTCTATACCCCCGCCACCCGCAGTGCGCTGCTGCCGACGGAACCGGAGTATTGGCTGCAGGATTTCACCCGCTGCGAATGGGACGAAGGCCACACCTTCAAGTACACGTTCAGCTTCCATGAATTGCTCAGCCGCAGCAACGATGTGGAGCTGAACCAGCGCGCGACGGAAAAATTCCGTTACCTGATCTCGCCCAACGAACGGTCAAAGCCGACGTGATATGGTCGTTGGCGTTGCCGTCACAGCCTGCGCATGCGCCCGAGGCCTATCCTGCCGCGAACCCTTTGCGCAGGCGTTCAAACGCCTCTCCTTTATGACCCGAGCGCAGCAGCTCCTTGAGCAGCGCGGCGCACTGTTCGGGCGAGTTCGCGTGGGTATCGAGTTCGAAATCATAGGCGCCAAAACGATGCACGCGTTCGTATTGCCAGCGGGCAATACCGATCTGCCGGTCGCCTCGCGCTTTTTCCCGACGCTCCAGTTCGTCCAGCGGGCACTTCACGCCGATCCAGAGCACCTCATAGCGTGCCAGGCCTTCCACGCATTCCCGCACCCATTCCTCCGTTTCCAGCACATGGTCAATGATCACCGGCAAGCCGGTAGCCGCGATGATGGGCAAGGCCCGATGAAAGGCGGAGAGCAAAGGGAGCAGGACCTTGGGTCGCACATGGTCGTCCTTCAGCGCCTGCTCGGGCGCCATGAAGATGAACGCATCGTTCGAGGCGTAGAGCACAGGCTCAGGCCACAGCCTTTGAAACGCCCGCGCCGTGGTGGTCTTGCCGGAACTCGATGTGCCGTTGAGAAAAAGAATGGGAGGGGAAGCCATCACACGTGCAAAGCACGGACCCAGCCCTTCCCAGCAATACAATCCTTCCCGGCGTCCAAAATTTAGGACTTCCCGCAATGTTGCCTTGCCGCGTGAATGCGGCTAGGAATCAATTCCGGCCAAGCCCAATCAGCCGATGGGTTAACAGGGTCGAGCGTTTCACAAGCTCCAGCCCATTGTTAAGTTGGGAGGATTCATGGGCGATGGGTGCACCCTGCCACCTGAACCAAGGCCATCGAGCCCGGGAAAGGAGTGAGCCATGCCTTGCCACTACCTTACCGGACCCGGCGCGCCAAATTCTTTCAAAGTGGCCCGCTCCTGGACTTGCGTGATCGTCGGCTCGGGGGCCGACCAGTCGAGCACGCCAAGCAGCAGGCGATAGTAAGTCAGGCCGAAATAGGCCACGAGCCATCGACTGCCGCGGCGGGCGATGACTTCCATCCCGGTGATGTCCGCGCGTAACGCCCGCGGCGCTGCGTCCGGCCAGTGCAGCGGGTTGTCCGATTCGACATAGCTCCACGCGTGGTGTCCGCCAAAGAACAGCAACCAGCGGCCGTCGTCACGTTGCTGTACGTTGCACGACTCACACTGGTTCCAGCCGGAAAAAATGTACGCGATGCCTTCATCCTTCCATGTCCTCAGGTCGGTCGATGAGGCTCGCGCGATGCAGCCGCGGCCATCCTTGGTCACCGCCGTGTAATACATCTGCCACCCACCCTCGTGCGCGATCACATGCGGGTCACGGCACGCCGCTCCACCTGTAGTCGGGCAGAACGCCCAGCCATATTCCTCCGGCCGGATCACAGGCCCGTCTCCCACGCGCGCCCAGTGAAACAAATCCATGGACGTCGCCAGACCGATGCGCTGCGTGTTGTCGGTGGCAACACCGGTGTAAAACATCCAGTGTCGGCCGCCGTGCGAGACCACATAGGGCGCAAACACGTGTCCGTGATCCCAGCCAGCCGGGTTGATGAAAAAGCACGGCTCGTGCGTCTCCCAGGTTACAAAATCCTTGGTCGTGGCGTGACCGAACCAGAGTTCGTTGCCCGGCAGGCCACAGCTGACTCCCGGGGTGCCCGCGATGTGGTAGAGGTGCCAGGTGCCGGCGACCTCGTGCAGACAGAAATCCTTCAGGTAAAAGCCGAGTGGCGCGTAGCCGACCTTCAGCCAGTCTTCCTGATGCGTCCGCTGCCGCTCGACCGCATCGTGGTAGCACTGAAAGTCGGGATTGGCAGGATTCATCGCTTATTTACCAGGTAGCAAAGAGCGTGAGCGAATGGCTGCTGAACCACTCGCTCACGCTCGTGGCTACGTTGGTCAGTAACTGGTTCGCTCACCGCTGCCAGCGCTCGTTCAGGGTCGGGAACTTCGGGAACGTGACATGCGGCTCGTTC
Source organism: Opitutaceae bacterium (assembly GCA_039936075.1). GTDB lineage: Bacteria > Verrucomicrobiota > Verrucomicrobiia > Opitutales > Opitutaceae > Opi-474. The sequence continues at coordinate 7,038 of JBDTJA010000357.1, read as the reverse complement.
TGGTACCAGAAGGCCGTCGAGGCCACGTCCTCCGTCAGGGGTTGGTAAATGTGCCCTGGCCACCACCCCAGCGTCTGCACCGTCACCTTGAGATCCTTCGCAAAACCAATGCTGTCGAAGATGTGCCAGCGGTAGAGGCTGAAATAGCGCGGGCCATCCGCGTTGCCGGTGTGCGCAAGCGGCATGCCGACAAACGGCGCGTTGAACGCCTGCTCGACCTGATCCTTCTGCGGGTGCCGGAAAAAGCCCCACGCGCCGCCGAAATAATCCTCGGTGCCGTTGTCGCAGATCGTCGGAAATTCCTTGTCCCCATCGAGGTAGAACTTCACCTCGCCCTCGCCCCACCAGCCGCGCGAAAGCGCCGTCCACGCGAGATACGTGCCGACGTAGAGTCCCTTGCCCTTGATGCCGTCGAGAATCGTGTGCTCGGGATTTTCCCGCGTCGTGAGACTGCGGCGCCATTGGGCGTGGAAATACGCGGCGCCAGCCGGAATCGCGTGCAGCTTGTAGAGCACCTTGAACGCGACGATGCGCACGTCCTTCTTGTCATCGTTCGTCAGGGTGATGCGGGCGTGCTTGCGGAACGGCATCTGCCAGTAACAGCCGCAGCCGCGGTGCGGCGCCACCACGACCGGCATCGACGTGACCTGGTGCGGCTGGGTGTCGAAACCCATCGCGAAGAAATCACCCATCGGCGCCTCGACGGACGGCGTCTTCTCGTTGTCCCAGTACATCCGCAGCACGAGGGTGCGGAATTCCTCGGCGCTCGCCGTGATCCAGAACTGATTGATGCAACCCGGGCCCTTGATGTCGGCGAGCGTGGTCGTTTCACCGGCCTTGAGACTGATGAACGGCCGCACTTTCCAGCCACGGCCGAGGTGCTGCGCCGCGCCGCTGTGCGCGAGAAACGGATCCTCCGGGTTCGGATCCCATTTGGCGGCGCCGCCTTTTTCGCCGGTCGGATTCTCGGCGTTGATCATGCGGGTGACTGCGCCCGTTTGGAACGGCAGCTGCCCGAGGGGATTTTGCATCATTTGAGGCGTCATGGGGAAGCCAGGGAAAGGCACCGCCAAACAGCCGCACCGGGGCGAAGCGCGCAAGCTCACATCCGATGATCGATCAACCTCGCTGCGAGCTGCATGGGCGCCTGGACCGTCCTTCCGCTAGCGGTCCCTCGGCGGAAAGCGCGAGCAAGCTCGTCGCCTGCTCTGAGCCTGAATGCGCGGCCTTGCCCAAAAACTTGCGCTGCCGCCCGTGCTGCGCGACGTTACCGCCGATGCCTGCCCCCGTCACCCTGCCCGCTTGCGCGACCCTCGATTGGGGCCGCACGCGCTACGAGACCGCGCGGCGGATGCAGGACGAACTCGTCGCGCGGCACATCGCAGGCGAAGTCGGCGATACGCTGGTTTTCACAGAACATGATCCCGTGTTCACCATGGGACTGCGCCCCGAGTCCACCCAGAATCTCGTGTGGAGCGACGTCCAGCTCGCGCAGCAAGGCGTCGAGGTCGTAAAAACCAATCGCGGCGGCGACATCACTTACCACGGGCCCGGCCAGATCGTGGGTTATCCGATCGTGTCGCTGGCCGGGCGTCACGACCTGCATGCCTATCTGCGTTTCCTCGAACAGGTGTTGATCAACGGCGTGGGCTCCTTGGGCCTAGCCGCCACGCGCCGCCAGGGGAAGACCGGCATCTGGCTCGGTCCGCGCAAGGTCGCCGCCATCGGCGTCGCCGTGCGCCGCTGGGTGGCCTATCACGGCTTCGCGCTCAACGTTTCGCCCGACCTCAATCACTTCCAAGGCATCATTCCCTGCGGCATCAGCGCCGCGGACGGCACGGTCACGTCACTGCAGGCCGAGCTGGGCCGCCCGCTGGATCCCGCCGAGGTGAAAACCGTGCTCGCGCGCGAATTCTGGCAGCTCTGGCCGGAATTTCTGCGGGCGGGATCCTTCACCGCCCCGTCGAATCGCCGGGGCTGAGGATTGGTTCAGCGATCGTTGTCGGGCCAGAGCCAGAAAACCGCCTTCTCGCGCGTCCAGCCGTTCTTGACGGCCCAAGTTTGGTCGGCCGAGCCAATCAGCCACAGAAGTTTGTCCGCCTTCATGAAACGATAGACCGCGATGTGCCCCGGGCCGGTCTGCGTCGCCACATACCCCAGCGCACCTTCGATCACGTAACCCGCCTTAACCTGGATCTCAGCCTCGGCTTTCGTGACGGCCAGCATCCGCAACACTCCTTTGGAATCGGTCTTCACCATCCGAAAAAGCTGGCCGGAGTTCGCGTCACCTTCGGTCTGCAACATCCCCGTGCCCGTCACCTTCCAGCCGGCCCGGACGAGGTTGTTCTTTTCCAACACGTCCGTGGACATGAGCGATTCGGGGCCGAAAGAATTTAACATCAGCCAAGCCTGGATTTCCGCCGCGGAAGCCACAGCCGGCAGCAGGACGAGCAGCAACACCAATTTAATCAGGGATCGGGGTGAAAAAAGGCCAGCGGGTATTTTCATGAGAATCGAATTAGGCTGCGCGTCGTCCCAAAAGACACGCTAAAAAAACGTGCCCAACTGGACATTCCGTGTTTATGGTTCCCGATTATCCTGATGGACACCACGCGCAAACCCTCCTGGCTCCGGGCCAAACTCCCGGCCGGCCCCGGTTACCAGGCCACCCGGCGGCTGGTGGACGAGAACAAGCTCCACACCGTTTGCCAGAGTGCGCAGTGCCCCAATCTTGGCGAATGCTGGTCGCGCGGCACCGCCACCGTGATGATTCTCGGCAATATCTGCACGCGTTCGTGCAACTTCTGCGCGATTCAGACCGGTCGTCCGACGGAGCTCGACCTCGGCGAACCCGCCCGCGTCGCCGATGCCGTGGCCAAGATGAATCTCAAGCACTGTGTCATTACCAGCGTCGCCCGCGACGAATTAAAGGACGGCGGCGCCGGCGTCTGGGCCGCGACCATTCGCGCCATCCGCCACCGCAATCCCCACACCGCGATCGAGGTGCTCGTGCCGGACTTCAAGGGCCAGATGGAGCACGTGGACACCGTGCTCGACGCCAAACCCGACATCTACAACCACAATCTCGAGACGGTGGAACGCCTGCAAAAACCCGTCCGCGTCCAGGCCCGCTACGACCGCTCCCGCTCAGTCCTCCGCCACGCCAAGGGCCGCGGGTTCGTGACCAAGACCGGCATCATGCTCGGGCTCGGTGAGGAACAGGCCGAGGTCGAGCAGACGATCCGTGACATCGCTGCGGACCAGACCGACATCCTCACCATCGGCCAGTATCTCCAGCCCACGCCGCAGCACCTGCCGATCGCGCGGTGGGTGGAGCCGGCGGAATTTGTTCGCTGGAAGGAATTCGGACTTTCGATCGGCCTCGGAGTGGTCGAGAGCGGCGCCCTCGTGCGCTCCAGCTACCACGCGGACGAGCAGTCGCAGAAATACACCGGGGTCGAGCACCTGAACACCGCCAACGCGCTGGCGGGGAGCTGAGGAGTGTTTTCAAACCCGGGTTTCAGCGGTTGTCATCCTGAGCGTCGCGAAGGATCCAGTGAGACTCCTCAGGGACTTCGGCGGAATCCAACAGGATTCCTCACTTCGTTCAGAATGACAAACCAAGTTTGAAGACACGCGCCCTAATACTATTCGGGCTCTTGAACCGAGACTGCAGCCTTGAAGATGGGGGGGCCCAAAGCCCGATCCACAAAATCATCCCGCGCCGGCCGCGGATATTTGCCTCTTCATCCGCGTTTATCCGCGACATCCGCGGAAGGATATTTGTCCGAATCGCGGGGTTGAGTCCGCAAGATTCTCCGTGATCTCCGCTCTGCTCATGTGCAAGCTGGGGACATGAAATCCCGCCGCGAAATTGTTGAAAACTGGCTGCCCCGCTACACCGGCGTGCCGTTGAAGGATTTCGGCGAGTACATCCTGCTGGTCAATTTTCAGCGCTATGTGAACCTCTTCGCGCAATGGCATCGCGTGCCGGTGCTCGGCAAGGACAAGCCGATGTCCAGCGCCACCGCCGGCGATATCACGATAATCAATTTCGGCATGGGCAGTTCGCTCGCCGCGACGGTGATGGATCTGCTCAGCGCCACGCATCCGAAAGCCGTGCTGTTCCTCGGCAAATGCGGCGGCCTCAAACACCGCGCTGAGCTCGGCGACTTCATTCTCCCGATCGCCGCCATCCGCGGAGAGGGCACCAGCAGCGACTATTTTCCGCCCGAGGTGCCCGCCCTGCCCGCGTTCGCCCTGCAGAAGGCCATCTCGACCACCATCCGCGACCATTCGCGCGATTACTGGACCGGCACGGTTTACACGACCAACCGTCGGGTCTGGGAGCACGACGAGGAGTTCAAGAAATACCTCAAGAAGATCCGGGTCCACGCCATCGACATGGAGACCGCGACAATTTTCATGACGGGTTTCTATAATGAAATCCCCACGGGCGCGCTCCTCCTCGTGTCCGACCAGCCGATGACGCCCGAGGGCGTGAAGACCGCCAAAAGCGACGAGCAAGTGGACGGAACCTACGTCAACGACCACCTCCACATCGGCATCGATGCCCTGAAGCAACTGATCAACAAGGGCCTGACGGTGAAGCACCTGAAGTTCTGAGGGTGAATCTTTGACCGCAAAGCACGCGAAGGGACGCGAAGATCAGAACTGAGGATCGGACGGTAGGGCGAATTCCCCGAATAAGCCGCTTGAAGGCCCGACCGAACCCAACCGCGATTCGTCGGCGGCGACTCGCCCTACCCTCAAATCCGCTTCGCGCTTCTTCGCGTCCTTCGCGGTTAATCGAGCTCAGCCCCGCACCGTCGGGTGCGCCTGCAACCGGTAGCGGCGCGGACTCACCCCGAAACGCTTCCGAAAGAGCGCGTAGAAATGTGAGAGGTTGTTCAGCCCGCAATCCAGTGCGATTTCCACGATGGGCTGTGACGTCTCGCTTAGCTGTCGCGCGCTAAATTCCATCCGGGCCGCGTTCACGAGTTCCGTCGGAGTCTGCCCATACCAGCGAACCGCCTCCCGCGCCACGTGCGATGGACTGCGGCCCGCCAGCTTCGCCAACGCCACGGTGCCTCCCGCAAATTGTTGCGGTCCCACCACGGCGCGCCGCGCCTCCTCGAGCCACTCCGGCACGGGCTTCGGGCCCCGGGCGGTCTCCTGCAGAAAATTCGGCAGCTCCATCAAAAATCCATCCAATACCACGCGCGTCCGACCCGCGCTCGCCAGGCGCGTCGCCCAATGTTCCAGCGCCGCTTGCGCGCGTGGCCCGAGAGCCCAGCCTCGATCCTCCGGCGATCGCAGGTAGACATCCGGATCGCGCAGAAAATAACGCCGGCGCACCTCTTTCCAGTGCCGGCTCGGAAACGCGAGATTGAGAATCCGCAACGGCGCCGCATCCGATCCCGTCACATGATGCCGGTCTTTCGGCCGAATCAGAAACAAACGGCCGGCCTGCAGTGGCTCGGTCCGGCCATTCAACAGATGTTCGCCGCGGCCACGCGTCACCCAGAAGAGCTCGTGGAAATCATGATCATGATACCGCGCCGCGTTGCCGGCCGTGAGTTCGGTCTGCGCGAAGTGATACGATTCCCCGCTCCGGACAAACTCAGCCAGTTTGAAGTGCAGGCAGGGCGGCGGCATAGGAGCAATACAACACCAGAAAGTGCGCTTTTATGGCAAGATTTCCCCGTTAAAGGATGATATAACACAAACATGGTTGCCCCCACGTCCACCCCCACCACGCACTACCGCCTCACCACCGCGGAGGTTGCCCGCTACCGTCTGGAAGGGTATCACATCTTCCGGGAGCAGCTCTTTCCTCCGGCCAAGTTTGATGGCCTGAAGACCACCTTCGAGGATATCCTCAATGGCCTCGACGCGGGCGTGCGACCGGAGTCGATGGACGTGCCACACTTCCAGCATCCCGAGTTGTTCAAATGGCTCCTCGCCGACGAGGTGCTGGACTTGGTGGAACCCATTCTCGGCCCGGACATCGCCCTGTTCTCCAGCCATTTCATCTGCAAGCCCCGCGGCAACGGCCAGCGCGTGCCATGGCACGAGGACTCACACTATTGGAAGACGATGATCACGCCAATGGAAGTCGCCACGGTCTGGCTGGCCATTGATCCCTCCACGAAGCTCAACGGGTGCATGAACGTCATCCCGCGCACTCACAATACCGGCAAGCAGGGTTATTCTGATTACGACGACCTCACGCCGGGCGTCGCCGTGTTCAACGACGAGATTAAGGCGGCACAGCGCGACCCCGGCAAAGCCGTCGCGATCGAGCTCGAGGCCGGCCAGTGCAGCCTGCATGACGGCCGCATCATCCACGGCAGCGCCCCCAACACCAGCGCCATCCGCCGCTGCGGCTACACCATGCGCTACATCAGCACGGGAGTACGCCTGAACCAGGAGTTGGTGGGCAAGTATCACAACATTTACCTCGCCCGCGGAGAGGATCGGGCCGGCAATATTTACGGCGATCCGACCAAGGCCTACCCTGAACTCGCCCGCTTCCGCGCGAAACACGGCAAGAACGGGCATTGAGCCGGAGAATTTTAACCGCGAAGGGCGCAAAGCAACGCGAAGGTTCGGATTTCCGAAGAGGGCGAGACGCCTAATCCGCGTTGGTCATTCTGAGCGCGGCAAAGTCCCGGGCGTGTCGTCAAACCCCGATTGTCGTTCTGAACGGAGTGACGAATCCAGTTGGATACCGCCGAAGCCCCTGCGGACTTACTGGATCCTTCGCGAGGCTCAGGATGACACTCGTCGAATTCGGAGGTTTCAAACAGCTGCCTAGTGTAGTGTCCCGTAAATAAGTGCCCATAAGCGTGGAGGTTGGAATATGGGCAAGGATCAAGAGCGCTGCCGTCGTCGGGCGGCTTTGGTTCGGCGTTTGGCTTGGGTGCATCTCGGCTCGATTTGCTCGAGCCGCTGGCGAGCGCGGGCGATTTTCTCGAGGATACGTTCCACGCTGGCGGTCCATACGAAAGGCGTGGGCTGGGCGTTCCACGTCGC
>JBDTJA010000356.1:0-2174 GCA_039936075.1 Opitutaceae bacterium | reverse complement strand
GGCGCACGCGGACCGCGGAGCAGGCGGCCCGGTTGCGCGCGCTGCTGAGCCAGCCGGCGAGTGGCACGGCGGCGGACTGGCTAGCGCGGCATTTGTAAATGTAGGGCGGGGTCGCCGAACCCCGCCTTTCGTTGGTTCGAGGGAGGCGAATCGTCCGGATGAGGAGGTCCCGGACGAACGGGCTCATCCTGAGGATTCGCGCGGATTTCAAACCGGCGGGGTTCGGCGACCCCGCCCTACAAAAGACCTCAGGCGGGCTCGCTTCGGTGACCGAGCGCGTCGGGATCGGCCGACGTTGCCTGCAGGCGCGGTTCGATTTGCGCCCACAGCGCGGTGGTGCGCGTGGCGAGCAGCTCGCGGCACTTGCCGATCTCGGCCTCGCGGGCGGAGCGGTTCTCGTCGGCGATCTTCGCGAGGTCGTCGAGGTTGTAGAGAAACACGTTTTGTAGTTTCGCGGCGGCGGCGTCCACGTCGCGGGGCAGCGCGAGATCGATGAAAAACAGCGGCCGCGCGGGGCGCTGGCGCATGGCGGCCTGCGCCGCAGCGAGGGACACGACGATGTCGGGGGCGGAAGTGGCGCAGACGACGATGTCGAATTCGGCGAGTTTCACGGGCATCAGCCAGAAAGGCAGGGCGAATGCACCCAGTTCGTTGGCGAGTTCCATCGCGCCGACGAGCCGCCGGCTGGACACCGTGAGTGAACCGGCCCCGCGGCTCTGGAAGGCACGGGCGGTTTTTTCACCGATTTCGCCGGCGCCCAGCAGCAGCGTGCGCGTGGAAGTGAGGTCGCCGAAGATGTTTTGCGCAAGTTGGACCGCGACATTGGCCACGCTGATCTGGCCCTCGGTAATGGCGGTGTTGGTCCGCACATGCTTGGCGGCCTGAAAGGCTTTTTGAAAAATGCGATTGAGCACGGGGCCGGTATGGCCACGCGCTTGGGCCGCGCCATAGGCTTCCTTCACCTGGCCGAAGATCTCGGTTTCACCCAGCATCTGGGAATCCAATCCAGCGGTGACCCCGAGCAGGTGTTTCACTGCGTCCACGCCGGACAGGCTCAACCGGAACTGCTCAAATTCGGCGGCCGCGAACTGCTGGCGGGCGCAGAAACAGGCCTGCACCGCGGACGCGGCCGACGCACCATGGCCGACGCCGTAAAATTCCACGCGGTTGCACGTGCTGAGGACGATGAATTCGTGCAGGTCGGCGATCTTGGTGAGTTCGGTGCGCAGCGCGTCGGTCGCCCCAGCGTTGAGCGACAGCCGTTCGCGCACGGCGAGCGGTGCGGTGTGATGGGTGGCCCCGAGGACGAAAAATTGCTCCGTGCTCATCGGGGCGCCGCGCGGGCGGGCGGGGGGGCAGCGTGGCGGCTGGCGTCCACCGGCCAAAGCGAGAGGAGCGCAAAGGCGAACAGGATGATCCCGGCCCACGCGAAACGACGAGCGAGCAGGAGGCTCCGGAGCCGCAGACTGAGGGTGATCGCGTAGGCCAGCCAAACCGCGACCGTCAGGAGCAGTTTGGTCGGATTTACGCTATCGAGGTCATGCACCCAGTAGGCCGAGCCGACCGCGAGGGAAATGGTCAGGAGCGCCGTGCCGATCAACAGCAGCCGTCGGCTCATGTGATCGAGGTCGAGGATCGACGGCAGGAAAGTGAAGCCGCCGCCGGGGTGCTTCCGTTTCAGCGAGTAATTGCGGAGCAGGAACATCAGGGACGTCACCGCGAGCAGCGCGAACACCCCGTAGCTGAACAGCGCGAGCGCGGCGTGGAGTTCGATCCAGGGATTGCCGCCAAAGATGTGTTCGCGGCGGGCGGAATCCCAGTTGGGGATGGAAAGCGAGACGAGCGTGAGCACTGCGGCGAGGCACGAGGTAAAGTAGCCGAGCAGGCTGAGGCGGAAGGTGCCACCCACGACCAGATAAAGCGTGATCGCGGACCACGCGGTGAATTGGTAAATCTCGAAGGCATTGCCAAGCGGGCAGCCGCCCACGGCCCGGCCACGCAGCCAGAGCCCGGTGACCTGAAATAGATAGCCGACCGCGATAATGAGGTTGATCCAGACGCCCGACAGGCGGCGGCCGCGCACGAGGGACAACGTGCCCAGCAGCAGGGCCACGACGTAGCACTCCGCGGCGAGCCATAACCAGGAACGATCGGTGAGTCCGGCAAACATGGAG
>JBDTJA010000355.1:0-10076 GCA_039936075.1 Opitutaceae bacterium | reverse complement strand
GGGTGGCGGAGGCGGCCAGCAGCAGGAAAACGAGGGCGGAACGCATGGCGGGAGGTTGAGTGGCGGGACGGCGGGGGCGCAATCTTGGTCTGTGCTGCGAGGGCAGATTCAAAGATGTCCTAGCCGAAGGGCCGGAAGTAGCTACGAGCGTGAGCGAGTGGCCGGCTCCCTCCACTCGCTCACGCTCGTGGCTACGCCCTTGCTGAATGCGCTCCAGGCTGCGGCGTCGTCCCCATCGCGCCCAGCCGTGGTCGCCGAGGCTACGGCTGACACAGTCGGCGCACGGGCGAGCAGCACCGAAACCCAGGCGTCCCTTGGTGATTTTTCGTGGCCAAACGACGGGGCGACGGCCGGATCGGATTTGTAATACAATGCGTTACAAACCCGATTGGTTGGGTTTTACCGTGGGTCGGGAGTTGGGCCCCATTCCGGAGTTTCGGACATCGGGCGTAAAGCCCGACCGACGTTGCCCAACGGAGAGGCGGAACCGGCCACCTTGGCGCGTGACTGTGACGAGACGCACCGTCCATGGCGCAAAATTGGGCTGGGTTAGCCGGCGCCCCGGGCTAAAACATGGCGTGCAGCTGGCGCGGCTTATGCGAAAGGGACATACCCATGGACTCCAATAAACTCACCCAAATGTCCCGCCAGGCCGTCACCGACGCCCAGGCGCTCGCGCGTCGCCTCCAGCATAACGAGGTGGACACGTGGCATTTGCTGTCGGCGTTGCTCAGCCAGGAGAACGGCATTGTGCCGGGCCTGCTCGAGAAAATGGCCATCACGCCGACCGCGTTGCAGTTGGCGGTGGACCGTGAGCTGGAGCGCCTGCCGAAGGTGTCGGGCAATGTGGACACCTCCAAGGTTTACGTTACGTCGGCGATGAACGAGGTGCTGACCAAAGCCGAGGACGAAGCGAAGTCACTCAAGGACGAGTATGTCTCAGTGGAGCACCTCTTCCTCGCGCTGCTCGAAGTCGGCAAGCCCGACGCGCTGAAGCAGCTGTTCAAAAGCTTCGGGCTCGATCGATCGAAGCTCCTGAAAGCACTCAAGGACATGCGCGGCAGCCAGCGCGTGACGACCGATAATCCCGAGGCGACCTACGCTGCGCTCGAAAAATACGGCATCGACCTCGTGGCGCTTGCGCGGAAGGGGAAAATGGATCCGGTCATCGGCCGCGATGAGGAAATCCGCCGCACGATTCGCATTCTTTCCCGCAAGACGAAGAACAATCCCGTGCTCATCGGTGAGCCGGGCGTCGGCAAGACCGCCATCGTCGAGGGTCTGGCCCAGCGCATCCTCCGCGGCGACGTGCCCGAGGGATTGAAGGACAAAATCATCTTCTCGCTCGATATGGGCGCGCTGGTCGCCGGCGCGAAATATCGCGGCGAATTCGAGGAGCGGCTGAAGGCCGTGCTCAACGAGGTGAAGCAGGCCGAGGGCCGCATCATTCTCTTCATCGACGAGCTGCACACCATTGTCGGCGCCGGCAAGTCCGAGGGCGCGATGGATGCGGGCAACCTGCTCAAGCCCATGCTGGCGCGCGGTGAACTGCATTGCATCGGCGCGACGACGCTCGACGAATACCGCAAGCACATCGAGAAGGACGCCGCGCTCGAGCGGCGTTTCCAGCCGGTGCTCGTGGACCAGCCGACCGTGGAGGACGCGATCTCGATCCTGCGCGGCTTGAAGGAACGCTTTGAACTCCATCACGGCGTGAGCATCCTGGACAACGCGCTCGTGAGTGCGGTCATTCTTTCCAATCGCTACATTTCCGACCGGTTTCTGCCGGACAAGGCCATCGATCTGATCGACGAAGCCTGCGCGATGATCCGCACCGAGATGGACTCGATGCCGCAGGAGCTCGATGAGCTCACCCGCAAGGTTCTTCGCCTCGAGATCGAGGAGACCGCGCTCGCGAAGGAAAAAGACGACGCCAGCAAGCGGCGGCTCGAATCCCTGCGCAAGGAGCTGGCCGAGGCCCGGGAAAAGGCCAAGGGAATCCGGCTGCATTGGGAAAAGGAGAAGGCATCGGTCGACAAGACCCGTAAACTGCGCGAGTCCATCGAGGCGACGCGTCTCGAGATGGAAAAAGCTGAGCGCGCCTACGACCTTAACAAGGTCGCCGAGCTGCGGCACGGCAAGCTGCCTCAAATGGAAGCCGAGCTCAAGAAACTCGAGAAGGCCGGAGGTACCACCACGCTGTTCAAGGAAGAGGTTTCAGAGGAGGAGATCGCCGAAGTGGTTTCCAAATGGAGCGGCGTGCCGGTCACCCGGCTCGTCGAGGGCGAGAAGGAAAAGCTCCTGCGCCTTGAGGAAGTGCTCCACGAGCGGGTCATTGGCCAGCACGAGGCGGTCACGCTCGTGACCGAGGCCATCCTGCGAGCGCGCAGCGGCATCAAGGATCCGCGGCGCCCCGTGGGCAGCTTCCTGTTCCTCGGTCCCACCGGCGTCGGCAAGACCGAGCTGGCCAAGGCGCTCGCAGAAACCCTTTTCGACACCGAGGCCGCCCTCGTGCGCATCGACATGTCGGAATACATGGAGAAGCACAGCGTGGCGCGGATGATCGGCGCGCCTCCGGGCTATGTTGGCTACGACGAAGGTGGCCAGCTCACCGAGGCGGTCCGACGCAAGCCCTATGCCGTGATCCTGTTCGACGAAATCGAGAAGGCGCACCCGGACGTGTTTAACGTCCTGCTGCAAGTCCTCGACGACGGTCGCATCACGGATGCGCAGGGTCGCACCGTCGATTTCAAAAACACGGTCATCATCATGACATCCAACCTGGGCTCGCGTTACCTCCTGGAGGGCGTCACGGGCGACACCATTCCCGAAAGCGTGCGCGAGAGCGTGATGGCGGAGTTGCGCAAGGCGTTTCGTCCGGAGTTTCTGAACCGCATTGACGAGACCATCCTGTTCAAGCCGCTGACGCTGGAGGAGATCACCAGCATCGTGGACTTGCTGCTCGCCGACCTGAACAAACGTCTCGCCGACCGCCGTGTGACCGTGGTGCTCGACACGAAGGCGAAGGAGTGGGCGGCGGAGAAGGGTTACGATCCGGTGTTTGGCGCCCGGCCCCTGAAGCGCTTCCTCCAACGCAATATTGAGACGAAGCTGGCGCGAGCGTTGATCAGTGGCGAAATCGCCGAGGGCCGTGAAGTGAAGTTCACGGTGAAGGACGACGCGCTGTTGATGACGCCGTAACCCACGAAAGGGCAACGACATTGCGTGAGTCTCTCCTTAAGCCTCGCTTCGAACCGGCCAAAACTGCGAAGATGCCGGCAAATTATTGAATAAATCCGACCCCTATTTCCCGCACTGCGAGGTTGTTCCGCATGAGCCCAAAAAATTCCGTCAAATCCATTCCCCGCGCCTGAGTGCCATCGGAGATAACGATTTCGGTGGTTTTGGACTGGAAAACTTGCGGGTTTCGGAACTGCGAAACCTGCGGGTGGTCACACCGGCCTTCCATGAGTAAAGTGAAACCCCGGTTCGGCGCTTTGGTGCGACTGGCCGTATTGGGCGCGTTGGCGGTGGGAAGCGTGGCGGCGGCGATTGAGCCGGCGAACGTGACCTTTGATTTCGTGCGTGCCAAAGCGGAGGCGGACGCCGCCCAACCCTACGCGAAGCCAGAGAACGACTTGCCGGAAAGCCTGGCTGCGCTGACCTACGACCAATATCGCGACATCCGGTTCAAGCCGTCCGAGGCCCTGTGGCGGGAGGAGGGCCTGCCGTTTCAACTGCAATTTTTCCATCGCGGCGGGCTGTTTCGCGACAAGGTCACGATCCGCGAGTTCAGCGCCACGCATGAACAGGTGATCCCGTTCATGCAGGATTTTTTCAGTTATGGCCAGGTGAAGAATCTGGGCTGGCTGCGGTCCTCGCTGGGGTATGCGGGCTTTCGGGTGCACGCGCCGCTCAACCGGCCGGATTATTACGACGAGGTGATCGCATTTTTGGGCACCAGTTATTTCCGGGCGATTGGCGCCCAGCAGATTTACGGTCTGTCGAGCCGGGGTGTGGCGCTCAACTGCGGGGTGCCGGGCGAAGCGGAGGAATTTCCCCGTTTCACGGATTTTTGGGTGGGCAAGCCGGCTGAAGGCGACACCTCGCTCATCATTTATGCCCTGTTGAAGGGACCAAGCGTGACGGGCGCCTATGAGTTCACCGTGCGTCCGGGCAAGGCCACGGTCGTCGAGGTGCGAACCGAATTGATTTTCCGCCGTGCCGTGACGCTGCCGGGTGTGGCTCCGCTCACCAGCATGTTCTGGTATGGCGAAAACTCCGCGCGGCCCGGTGGTCAGCTGCGTCAGGAAGTCCACGATTCCGACGGCCTGATAATCGAGGATGCCGGCGGCCGGCATCTCTGGCAGCCATTACAGAATCCGAGTGCGTTGGAAGTGGACAGCACGCCGGTTCAGCATCTCACGCGTTTTGGCTTGATGCAGCGCGACCGTCGGATCGCGGACTATGAGGATTTGGAGGCGCATTATGAACAGCGTCCTTCGGCCTGGATTGAACCCGAAGGTGATTGGGGCGAGGGCTCCATTCGCTTGGTGCAATTGCCGACAAGTACGGAATACGGGGACAACATCGTCGCTTTCTGGGTACCCGCCGCCTCGGCTGTCGTCGGCCGCGTCTGGCAATTCAGCTATCGGATCGTCTGGTCGCTCGGTGAACCGGCGGTCGAAGGTCGGGCCCGGGTCGCCGCCACGCGCGAAGGCGATTTGCCCGGCGTGGCGCACGGGCGTTTGTTCTGGATTGATTTTACGGACGAAAGTTTTGCCAGCCGGGCCGCCTCGGCTCTCGAGGCCGAAATCGTGATCAGTGACGGTGGGCGGGTGCGTCATAAAGCTGTCAGCGTATATCCACAAATTGGCGGTTGGCGGGTGGCTCTTGAGGTGGAAGCGACCCAGCCGGGCCAGATCATTCATTTTCGCTGCCAACTTCACGCCGATGGAAAACCAATCAGCGAAACGTGGGTCTATGCTTGGAAATCTTAAGTCATGAACGCCGAACCTGCCCTTTCCCGATTCGCTCAAATTGATTCCGCATGGGCTGCTGCCGCGGAACGCGTGGCAAGCTATCTGCGCGCGCACCGTCTGACGAATCACGCGCAACTGAGCCGGCTCACCTCGGATATCATCGGAATCGCGCGTGCGCGCCAGCAACCGGGTGAGGATCCGCTGGTGGTGGCGATGGCAACGGTCGAGGCCGGCATGGCCTCGTGGTTTGCGCTGCTGATGTCGGACGCCGGAGCCACCGACGCTCAGCGTCTCAATCGGGGCCGCCTGGCGCTGGCGATGGGCGAGGTGCCGTCGCGCTGGCCGGAACATTTCCTGCGCGAGGGTGCCGTGCCGGCGGAGTTGCTTCAGGTCATGGGCGAGGCTGATTTGGGTCGTTCGCCGGAAATCAAATTTAGCAACATGGCGCCGCGCCGTTCCTTCGCGCCGGGCTCGGCTGACGTGACGGCCCGGCCGAAATGGCAGGTCTCGATTTCATACCGCTGGCCCTTTGTGCGGGTGGTGATGAGTCTGGCGTTGGTGTTGACGCTGGCGGGCGCCACGCTTGCAGCCGGACGCTGAGCAGACGAGGCCCATGCAGGTGCTGAATTTTGATCCGGGCCAGCTCGAGCCGGCCGTGGCCCGGCGCCGACGGCTGTTTGTCGGCGTCATGGTGCTGTTGATCACGGTTCCAGCGGTGATGCTGATGGCCGATCTGCATTCGCGCACCGGCTTCGACGGCTGGAAACTCGTCCACCTGCTGGTGTTCACGCTGCTCTTCGGGCTCCTCGCGCTCGGCGCGTTGCAGGCCATGCTGGGGTTTATGCTGCGCCGGCAGGGCGGGGATGAACTCCGGATTTCGTCGAGTGTGAACTGGGCGGAGGACACAGGCCCGGTGCGGGTGCGCACGGCGGTGGTCATGCCAATCTGCAACGAGGATGCCGGCCGCGTGATGGAAGGCGTCCGGGCGATCTACGAATCGCTGGAGGCGGACGGACGGCTGCCCGAATTTGATTTTTTCATCCTCAGCGACTCGAGCGACCCAAACAACTGGGTGGCCGAGGAAGTGGCGTGGGCGGGACTGGTGCGGGAACTCGGGGCCAGCGGTCGGCTTTTTTACCGGAAGCGCCGCAGCAACACGAACAAGAAGGCCGGCAACATCGCGGATTTCTGCCGCCGCTGGGGGAGCCACTACCGGTACATGGTGGTGCTCGATGCCGACAGCATCATGAGCGGTGGGGCCATCGTGGCCCTCGCCCGCATGATGGAGCGCAATCCCGGGGTCGGGTTGATCCAGGCGGTGCCGCGCCTGGTGAACGGCGAGACGATTTATGCGCGGCTGCAGCAGTTCGCCAGCCGGCTGTATGGCCCGGTGTTCACGGCGGGCATCAACTTCTGGCAACTCAGCGAGGCCAATTACTGGGGGCACAACGCCATCATCCGCGTGGCCCCATTCATGAAGCATTGCTCGCTGCCCGAACTGCCGGGTGACGGCCCGTTCGGCGGTCGCATCATGAGCCATGACTACGTCGAGGCCGCGCTCATGCGCCGCGCGGGCTGGCAGGTCTGGCTGGCGGCCGACGTGGAGGGCAGCTTCGAGGAATGCCCCGCGAACTTGATTGATTTTGCGAAGCGGGACCGCCGCTGGCTGCAGGGCAATCTGCAGCATGCGCGGCTGGTGGTGGCGCCGGGGTTTCATATTCTTAACCGGTGGCATTTTTCACTCGGGATTCTTTCCTACCTGGCGTCGCCGCTCTGGCTGGCCTTCCTGGTGCTCTCGACGGTGATCGCCTGGCGACTGAAGGAAACCGGCCTCACGCCGCTGCCGGAAGGAAGTTTTGCGGATCACATGGCCTGGCATTTCGGCACGGAAACCGTGCTCTTGTTCAGCCTGACCGTCGGCCTGCTCTTCGTCCCCAAGGTCATCGCGCTGCTGGACCTGCGGTCGCGTCCGACGGAGGTGGTGGCATTCGGCGGCTGGTTCCGGCTGGTCGCGGGAGTTTTGTTAGAAACACTTTTGTTCACGTTGCTCGCGCCCGTGCTAATGCTGTTTCACAGCAAGTTCATCGTCCTCACGCTTTGCCGGCGGAGTGTCGGCTGGAAAACGCAGCGTCGCGGCCGCGCCGGCGAGTCTGACTGGCGTGAATGCCTGCAGACGCATGCCGGCCACACCGTGCTGGGTTTGGCGTGGCTGACGCTCGCGTGGTGGATCAATCCCACGCTGGCGCTGTGGATGTCGCCCATCCTGGCGGGCTTCATCCTTTCGATTCTGACGTCCTATCTCACCGGCCGGCTGGCCCCCGGGCTAATCTGGAAGCGGGCCGGGCTTTTGCGGACGCCGGAGGAAAGCAATCCGCCGCAGGAAATTGTCCGGCTCGATCAGCGCATGGCGGCAAAGAACCTCGCGCCGACCGCGGAACCAGGCGCGGATGAGGGCCTGTTGGCGGCGGTGGCGGATCCGTACGTCAACGCGATTCACGTGTCGCAACTGCGATCGAAGGACGCGTCCGCGCCGGTGAACGAAGTGAGATTCGCGGGGTTGCGAGAAACGCTTTTGCACGAGGGCCCGGGGGCGCTGGCGCCCAAGGACAAGCTGGCCCTCATGCTGGACGCCGACTCGATGTCGCGGCTGCATCAGACGCTGTGGTCCACGCCGGCGACCGAGTTGGCCGAAAGCTGGCAGCGTAAACTGAAATCTGGCTCAGAAACTCCGGACGTGGTCATCGCGTTTCCAGCAGGTCTGAGCGCGTGAAGAAATCGGCGAGCTGCCGACTTGTCACGGACTGCACTGCGCCACTCAATCAGGGATGCAACCCACCACCAGCTTTGGCCTTGGCACTGAAGAGGTCAAACGCCGCCAGATCGTGTTCAAAGCTCTGCTGGTCGGGGTTCTGGCCGGGGCACTTTCCGCCGCCTTCCGCCTCTCATTGGATGCCGTGGAGCATCTGCGTTCCATGGTCGTGGAACATACCTCGGGGTGGATCGGACTGCCGGTGGCAATCCTGCTCGGCGCCGTGGGCGGCGGGTTCGGCGTGTGGGTGGTACGACGGTTCGCCCCTCACGCGTCGGGCAGCGGCATACCCCGGCTGCAGGCCGTCATGCGGCGGGAAGTCGAGCCGGAGTGGCGGAGGTTGTTGCCCGTGAAATTCCTGTCTGGCGTCGCAAGCATCGGCGGGGGGATGGCCCTCGGCCGGGAAGGGCCCACCATCCAGATGGGCAGCGGGGTCGGGCAAATGGTTTCGGAATGGTTCAAGGTGAAGGTGGGCGAGGGTGAACGCCGGGCGCTTATGAGTGCGGGCGCGGGCGCGGGCCTGGCTGCGGCCTTCAACGCCCCGTTGTCGGGACTCATTTTTGTACTCGAGGAGCTGCACGGCGCGTTCACGCCGGTGATGTTTGTGGCTGCGTTTCTGGCGTCGGTATCCGGCGATATCATCGCCCGGCTCCTGATCGGGGACCTGCCGGTTTTCCACATCAATGGCATGGTGGCGCCGGGCATCTCCTCGCTGCCTTGGGCGGCGCTCCTCGGGGTGTTGGCGGGAGGCTTCGGGGTGTTGTTCAACCGCGGCCTGCTGGCCACGATTGACTTGCGGGAGCGGCTGATGCGCTGGCCGGCCTTCGTCGTCGGGGCGATCGTGGGAGCGTATGTTGGGCTGGTGGGCTGGACGGTGCCGGGCTTGGCGGGTTCGGGCGGGGGACTGGTGCAGGCGGCGCTGGCGGGGAAGGTGCTGGTGTCGCTGCTGCCCCTGTATGTGCTGGCGCGTTTTTCCCTCACGATGACCAGCTATGGTTCGGGAGCGGCCGGTGGCATCTTTGCGCCGCTCCTCGTGCTCGGGGCGCTCGGCGGGTTGTGGTTTGGCGCCGGGGTCCATCACTTCGAAGCCTCGGCCGGACTGACGCCGGCGGTCTTCTGTGTATTGGGAATGGGCGCGCTCTTCACCGCCATCGTACGGGCGCCGCTGACCGGTATCGTGCTGATGATCGAGCTGACGGGAGTCTACGGCTTCATGCTGCCGTTGCTCGTGAGCTGCCTGGCGGCTTATGGCGTGGCCGAGGCTTGCGGCAATCTCCCGATCTATGAGGCGTTGCGCCGGCGGAGCGCGGCCCAAATCGAAGCGGAGACGAAGAAAAATGCCCAGGACCGCGCGGCGGGTTGACCGCGCACGCCGCGCCCATTGTCTGGACTCCTCCCATGTCCGCCGAGCCGATCCACTACTACGACCGCTACACGCAGACCGTCGCGACCGAGCAGGTTTACGGGGAAAAATGGCTGCGTTGGGCGTATGAGACGGCGCCAGGCCGGCTCAGTGTCTGGCTCCTGGCGCGCCGGGCCTGGTTTTCCAAGTGGTACGGCTGGAAAATGAACAAGCGGGCGAGCGCACTGCGCGTCATCCCCTTCATCGCGCAGTACAACATCGACGTGGATGAGTTCGTGAAGTCGGCGTTCGACTACAAGACATTCAACGAATTCTTCTACCGGGCGCTGAAACCCGAGGCGCGCCCGATCGCGTCCGGCGAGGCGGTGGCGGTGTTCCCAGCGGACGGACGCCATCTGGCGTTTCCCGAGGTGGACGCGGCTAATGGATTTTATGTGAAAGGGATGAAGTTCACGCTCGCGGAGCTGCTCGGCGACGCGGCGCTGGCGGAGCAGTTTGCCGGCGGGGCGATGCTGATCTCGCGGCTGTGCCCGGTGGACTACCACCGGTTTCATTTCCCCGTGGGCGGCGTTCCGGGTCAATCGCGCTTGATCAATGGCTGGCTCTACTCCGTCAGTCCCATCGCGCTGCGCCGGGACGTGCATTACCTCGTGGAAAACAAGCGCGAGATCACGCTGGTGGAGTCGCCGGTGTTCGGCACGGTGGCGGTGATTGAGGTGGGTGCGACCAACGTTGGCGCCATCCGTCAGTCCTTCATCACCGGCCGGGCGGTCGCGAAGGGCGATGAAAAGGGCCTGTTCGCGTTTGGCGGTTCATGTGTGATCACGTTGTTTCAGGCCGGCCGCATTCGCTTTGATGCCGATATCGTGGAGCAGAGTGCGCAGTGCATGGAAACCTACGCGCGCATGGGAGACCGGCTCGG
>JBDTJA010000354.1:0-10601 GCA_039936075.1 Opitutaceae bacterium | reverse complement strand
CGCCGCAGGTACAGCGCGATCAGCCCCGCAAACAGCATTAAGGCCAACGGACCGTAAACATGTTGCCGTAGCACGCGTCCCATGCTCGAGGCGTCGAAGCTCATCGGGTTCCACAGCAGCAGCGCGTAGATCGCGAAACGGGCGGCGCCCGATGCGATTGCGGGCCGGACTGCCCGCACAAAGAACGCGCAGCCCGCCGCGTAGAGCAGGTGCTGCGCAAAAAACAGTGGCAGACCCAGGAAGTAAACGAACGCGACCCAGCAGGAATAGAACGGGCCCTTGGCGAGCGTCAGCTGATTGTAGGGCCCGAGCCATTCGCCCCGCACGAGATGGTCGGCGAGCTGCAGGAACAGGCGGTCGTCATGATCCGCCGGGCCGATGGCGTAGATCGCCTGGCCGCGGACGAGCCAGAGCTTTACCAGGGTGAGCAACACCCCGGCCCAGAACCAAGGGTGGACGGGCCGATGGGGCTTTTCGTTCATACCCGGTCACCGCGCGTATCGAGCCGCAGCACGCCGAGGAAAAAACTCGTCAGAATCATCTGGCAGCCGAGCGCGAGGCACAGGGTGCCCGGAATCACCCAGCGCAGCGTGTAGGCCGGCTGGAGCGAACCAAAACCCTGCGCGCGCCAGTACCAGAGCGCGCCACCCCAGAGCAGCGCGCCGCCGAGGAGCAGGCCGCCGCCAATGATGATGCCGGACTCGAGCGTGACCTTGCCGAGCCAGAAGCGGGACTCGGGCAGCCGCAAGCCGGCGCGGATGGTGAAATATTTGCTGAGTGCGGCGAACGACACGGCCTGAAAACCCACCATGATGCAGCCGGCGGCGAACAGCAGCGTGTGGACGTCGAGATTAATGTGGCCGAGGTGGATCGGCCCCGGCAGCAAAGCGCCGCCGAGCACCAGTCCGCCCAGCATGAGGAGCAATCCCGGATAGAAAAACAGCCAGCGCGGGCTGAAGAGCAGCATGAAGCGCAGGTGGCGCCAGCCGTCGCGCCAGGGCCGGAGATGCGGCGGCCGGTCACGGGTGTCGGGCCGTAGCGTGGTAGGCACCTCGGTGACCTTTAGGCCGAGCACGACGGACTTGATGACCATCTCGGAGGCAAACTCCATGCCGGTCGTGCGCAAGTTCATGCGGCGATAGGCTTCGGCCGAGAAACCGCGAAGCCCGCAGTGAAAATCGCGGAGCTCGGTCGCGAAAAACAGCCGGCCGATGAACGATAGCGTCGGGTTGCCAATGTAGCGGTTTTTCCACGGCATGGCGCCGGGCTGGACGCCGCCCAGGAAACGGTTGCCCATGACCAGATCGTAACCGGCTCGGAGTTTTTCGACGAAGCGCGGCAGATGAGAAAAATCATAACTGCCATCGGCATCGCCCATCACGATGTAACGGCCCCGCGCGGCCGCGATGCCGCCGCGCAGAGCGTTGCCGTAGCCCTTTTCCAACACCGGTACGACGCGCGCGCCCAGCGCCGTCGCAAGGGCCTGCGAGCCGTCCGTGCTGCCATTGTCGGCGATCAGGATCTCGCCGGAGATTTCCGCCTCCGCCATCGCAGCCGCCGCCTCGCGAATGCAGCCGGCGAGGGAGCGGGCTTCATTCAGGCAGGGCATCACCAAGGTGAGCTCGAGCGGGGTGGAGACGTCGGACATGCGGGGAAAGTTCAGCCCGGGGCAAGGAGTGCGGCAACCAGCAAAACGGTCAGGCTTTGCGCCGGCGGGAAAAGAACGCGGCGAGAGCGGCGAGCAGCAGTGAAGCCAGCGCCATGATGCCCAGCGAAGCCTGACCGAAACGCGTGGGTTCCGAGGCCCGGTCGCGGCGGAACGAGGCCGCGCGTTCCGGGCCCTTGACGGCCTGCGGGGGCGCGGCGGCGATCCAGCCCTCGGCGTCATTGCGGCCATCGTGGAAGACCAGACGCGCCGAGCGGCCCGAAAAGGCGCGCACGTCCACCGCCC
The DNA here is from genome assembly GCA_039936075.1 of Opitutaceae bacterium. GTDB lineage: Bacteria > Verrucomicrobiota > Verrucomicrobiia > Opitutales > Opitutaceae > Opi-474. The sequence goes on along the minus strand of JBDTJA010000354.1, from coordinate 8,650 downwards.
AGAAATCGATGGCATTGAAGGCCGGATTCGGTCCGGGGCAGGCGAGCTCCGCGAGGGTTTTGCCGCTGGCATCCTCGATGCGGAGAAGCAGGGCGTTACCCGGGCTCACGGGAAAGCCGGCGTACGGGATGACCAGCCACGGGGACTTGATCGGGAAGAGCGAACTCTGGGCGGAGCCGATAAAACTCGGCCCGTCAATATGCGTGCCGTAAAACAGATTGCGGAATTCGCCGGGCAGGAGGTTCGCACCTCCGGTCAGGTTGTCCTTGTCGAACGTCGTTTCCGTGGTGATGTGCCAGGTCAGGCCCTCGACCGTGCCACGGGGAGCCAGCAGGGCCAGCCAGCGTTTTTCCGCGCTGAACTCAAAGGGTTTGGGCCAAAGAAAAACCAGGCAGCCGGACGCGAGCGCGAGCAACCCGAGCAGGGGCACGCGCCATGGATCGGCCGCGTAAGCGAAAGTCGGCACGGGGGGAAGGGGATGCCCACGCACCAGCCACGCAGCCAGCAGGAGGAGGACGATTCCACTGGCGGCAAACGCCGCCCACAAGGTGCGCACGCGCGAATCGATGGCGCTCACGAAATCTCCGCGAACCCGCGTGGCATGCGGCCGCAGACTGACCGGCAGCAAGGCGACGAGGCCCGGTTGATCCAAGACGGAGGCGACGCCTTGCGGGTCGGGGTAGAGAACCTCGCGGACTTCGGGGGTTGAAAGCGCCGCCAGATCCTTGGTCGCGAGGTAGTGGCGGACGGCGTCGCGCCGGAACAGCGCCCAGAGTTCGCTGTGCTCGTGGAAATAGAGCGTGTGACCGCGCGTCGTGATTTCCCGCAAGCCCTGGCTGACGGCCAAAAGCCAGACCAAGGCCAGGAGGGCGGCCGGCCCGAGACGCCACGCCCGCGTACCCTGAACCAGCCGCCAGAGCGCGATCCCGTTCGCGGCCACACCCAAGGCGAGCAGGTCGCCGTAACGCGAAACAAAACCGAAGTACCCGCCACCGCGGCCATACGCAAAGGCCGCCGCCTGGGCGGCGGCCCACACGGCGAGGGCGAGGACGACCCGGTCAAAATTTTCGGCAGCGGCCCGGCGCCGCAACTGCAGCGCGAGCAGAAAGGAAGGGACGAACAGCAGCACGCAGGCACCCGGCCAGGCTGCGGGCCAGCCGAGTTGCAACAGGAAGGAGGCGAGGAATTCCTGCGGCGTGTGCGCGGTCAGGGTGAGCGTGTGGACCGGGGCCTGCCGGCTGCGGGCGAACAGCATCAGGGCAATTCCGCCGGCGGTGATTAGCGCGGGAACAATCCAGCGGCGACGATCCGGCGCCGCGGTCCAGAGCGCAGTCGCCACGACAGCCGCCGGGGCCGCCCACATGCTGCCGTAGGTGAACAGTCCCGCGAGTCCCGCAGCCTGGGCCAGCCACCAGGCGGTCGACCCGGGCCGGCGCGTGAAGGAACCGTGGATGTGCCAAAAGACGAACAGCAGGGCGAGGGGAGTATGAGCCTGAAACCCCCAGACGCTGTTTTCCCAGCCAAAGGGCAGCGCGGCCAGGACCACCGCTAGCACGGTCAGACCCAGCGCCGGTGCGAGGGGGAGCGCGCGCCGCAACCAGCTCGAGAAAGCCCCGACAAATACGCCGTGCAGGACGGCGTTGAACGTCGCCTGCAATTGCGGATCCCAGCGACCCAGCAACGCGGCCTGCAACCACGCGAGTAAACGCGTCCACGCGGGCACGTGTTCGTTGTGGGGCGTGAAGAACGCGGTCCACGAGAGTTTACCCTGCAACCAAGGCACCAGGATTTGCCGCGCCTCGACGTCCCATTGGTCGAGGGAGGGCGTTTCGCTGCCGTGCAGGTGCAGCTCGCGCAGACGCGCGGCAAAGACGATGCCGGTCACGCCGAGGAACCACAGCCAACGGCCCGCCATTCCACCTTGCTCAGCTGACGCCGACGGCGCTGGGTTCATGGGCAAAGGCCGAGCGGGCCGCTGGCTCGATTACTTGATTTCAACGTCGGTCCAGCCGGTCCAGTCCCACGAGTAGTCATTATAGGGGCCGGGCTTGACCTGCAGGTAAATTCGGCCGTTCGACAGGCCCACGAGATCGACATCAAAGACCTGCAATCCGGTATCTTCCGAGTGATTGAGGGGATCGAGAAATTTATCGAAAAGGTCGACGCGGTCGGTGCCGTTCGACCAATACACCACGAATTCCGCGCCGTTGGTGCGACCACCATTGCTGTAGGCGCCGGGGACAAAACCGAAGCGGCCTTTGACCTTTTTCGCGCCGCGGGGCATGTCAAAAATCATCTCGCTGGGCGCATGCATGACGGCAACCTCGCGACCCTCGATGGTCGTCTCGGAGAACGGCATGCGGGCGTCGTAGGAGATGGGGTAGCTCTTGAACATGTGGAACAGACGTTCGTTGGCGTTGGAGAAATACCGCCCGCCCGAATTGGGCGCGGGCAGTTCGGACAGGTCAAACGTCGCGGAGTCCGCGAAGTATTTCTGGTCGGAAGGCGCGATCTCGATCGAGATGGTACTGACCATCCGTTGCGAGCGGCTCGCGGCAAACTCCATGTAGCTGACGGCGTCATCGATGAAGGGGTTGACGATGAAGCCCGTGCGGCCCATCGGCAGCGGCATCAGGAAAGTCCGGGGGGTGGCACCGGCGAACGTGAGCTTGAGCATGACCTGCGGTGGCTTGTAGAGGAAGCTGCGCACGGTGCCCAGCAAGGAGGTCTTAAGGTCAATCTTAAGCCAGAGCGGATGGGCGGACTCCGCCCCGAGGGGGAAGGGCTGGTTAACGATGGCGGTGCCACTGCGGACCAGCTTGGGCGCGAACTTGGCGGCGTTGAACGGGCCGGGGTTCTTTTTCCAGACGAGAAAGCCTTTCTCAATGCGGACGAAGTGATACCGATAGACCAGCAGGCTCAGTACCATCGAGTCATCCATGGTGGGCAGCCGGCCGTCGATCGTCTGGATCTTGAGCAGCACGTATTCCGGCGCGGCGTCCGAGGCATAGAAATCGTAATTCAGCCGGGCGAGCAGGGGGGTGAACGTGGAGTAGCTCTGAATCACCGGACGCGGCCGGTAATTTAGGCGGTTCATCAAGGCCACGCTCTGTTCGACGCCGAGAATATCCACCGTGGCGTCACCGGCCTCCTCGCGGAGTTGGTACATGTCGGCGGCGGAACGTTCGATGGCAAGGCCGTCACGATATTTCTGGCGCGTCTGCTTCCAATCGATGACGGACTCGATGTTGCTCCAGGACCGGGCTTGGAGCTGGCCCAGTGCGCCCCGGGAGACGCCCCAGAGGGCGTTTTCGATGCCCCAGACGCTGAGCAGGAGCATCGCGATGAACGTCCAGCGGTGCAGGCGGCGAAAACGGTCCGGATCATCCAGCAGGGTGGGATAGGTCACCATGGGAATCATGGCGCAAAAGAAGAACCCGATCATGTGGCCGTCCGACCGGACGAAGCCGTGCTTCCAGTTGAGGAAAATAAACGCCGCCAGCACGGCGACATTAGCCACGGCCCGGGGTTTGTCGGGGTTGAGTTTCAGGTGGGCGAAGGCGTAGGCGACGATCACCAGCAGCACGATGACGGCCTTCCACAACGGGGCGAGGGGTGACGGGAATTCCATCGCCCACTGGTACCCTTGGCTGATGGACCATGAGCCTTCGAAAAACCCCGGAAGGTTAGCCAGATGCTGCCCGCACAGGAGCCAGATGGCCAGAAAGCAGCCCACATAGCTCAGCACGAGCCCGACGCTTTCCCGCCAGCGCTTAAACCAGAGGCTATACGCACTCGCGACCAGCACGACGAAAGTTCCCAGCATGAGGTCGGTGAACTTGATTTCGGCGTAGAGGGCCAGCACCGCGGCGATCAAGGCGGTGCGATAACGCCAGCGTTCATGGGCATGGCGCAGCAAATCGAAACCCAGCAGGACGATCACGATCATGTGCAGCGCGTCCTCGTAAATGATCCCGAACGTCGCGAAATAGAGGTAATAGAGCAGCTGGGAAGGGCCCGACAGCCGCCGGCCTTGCCAAAAAATGACCGTGGCGGCAATGAAGGCCAGGACCAGCTGCCAGATGATCAGGCTCCAAAATTGGAGGCCGGAAAATGTCTTCCCCATCACAAAGCCCAGTGGCCCGTAGGTGAAGATCACGTCCTTGCCGAACTGCATGCCGTGTTCGTAAATGTAGCCCAAGACCATCCGCCAGGATGGGTCGAGGCCCGAGCCGGGCGCCGTCGGGAAGTTGAAAATGGCCGCGACAAAAATCAGATACAGCGCACTCCAGCCAATGGCCCGGCTGACCCGGGCGGGCATAAGTGGAGGAAGTATTTCTGGAGCCATAAATGATGGTTGTCGGAAGACTAACGCAGCGTCTAGCGAGAATTAATTAAGGGGGATTGGTACAAAAAAGTCCGGTCGTTGTCGGCGATTCCCACCGGCGACCGGGCTCGAGGGCAGCAGGGAGGGGCAGGTTGGCGGCAAGGGCACCCAAGCGTAAGACAATTCTGAAGCGCTGATCCGCCATTCGGCCCAGCGAACCTTCAAGCCGGGCCCATCAACCAGGCTTCCCGGGCCAGTGCGACATGGCGGGGCAGCACCTTGGTGGCATCGTAGTAGCGCAAGACCTTCGAGTAGGCCGTGGGCGTGAGCGACTTGCCGCTGCGCTCCTTGGCCAGGCAGGTCCACATCATCCTGGAGAGCGCGATCGGGTCGCCCGGCGGGATCAGGTAGCCATCCTGCCTCTGGCCGACCAAGTCCACGATGCCATGCACGTCGGTGGTCACCATCGGCGTGCGAAAGGCCATGGCCTCCATCACGACACGCGGGAACGACTCCTCATAGCTCGAGCAAACGAAGAGGTCCGCGGCCACGAAGAAGTCGAAGACCTCGCGGGTCTCCGGCACCAGCGTGACGTTGGTCAGGCCCAGCCGGTTCAGATCACGCTGCAACAGGTCGAGGTAGATGCCCGGGCGCGCGCCGACCATCACGAAGCGGAATTTTCCGTGGTGGCCGAAGTGGTGGTTAAAATGATCAATGGCGCGCACGAAGGTGTGCTGGCCCTTGCGCTCGCAGACGGTGCCGATGTTCGCGATGACGATCTCGTCGTCGCGCAGCCCGTGCTTGTGGCGCAGATCGGCGCGCGAATGGGTGCGACGGAATTCGTCGATCGTGTCGAGGCGGATCCAGCTGGGCACGATGCGGAAATTCCCCTTGGCGCTGAAATCCGCGTAGTAGGCCTGGGTCGCCGCGCAGAGGAACAGCGCGCGCGTCGTCTGCTCGAAAGCCTGGCCCACCAGCGGATGCAGCCCGAGGGCCAGCTTCTGCTCGAAGAAGCGGAACACCGTGGTGCTTTCGTGAATGTAGAAAAGTGACGGCTTGCCCGCCTGCAGCGCCAGGTGCACGCCCCAGAAGCTCACGAGCGTGTTGCAGACCACAAGATCGACCTGATCCCACGCCACTTGGCGGCCGATGTCGGCTACGCGGTCCTCGAAGATTTCCTGGTCGGGGGAGGCATAGATCGGCGCCGTATCAATCAGCGTGATGTGGGCCCCCAGTGCCTCGTAGGCGCTCCGCAGTGGGCCGTCCTGCGCGGCGAGTACCTCGAGGTGGTAGCCGGCTTCGCGCACCATGTACGTCGCGTATTCAAGGAGGAACAGCGGCGCTCCCTCGAGGTTCAGGTTGTGCGAGAGCAGCAGCAGACGGAGTTTTCCGGCGCGATTGATTCGCGCGCACTGGGCGCCGCGGCATTCGATCCGGCCCTTCACCAGGTCCAAGTGCGGGCTGACGTACGGATCTTGATAGCTCGGGTAACGCCGGACGAACGCGATGTGTTCCTTTTCGTCAAACGTCACGCCGCGCGTCGCGCTGCCCCAGTGCATGAGTTTTGCCTGCGGCGTATAGATGATCCGCTGTCCGGCGGCGCGCACCCGCAGGCAATAGTCCACGTCGTTGTACGCCACGCCGAAATCCTTCTCATCGAATCCGCCGAGCTCACGGTACAGCGACGTGCGCGTCATCAGACACGCGCCGGTGACCGCCGACACCTCGCGCGCGACCCCCTGCCATTCCACCGGCACCTCAAGCGGGGGCACCTTGGCGAACGGCGTGTCGGCGAGCCCACCGTGTGGGCCGATGATGATGCCGGTGTGGTTGAGGGTTTTTTCCGGGTAACCCAGCTTCGCGCCCACCGCGCCGACATCGGGTTGCGTGAACCAGCTGGCCATCTCCTCGAGCCAGCCGCGCTCGAGCGCGTTGACGTCGTTGTTGAGGTGCAGCACGAGCGGCGTGTCGAGGTACGGGAGCGCGAGGTTGACGAGATGCGAGTAATTGAACGGCGCGCTGCGATCGGCGGGCCGCACCACCTGGCACATGAGGTCCTGACGCAACGCGATTTTCTCGAGGTAGTGCACCGCATCCGTATCGCGTGAGTGATCGTCCACGATGGTCAGCTTCACGTAACGCCAGTCCACGGTTTCATCGAGCAGCTCGATGCATTCCTGCAGGAGATAGAGTTTGTCGCGCGTCGGAATCACGATCGTCACCTGCAGACGCTGCAGGATCGTCGGATCGGCCCGCAGCTGGTGGAACCGGCGGCGGAGCAGATGCGCGGTCTCGGGCAGGAACGGCGCGGCGGTCCGGGCGCGGCGCTGCATCGTCTCCGCGAGTGCGCGACGGGACTGTTCGACGGATGGGTGAGACGGATCGGTTTCGCGCGGCACGCAGGCGTGGATATGGTGACAGACCAGTGAAACCTGCGCGACCTGTCCGGGCTGCAGCTGATCGCCGAGCCGGAGGAGCAGATCGAACCAAGGGACGAGCGCGAACTCGTCCCGGAACGAACCCAGCGCAATAAACCGTTCGCGGCGCACGACGCTCAATTGCCCGGGAAACAGACCCGAATCCGCGAGGGTGGGACTCCACGCGGGTTTGAAATTAGGTTCGGTCCGGACCCCGGCGTCATCCATCCGGTCCTCATCGGTATAAACCAATTCCAACTGCGGGTGCGCCGCGAGCTGCTCGGCGACCTCGAGCAGCGCGTCGGGGGACAAGCGCGAGTGCCCGGCGAGTAGGGTCACGTGCGCCCCGGCGGCCTGGTGGACCGACGCGTTGAGCGCGCGAATCGTATCGGACGCGTCCTTGGCGGAGGCCGATTTGAAGCGGGGATCGCCGGTGGGCGCGGTGGTTTCACCCACAAACCATGCCTCCCATGACGGGTAAATCTGCGCCAGGAGTGAATCCGCGCAGGCCCGCAACTGCGCCGGTGTGGCGGAGCGCGTCTCCACGAGCACGATGAAACGCGGGCCGCTCACCGAGAGGTTTTTGGCGGACGCCTCGAGAATGGCCCGCAGCCGTGGCGTCAGGACATTCGCTCGCTGCCAGGCAGCGTAGGGCTCCGTTCGCGCGTGAGTCAGGTGGGCGAGGGAGGCGGGCGCAAAGCGCCGGAAGTTTTGGTAGGCTTGGCCACACGCGCGCCACAGGTCATCGAGGGGACCGAGATGGATTTTTTGCGCGCGGCAGCCGGCGAGGAAAAGCCGCACGACGTGGAAGAACTCCCCGCGGCTGAATTCCGGTAATGGGCGCTCCATCTGGTTGCAGCCGCGCTGGTAGAAACGCCGGACAAACACCAGGTGTCGTGTGCCGTCCTCGAGTTCGGCAAAGATCTCGAGATAGCTGGGGTCACCGGCGTTTTCGTTAATATCCACCATGCCGAAGAATTGGGATCGGCCGGCGTACGGATGCTGCGGGAAGAGCGCCCCGGCCTCGACCCGCACGCGATCGCCGTAATCCAGTTCGTTTTCCGACAAAGGATGGGTGGTGCCGATCAACCGCTTGATGCGCTGTTCCTGGTGGATGATCCAGCCCTCGACCTTGAGTTTGCCGAATTGGGAGCCGCCCGTGAGCAGGGGATTTTCGAGCGCGCCGAAAAACGGCGGGTTGGGCAGCGTGTCGAGAGTGACGGTGGCGGATTCCAACGCCAGCTGACGCGCGAGCGGGCGCAGGTCGGCGGCCGGGGTGGCGCGCCGGGCCTGCAGAAGCTTGCGCAATTGGTCGGGCACGATGGCGGTGCGCAAATGCGCGCCGGGCGCCGGACCGCGCTCGACCTGAATCCTGGTCTGCCAGATCTCCACCCAGCGGCCCCCGCTGTCGAGCAGCTCGAGCTTCAGCCGCCGTGCGCCCCGGGCCGGCCGGACCTGGAGCGAAAATCCCGCATGAGGCAGGCCGAAATAGCCGCGGTGCTGCCGTTCGATCGCCTCCCTCGGCAGCCCGAATATACCCAGATGGGGCACCCCATCGATCACGGCCCGCACATCCGAAAAAACCACGCCGATCTTGGAAAGAAACCAGCCGCTGATCCAAACCGGTTCGCCCGTGAAGGCCCATGCTTTGGGCTCTTCGATGTCAAATAAGTAGGCGTCGTTTTCGTTCACGTTGCGAACGAACAACCTAGGCGGAGCCCGGGACGCAGCGCAAGCATCGGCACGGTTGCGGGATGGACCTGCAGGTTTCCGCTGAGTTTGTGGGGCGGGCTTTACGCCCGACATCCGAGGTTCTGATGTCGGGCGTGACGGGCCAAGTGACACCATCTGGTGAACAGTCAAGTGACAGCACCTGCGGAACAGGGGTGTGAAGGTGGACCCTCTG
>JBDTJA010000353.1:0-20366 GCA_039936075.1 Opitutaceae bacterium | reverse complement strand
CGGGCTTCCGGTTCGTAGGAGGCCAGCTCCTTAAGGTTGTCACCGTCCAGCGCATGCTGCAGCCGTCCAGCGAAGGCGTCCCATTTCCCCCGCGAAGGAAACGCATACTGTGCCTTGATCTCAGGGGTGGCGTACTCGTTGAAAAGCGACTGGCCCAAATCATAGAGCTCATCCGTCGCCGGCGCCGCGGCCGGTTTTTTATCGGGCACCGGTTCTGCCACGGCCAGGCCGGTCACAGCCGTGAGCAAGAGGGGCAGGGTGAAGAAACGCATGGGGAGTGTGACCGCCGCGAGGCCAGCAGGTTGCACCGCGGATAGCCAGCCCGGGTGTTTACCGTTTGACCCTCGCGCAGGCCTCTTTAAGTAGAACCGCTCCCTCCGTGAACCGGGTTTATATCAAGACTTATGGGTGTCAGATGAACGAGCGCGACAGCGAAGCCGTGGCGGCCATGCTGCGCGCGCGTGGCTATCGCATCGTCGGCGCGGAGGATGACTGCGATATCATGCTGCTCAACACCTGCTCCGTGCGCGATGCCGCGGAACAGAAGGCGATCGGCAAGGCGGGCAATGTCGCCGCGCGGAAAAAGAAGCACCCCGACTTTGTTCTCGGGATTCTCGGCTGCATGGCACAGAACCGCGGCGCCGCGTTGCTCGACCAGCTGCCGGATGTGGATCTCATCGTCGGCACGCAGAAATTTCATCAGGTCCCCGACTATCTCGACAATCTCTGCGCCGCCCGCGACGCCGGCGTGCCGCTCGGCGAGACCATCGTGGACATCGCCGAGGAAGCCGGTTCCCAGAACACCATCCGCGACCACGAACTCACCGCGCAACAGGTCAACGCGTACGTTTCGATCCAGCAGGGTTGCAACATGGATTGTGCGTTCTGCATCGTGCCGAAGACGCGCGGCGACGAGCGCTCGCGGCCGATGGACCAGATTGTGGCCGAGTGCCGCAATCTTGCCGCCAAGGGCGTGAAGGAAATCACTTTGCTCGGGCAGATCGTCACGAGCTACGGCCGGCGCGATTATGTCCACACGGGGGGGATCACCCCGTTTGTGCAGCTGCTGGAACGCGTACACGCCATCGAGGGGATTGAGCGCATCCGCTTTACGTCGCCCCACCCGCGCGGATTCAAGCAGGATCTCGTCGAGGCCTACGGCCGGATGGCAAAGCTCTGCGGTTACGTGCATCTGCCCATGCAATCCGGCAGCAACCGCATCCTGCGCGCGATGAACCGGCCCTACACGCGCGAGCGCTACCAGGAGATCGTCGCAGCGCTGCGCGCGGTACGGTCTGACATGTATTTTTCTACGGACGTGATCGTGGGTTTTCCCGGTGAGACCGACGAGGATTTCGCCCAGACGCGCGAGCTGTTCGAGGCCTGCAATTACGACATGGCCTATATTTTCAAGTATTCCATCCGCACCGGGACGCCCGCGGCGACGATGGTGGACCAGGTTTCCGAGGAGAAAAAGGAGGCGCGCAACCAGGCTCTGCTTGCGGTGCTTCAGCAGAATTCCGAGCGCCGCAACGCCAAGCTGATCGGCACCGTCGAGGAAGTCCTGGTGGAGGGTCCGGACAAAACGGGCCGGCGTTTCACCGGCCGCACGCGCGGCAACCGGGTATGCATCTTCGACGCCGACCCTCGGCTAATCGGCACGCTGGTGCCGCTGCGCATCGCCCGGGCGAGCGTGAGCACGCTTTACGGGGATTTGGTCTTAAGCGGGTTGGCGGACCAGGAAACTTTGGTGGATCGGGGGTTATCCCCGACATCCGGTGGCGGGGACCAATTCCGACCGGCCGACAACTCCCCGGGAAACATCCCGTTCGCGGTCCAGTCGTAATTTAACCTCGTCACGCGGCACGCCCCACCTGTCCACTTCCCCCATGTCACTCTTCCTCGCCACGCTCATCTTTGGTCTGGCCTTGGCCATCCTGGGGGCGGCGCTGCTCTCGAACCGGCCCGCGGTGGTGGATTCCCTGAAGATCATGCCGCGCTCCCAGACAGCCGCGATGTACTTCTTCGGTGGTGGCGCGCTGTGGTTTCTCTGGCTGGTTTGGCATCTCTCGACCGCGGATTTTGGCGATTACCACGTCCTGCTGACCATCGTGTTCGCCTTGGTGGCCGCGCTGGCCTTCAAGTGCGTGCCGGACTTCCTCGCCGTACGCGGCCTGTGCATCCTGGTTCTGCTGGCGGCGTCGCCGTTCCTCAGCGCCGCGTTCATGGAATACAGCCACCCCCAGCGCCTGTTGATGGTTACTCCGATCTTTCTCCTGATCTTCCTCGCGATCTGGCTGGGGACCCAACCCTACCGGCTGCGGAATTTTTTCGAATGGCTGTTTGCCAGGTCGGGCCGGGTCCGCGGCGTGGGCGGCGTGCTGCTGGTTTATGGTCTCGTGCTGACCGGGGCCGCGTTCACGTATTGATTCCGCCACTGTGACGACTGAGCCACCTGTCCTCCTTGTTGTCGCTGGACCCGCCGGTTCCGGCAAAAGTACGCTCTGCGACCGCTTGGTGAAGGAGGTTCCCGGATTCGCGCGCGTCGTCACGACCACCACCCGCGCGCCACGGTCCGGCGAAGTGAATGGCGTGCATTACCATTTCCTCACGCCAGAGCAGTTTGATGAGAAGCTGGCGGCCAACGCCTTCCTGGAATGGGCGTGGGTGCACGGCAACAACCGCCGCTACGGCACGCTCGCCGAGAGCGTGCTTAAGCCGCTCGCCCGCGGAGAAAGCCTGGTGATCAGCGTGGACGTACAGGGCGTGGAAAGTTTCCGCCGCGCCGCGGCCGCCTATCCCCTGATCGCCCGGCGGATGACCACGGTGTTCATCATCGTGGACCACGAACGCCTGATCGCGCGGATGCGCGCCCGCGCGCAAGACGATGAGGCGGAGATCGCCGGCCGGATGAAGACTGCTGAGCGGGAATTGCGCGAAGCCGGCAAATTCGACTTCACCATTGAAAGCCAGACGCGCGACGAGGATTTCGCCGCTTTACTGGGGATCCTGGCCAAAGCGCGCGAGCGCGCGGTCGGCGTCGTTTGACGTCGCTGCGGCTGGAAGCCGCAGCGCCATTCAAACCGCCGCTTGCGGCCGCTTCGGGTCGGGCCAGTCCAGATGGAAGAACTTCCCCCGCGGCTTATCCGTGCGCTCGTAGGTGTGGGCGCCGAAGTAGTCGCGCTGGGCCTGCAGCAGGTTCGCGGGCAGTCGGGCTGAGCGGTAGCCGTCGTAGTAGGACAGCGCGGAGCTGAACGTCGGTACCGCCACGCCGCACTCAGCAGCGAGCGAGACAACCTTGCGCCAGTTCGCCTGGGCCTTCTTGACCGTCGAGTTGAAATACGGATCGAGCAGGAGATTCGCGAGTTTGGGGTTCCGCTTGTAGGCCTCGGTGATCTTCTGGAGGAAAGCCGCGCGGATGATGCAGCCGCCGCGCCAGATCTGGGCGATCTCGCCGAAGTTCAGCGTCCAATTAAACTCGGTCTGCGCCGTGCGCATCAGCTGGAAACCCTGCGCGTAGGAGCAAATTTTCGAGCAGTAGAGCGCGTCGTGGATGGCCAAGAGCAGCGCCTTCTTGGAACCGCGATACTTCTTGCCAGGGCCCTTGAGAATCTTGGAAGCCGCCACGCGCTCCTCTTTGATCGCGGAAATACAGCGGGCAAAAACCGCCTCGGCGACCGTCGGCGCCGGCACGCCCATGTCGAGCGCGTTGGTCGAGGTCCACTTGCCCGTGCCCTTCTGGCCGGCGGTGTCGAGCACCACGTCCACGAACGGCTTTCTGGAAACGGGATCCTTCTGCTTTAGGATGTCGGCGGTGATCTCGATCAGGAAGCTGTCGAGGATGCCAGCATTCCACTCCGTGAAAATCGCGCTCATCTCGGCGGGTTTAAGGCCGAGCAGCCCTTTCATCAGCGCGTAGGCCTCACAGATCATCTGCATGTCGCCATATTCGATGCCGTTGTGAACCATCTTCACGTAATGACCCGCCCCATCGCGGCCGATGTACGTCGTGCAGGGGACACCGCCGACTATCGGGTGGCCAGGTGTGGCTCCCATCAGGGGCTTGCCGGTCTTGGCGTCCACCTTGGCGGCAATCGCTTCCCAAATGGGTTTCAACTCCGCCCACGAGGTCGGATCACCGCCGGGCATCAGCGACGGGCCGAATCGCGCGCCTTCCTCTCCGCCGGATACGCCAGAGCCGATGAAGCGGAGGTTTTTTTCACGCAGCGCCTTCTCGCGACGGATCGTGTCCGTCCACAGTGCGTTGCCGCCATCGATGACAATATCACCCGGTTCGAGCAACGGCACGAGTCCGTCGATGACGGCATCAGTCGCCTTGCCGGCCTGCACGAGGATGACCATCTTGCGCGGCTTCGCGAGGGAGCCGACGAATTCCTGCAGTGTCTTCGTGCCAATCACCCCACCCGGAGTGGAGGGATTCTCGGCGACGAACTTGTCGGTCTTTTCGGTGGTGCGGTTGAAAACAGAAATCTGAAAACCGTGGTCAGCGATGTTCAGCGCGAGGTTTTGACCCATCACGGCGAGTCCGATGAGTCCGATGTCGGATAGGGCTTTAGGCATAGGAGATCCCTTTTCTATGTCCGGGCGGGCCCAAAAACCACTCTGTTTTTCGCCACCAGGCAATAATCCAAAGACGCCGGAGTAGATTTCCACTCCACACCCTACTTTTTTTCCGGCGGGGGCGGCAGGGAATTCTTAAACTGCGCCGGGGTGGATGCCTGTTTGGCGTTGTAGCTGCCCTTGGTCGGCAGGAAGGTCGCCAGCTTGTCGATGAACGGAGTCAGGAACGCGGGCTCGTTGCGCTCGTAGACCCAGTTGACTCCCACCACGGTGAAGATGACGAACGCGACCACCGCCAGCACTACCTTGTTCATGTGCGCCACTCGCTGCAGCACGAAGACCACCGCAATGATGCAGAGGACAGCCGCGCCAATCTTCCACCAAAAAGCCGTGGGAACCTGCTTCAGTTTGTCCAGGGTGGTCGTGACAGCGAGGAACAGCATGCGCTAAAAATATGCCTCACCGGTGGCGGTGACGAGCCGAAATCTGCCGCTGCGTCGTTTAACCGATTTTCCGGTTGTCCACGCCTTGGGTTTCTCAAATCCATGCCTGATAAGGAGCCACGTAACCGGCAGGAAACACCGCCTGATTCGCCGGGAGCTCAAGAAACCCGTCGGTCCCCACCAATCCCGAGAAATCTCCCGAGGTATTGCTCGGATCTGGCGTGGCTAGAAGCTCACCGTGGCCGCCGCTGGAGAGCTTCACGGGGATAAAATAAGCGAGTTTCGGGTGGAAGGTCACGGGCGCCGCCAAGGCCGCCAGGCGCCGCTGGGTGATGGTCTGCCCGCTCGCATGCGCCAAACCAGGCAGCACGTAACGATGCAGGCAGGTGTAGGCCGATACGGGATTGCCCGGCAGAGCAAAGACCGGCTTCTGGTCAGGATTGAGGCCAAACCAAAGAGGTTTGCCCGGCCGCTGCGCCACGCCGTGGAAAATCTGCCTCACACCCTGCGCGTCCAGTTCTGCGGGCAGGAAATCAAATTTTCCTTTGGAGACGCCCCCGGTGATGAGCACGACGTCAAATTCCGCGAGGATGTGCCACAGCATATGCTGAATCTCATGCGGCATGTCATGAAGATGGAAACGCTCCACGTGGCCGTAACCCGCCAGCCCGAGCGCGGCGCGCAGGGCATGGTCATTGCTGCGCCGAATCTGATGGGGCGCCACGGCGTCGCCGACCTCGACCAGCTCGTCGCCGGTTGCCACCACCGCAATTTTTGGCACCCGGGTGACCATCAGCTCTGCGGCGCCGATCGCCGCCGCGACGGCAATCTCCCGGCCAGTGATGCGCGTGCCGGCCTTCACGATGACCTCGCCGGTGCCGTGGTCGCTGCCCCTCCGGTGCACCGCGCGGCCCGGGCCCCCGGCGGCGGTGGCTAAAACTTTCATCGTCGCGCCCTGCCTTTCGGTTTCCTCGTAGGGCACGATGCAGTCCGCACCTCCCGGCAGCACGGCGCCCGTCATGACTTCGACACAGGCAGCGTCCGCTGCGCCAAGCTTGAATGGCCTCATTCCCGCCGCCTGCGTGCCTTCGATGCGAAACTCGCGCCGACCGGCCTTGAGCGCCGCGGCCCGCACTGCATATCCATCCATCGTCACGCGGTCGAAGGGCGGAAGGTCGCGATCGGCGCGAAGGTCAGTGCGCAAAACCCGGCCATGCGCCGCCGCCAGCGAACACCGCTCGGCCGGGAACAGCGGGAGCGCGCCGAGGATCAGTTTTTCGGCCTGGTCGGGGGTGAGCATGACGGAGACGGTGGACGGATCCGGCGCGGCCAGGTCAGTTGGGCACGGCGTTGCTCATCGAATTGAAGATCCTAAGAAGTGTTTTCAAACCCGGTTTGTCATTCTGAACGAAGTGAGAAATCCAGTTGGCTACCCCCGAAGCCCACTGCGGAGTCTCACTGGATCCTTCGCGAGGCTCAGGATGACAATCGCTGAACCCGTCGGTGACCAAGGGTGGGGTTGCTCGTCACTCAGGGGGGTTGAAGTCATGGTAATATTTTTCGCGCGAGCCTGCCCCCCAGTGAAAGAAAGACGAGGCTTCTCTCGGCGCTCGTGCTGCTGCAATCCGTCCGAAGTGGGGCCAGATCTCTATCCTGCGTTTCCGCGGCCCAACGGGCAGGGCAAAGACCTTGCCCACCCGTTCACTCGTAGCGCGCGGCGCGGCCGAGGTAGTTAAGCGTCCAGATTTCCTTCCACACGCGGTAGCAACCTTCGTGGGTTATCTTGCCGCGATCCTCGCGTTCTGGCTGCGAATGGAGGAAGCCCAGCTCGGTGTTGAGCCGGTCAAGCTCACCCTGCGTGGCGTTGAGATCCACGTGGGGTTCCACGGTGAATGGTACCGCCGTTTCCCCAGCGCGGGTCAGGCGCGCTTGGTGGCGCTCCAGCAGCTTGGGCAGGGAGCGGCAAAGTGGCACGCGCTCGACAAACCATGACTCGGGATAAAACCCGGCGAACGGCACGTAAAGATTGTCGGTCACATAACGGCAGCCGGACGCCGTAAGTGAAGTGACGGCAAAGCAGATGTTCACTGCACCGCTCGCGCGCGGGATGAAAGTAACCTGCAAGCGGCTCATGGCCGTCGGATCCTGATAAACCGATACGCGGAGATAAACCCCGCCACCGATCTCGGCTTTCAACGCCTCGACCTGCTTGAAGCCATGGGCCCGCAGCCAGTCGCGCAGCCGCAGGGACCGGGGCTGAGTGGGCCATTCGTCGCCGGCCTGGTTAACCGTGTAACGTGGAAACAGCGGCAGGGGGCTCACGCTGAGCGCGTGGATACTGAGCCAGTTGACCAAGGTTTCCCCCAAGAACCAGAGAAGGAAAAACACCAGCGCCAGCACCCAGAACGGCCGGTCAATCAGGGCGAAATCCTCACAGAGCTGCGCCGCGCCGAACGCAAAGACAAACCAGCGTAGCCAGCGGTCGGTGATGGCGAGCCGTGGAGAGGCCACACGCTGGTTGACCTTGGCCAGCACCAAAGAAAGCAGGATCGCAGCGAGGATGACGTAGGGCATTTCCACAACCATGGCGCAGGGGGTTCAGCAGGTGAGACGAACGATGCCGCAGCATCCTGGCCACGGCTCACAAAATCAACTTAGCCGGACGGGCATGATGACGCAGATGAAACTGTCGAGCGTCTTGAAAACACCCGGGCTCACTTCGTCTTTCAGCTCAAAGAAAATCTCGTCCTTGGAGAGCGCGCGGAGTGGATCCATTACGAAGGTCGGGTTGAACGCCACCTGCAGCTCTGGGCCGCTGTAGTCGATCGCCATGGACTCATGCGCCTCGCCGAAGTCGGGACTCTGCGCCGTGATCTCGAGCAAGTTGCTGGAGAGCTTGATCTTCACCGAGTTGGATTTTTCGGAACAGACGAGCGCGGCGCGGTGCACGCACTGGAGGAACAGTTCACGCTCCAGCTTGATGCGCTGGTGGGTCTCCTTCGGGATGACCTGATTGTAATTCGGGTAGCTGCCCTCGACGACCTTCGAGTAAAGGTAAACGTGGTCAATCAGGCCGCTCGTGTCCTTGTCCGTTGCAATCTGGAAAGCGGCGCGACGCTCGTTGAAGTTGATCTTCAATTTTTCGCCCTTGTCGAGGAGGCGGGTCAGCTCGCTGACGGTCTTCGCGGGCAGAATGATCGCCCCGGCCGAGGCCGCCGGTACCTCCATCTCTTTCGAGATCAGGGCAAGACGGCGACCATCGGTGGCAACGAGCGAAAGCTTGCCGTCTTTGAAATTGAAATAGACGCCGTTGAGGATGTAGCGCGTCTCGTCGCTCGATTGCGCGTAAGCTACGCTTTTGAGCATGGCGGTCAGCTCGGCCTGTTCGAGGGTATAGGCTTTTTCGTCACCAAACTCGGGTAGGGGGGGGAATTCATCCTTCGCGATGCCCATGATGCGGAAATTCGAACCACCGGAGGTAAGTTTCACCTGGTGGTTCGGCGAGGCGTCAAAGGCGACATCCACGTTGGGCAGTTCGCGCACGATGGTCGCGAGGCGCTTCACCGGCAGCGTGATCGAACCCTTTTCCTTCACGTCTGCCTTGATCTTGCAGCGGATGCCGAGGTCGAGGTTGGTGGTGGTCAGCGAAATCTGGTCCTTCTCCGCCTCGATCAGCACATTGCTCAGGATCGGCATCGTGGCCTTGGAGCCGACGACATTGAGCACTTGGGCCAGGCCGTTGGCGAAATGATCGCGGTTGATTTTGAATTTCATGAGGACGGAACAGGGTAACGACTGAGAGAAACTAACAAAGTCTATTAGGATAAGGGTTCAATAAGTAATTAAAGCAGTATTATTATGGGCGGTGAGAAACCCCAATAACCGGGAGTTTCCCCTCGGTAGCACGGCCGAATTTCATGGTGAAAAACTCCGTCGGACGGAGCAGTAACCGGGGGCTTATTCGCAGGCGGCCGGTTACTGGGAAGTCATCGGCAGCTTACTCACAAATTATTGGACCGGAAAGGGCGGCCGGGTGCGGGCGGGCCGGCGCCAATGGCGGATGAGTCCGTAAAAAAGGTACCCCAAGGTGATGAACAGCAGCGCGATCTCCTTGAATACAATCACCAGGCCGACGATGACCAAAAAGATCATGAAAGGCTGCAGTCGGGTTTTGGTCTGCAGATCGAGGGTTTTGCCGCTGGGATACCGGACGGTGCTCACCATCAGGATCGCGATGAGAAGCATCAGCGGCGGCAGCGCCAGGGCCCAGACACGCAGCGATTTGTCTGAGGCGGAAAGGTGGAGCAGAAACAGGACAAGCGACGCCACCGTCGCGGCCGCGGCCGGCACCGGCAGTCCGACAAAATCCTTGTTCTTCTCCTTCTTGCGGCCATGCAGCAGGGGGTTGGTGATGACGTTGAAGCGCGCCAAGCGCACCGCCGCGCACAACAGGTAAACAAAACTGAGAAATCCGCCGAGTTGCTGGAAGACCGGATAGCCTTGGGTGGGGGAAAGAATGAGAAAGAAGACCATCAGCGCCGGCGCGATGCCGAAGGAGATGACATCGGCGAGCGAATCGAATTCCGCACCGAACAAGGACTCCCGTCCGCCCATGCGTGCCAGCCGCCCGTCCAGCGTGTCAAACAAAGCCGCGCCGATGATCAGCCAGACCGCCCACTTGAAATAGCCAATGGCCTCAGGCGTGAGTTCCGAAACCGTGAGTACTCCCGACAGGCGCATCTCGAAGCTGGCTTTGATGCAGAAAATCACCGCGACAAAACCGCAGCACAGGTTTCCCGCTGTCATCAAGTTGGGCAGGAAATAAATGCGACTGGCCTGCTTGACGTTGTAGGGGTCCTCGCGCGACTCGAGGTCGTCGATTTCGGGATGGGGGGAGTTCATTTGGTGAGGCTCTCCAGGTATTTCCAGAACTTAGAGTGCTGCTCGACCAGCTGTTGTTCCGAAACCGGCAGCTTGTTGCGCAGGAGGAAGTCTTCGAGCGAGTTCTTATGCAGGATGTAGTGCGTGTGAAGCGTCTCACCCTGGACCTCGAAGTAAAACCGATACTCGCCCGAGCGCAGGCGGAAATACTCGCGTTCGCCCCGGTGAAACCGCCCCAACGGCTCGCGCGGATGGGCGAGATCCGCCGGTTTCAGGCTGCTGATGGGCTCAATCAGCTCGAGCTGGTCCAGCTTGGGCAGCCGGTTCAGCTCGTGCATGCTCTGCTCGGAAAAGGTGACCTGGTACATGGGTGGTCAGGGGCGGGCGTAACCCCGCGGGGCGGTTGGCGTCTTGAAGGAAACCAACGAGTGGGATAAAATTTGTCTCCTGGCGCCCATGAAAAAAACGGTTCTATCTTTGGTGCTCGGCTCAGCAACGCTATTCCTTGCTGCGAGTCGAGCGGATGTGCCCAAGGCTGCGCCGCCGGCACCCCCGGCGCCCGCGATGAACGCCGCGCAGGCTGAGCTTCTAAAACGGTTCGACCGGAACCACGACGGCAAACTCGACGAGTCGGAGCTGGCTATCGCCCACGAGACCATGCTGAAGCAGGGTTTTACTGCCGCCCCCGGCGACGAACGGCCGAAAAAAATCCGCGCGGCGATGCTCAAACGCTTTGATAAAAATGGCGACGGCCAGCTCGACGCCGGCGAGCGCGCGGAAATGAGACGGGAAATCCTCGCCCGCTTCGACAAAAACGGGGACGGCCACCTCGACGAGAACGAGCGGGCGGCCATGCGGGCGGCCTTCAAGGCCGAGAACAAGGCGCTCAAGTTAAAGAATTAGGTGGGCCATGCGCTCATGCGTGCGACATTCCGGCACGGACGACAGAGAGTCCACGCGCCGCTAGTAGCTACGAGCGTGAGCGAGTGGCCGGCTCCCTCCACTCGCTCACGCTCGTGACTACACGCTTTCTCACTGAGCTTTAGGCAACCGTGGCAGCGCCCGAACGAACCGGTTTCGGTCCTCGCGGCATCTTTCTGGTTTCCACGCTGCAGGCGGCGGGCTAGACCTCCGACATGCCCGTTACGCTGTCCGACATCCGCGCCGCCGCGCGCCGCATCGCCGGCGGAGTCATTGTCTCACCCTGTCCCGCGTCGATCCCCCTCTCAGAAATCACGGGCGCGCAGATCGCGTGCAAACTCGACAACTTTCAGCGCACCGGCTCGTTCAAGGAACGCGGCGCGCGCAATGCGCTCCTCCAGCTCCCGGCGGCGGCCAAAAAACGGGGCGTGATCGCCGCGAGCGCCGGCAACCATGCGCTCGGGCTCGCTTATCATGGGCGGTTGCTCGGGATTCCGGTTACCGTGGTTATGCCCGACTACGCGCCACTGATCAAAATCACCACCTGCCAGCGGCTCGGCGCCACGGTGATCGTGCGCGGAGCGGATTTTGCCGCGGCGCGCACTCTGGCGGACGAGCTCGTCGTGACGCGCGGGCTCACTTACATCCACGGCTTCGACGCGCCGGCGATCATCGCCGGTCAAGGCACGATGGGCCTCGAGATTCTGCGTCAGGTGCCCGACGTGGACGCGATTATCTGCCCGGTGGGGGGTGGCGGGTTGATCGCCGGGCTGTCGCTCGCAGTAAAATCCCTGCGCCCCCGCGTTAAAGTCATCGGCGTGGAAAGCAGCTGCACGGGTAATTTTGCCGCCGCGCTCCGCGCCGGCCGGCCCGCCCTCGTGCCGCGTCGTCCCACCCTCGCGGACGGCCTCGCCACGCAGACCATGGGCGCAAACGCCTTTGCCCTCGCGCGCCGACATGTGGATGAAGTGGTGGGGGTGTCAGAGGACTGGATCTCGCTCGCCATTCTCCGGATGCTCGAGCTGGAGAAAACCGTGGTCGAAGGCGCCGCCGCCACGCCGCTGGCGGCGATGATGGCGGGGAAATTGCCCAAGCTTCGCGGTAAAAAGGTCGTGCTGGTGGTCGGCGGCGGAAATATCGATCCAACGATTCTTAGCCGCGTGATCGAGCAAGGCCTCGTGCACGACGGCCGCCTCACGCGTTTCACGGCTATCATCAGCGACCGCCCGGGCGGGCTCGCGGTGCTCTGCCGCGTGATCGCCGAAGCGGGCGCGAGCATCAAGGACATCGCGCATGACCGGGCGTTCAGCGGCCCTGATGTCTCGGCGGTGCACGCGGTTTGCACGGTGGAAACGCGCGACCGGCCGCATATCGCGGCCTTGCATCGCGCGTTGAAGAAAAACGGCTTTCCTCTCGTCGTGGCGAAATGAGCCTGCTGCGTCACGCCCGCCTGGTGCTCGGCGGTTGCCTGGGTCTCATCGCGGCCCAGGCGCTGCACGCGGGGACGGAAATTGATGTCCCGATTTTCTCCGGCGGTTTCGGCACGGCCTTTTTCGTGGAGAGCGCGCGCAAATTCGAGGCGTTACGGCCCGGGACCAAGGTTAAGCTCTACGGCGATCCGCGCATCTGGGACCAAGTCCGCGTCCGCGTGTTGAGCGGTGATTATCCCGACGCCACGACCGCGGCCATGTATTGGCCCAATCTCATTCGGGCGGGGAAGATTCTGGATTTAACCCCGTATCTCGACGGACCCAACTGGGAGGGTGATGCCCGCTGGCGCGACACCTTTGTTCCCGGGGCGCTCAGCAGCTGGAAAATCAACGGCCGCGACTATGGTTTGCCGCTGATGAATGCGGCTTGGGTACTTTTTTATAATCGGGCCCTGTTCCGTGCTCACGGTTGGAGTCCGCCGCGCACTTGGGAGGAATTTTTCACGCTCGCGGAAAAAATGCGCCGCGCGGGGATCGCCCCCCTGAGCCTGCCGGGGGTCTATCCAATCTACGGCGACTGTATCATCAACGCCGGCTATTACAACCTGGTCGGGCCGGAGGGTTGGCGCGCGTTCGCGGCTTATGCGCCCGGCACGCGGGCCAATCCCGCTTTTTATCGCGCAGCGGAAGTCGCGCGGCGCATCACGCACGAAGACATGATCGCGGGCTGGGAAGGCATGACGCACACCTCCGCCCAGCTGGCATTTCTCGAGGGGCGCAGCGCAATGAATATCTCCGGCACGTGGATGGTGCACGAGATGGCGGGAAAATTTCCTCCGGGGTTCGAACTCGGCGTGGTCAACCTGCCGGTGTTTGCCGACGGCGTGGGGGAACCGACCGCGACCCAATCCGGCAGCGACTATTTTTTCGCATTTGCGAGCGGCGACCCGGCGCGTGAACGGCTGACGGTGGATTTTCTGCGTTTCCTGACCTCGCGGGCCCGGGCGGCGGCCGCGGTTCACGCGATCAATTCGCCGGTCGCGGTGGCGGGAGTGCCCCTGGATAATTTTGCCCCGGATATGCGCGAGGCGGCGGCCATCATTGCGGCCGCGCGCGATACCTATAACGCCCCGGTGACCATGTTGGTCCCGCCGGCGTACGCGCAGACGTTCATTGATGCGCGGCAGAAACTGTTCACCGGCAACCTGACGGCGAAGGAATTTGGTGACCGGCTGGAAGCCGCAACCGCGGCTGATCGCGAGCGCGCGGCGCATCCGGACAGTGTGAGTCCGCGGCATACGCTGGCGACGGCGATCCTGCTCGCCGGCGTGACGGCGACAATTCTCTGGCTGGGCTGGCGCTGGCGGCGGGGACGGCAGGCAGCGGCCGCGACGGAGGGATATTTTGCGCCGCTGCGCGGCACGCTGGCGCTGGGTTTTGTGGGCCCGGCGCTGCTGCTGTTCGGCGCGCTGGTCGTGCTGCCGGGACTCACCTCGCTGGCATGGGCGTTCACGCATTGGGATGGCATCGGGGAGCGGACGTGGGCCGGCTGGTTCAACTTCAAGGTGCTCCTGCTGGAGAGCGACGCGTTCTGGGCCGCGCTGCGGAATAATTTTTATCTGATGACCGTTCCGACGCTCGTGGTCGTGCCGCTGGCGCTGTTGTTTGCGTGCCTGATTCACCGTGGCGTGTGGGGCGCGAAAACGTTTCGCGCGCTGTTTCTATTTCCCAATCTCCTCGGCGGCATCGCCGCGACCTTGCTCTGGATGAGCGCGTACGATCCGCACAACGGCATCATCAACGCCGGGCTCGTGGCGCTGGGGAACGCACTCGATTCGGACTGGCTCAAGAGTTTTGCGTCCTATCCGTGGCTCTCGCCCGACCATTTGTACGGCGCGCTCATCCCGATCTACATCTGGATGGCGTGTGGGTTTAACCTGATCCTCTACCTTGCCGCGATGGAGGGCATTGATCCGCAGCTTTACGAGGCGGCGGAAATGGATGGAGCGCCAGCTTGGCGGCAATTTTTCTCCATCACCGTGCCGATGATCTGGGAAGTGCTGGTGATCTCCGCGGTCTTCATCGTCATCGGCGGGTTGAACGCGTTTGAACTGGTCTGGCTGCTGACGTCGCAGCAGCCCGGCACCGGTTCCCACACGCTGAGCACGCTGATGGTCACAACCATGTTCCAGAATTTCCAGGTGGGGCGCGCCACGGCGATCGCGGTCGTGATGTTTCTCTTCGTGCTGATTGGCAGCCTCGCGGTCATGCGCGGGCTTAAGCGGGATAACGTCGAGTCATGAGGAAGAAAAATTCCCTTTCACAAGGTCTGATCCTCGCCGCGCTGCTGGGGTACGCGCTGTGGGTGGTCTATCCCATGGTGTGGATGGCTTATTCCTCGCTGAAGAGCGACGCCGCCATCGCGCACCAGCCGTTTGCGCTGCCGCAGTTTGGCGACATGCGCTTCGACAACTTTGGCCATGCGTGGAGCGAGGCGCATTTTGGCGATTATTTTTTCAACTCCGTCCTCGTGACCGTGGTCTCGGTCAGCGCGATCCTCGCCCTCGGCTCGATGGCCGCCTACGCGCTGGCGCGATTCTATCATCCGCTGGGGAAGATCGTGTTCTGGGTGTTTCTTTCCGGCCTGATGGTGCCGGTGCAGCTCTCAATCATCCCGCTCTTTTTTGAGTTGCGCGCGCTCGGACTGCTCAACTCGAAACTGGGTCTGATCCTGGTTTACACTGCCAACGGCCTGCCTTTCGCGATCTTCATCCTCGCGGGTTTTTTTCGCGCGCTTCCGCGTTCGCTGTACGAGGCGGCGGTGATTGACGGCTGCGGGGAGTTCTCGGCGTTCTGGCGCGTATTGCTGCCACTGGCGCGGCCCGGCCTTGTGACCGTCGCAATCTTCCAGTTCATCGGCGTGTGGAAGGAATATTTCTTTGTGTTCATGCTGACGGGCGGCGATGTGGGCCATGGAGCGCGCACGCTGCCCCTCGGTCTCGCCAATCTTTCCATCACCGCGCAATACCACACCGATTACGGCATGCTCTTCGCCGGCCTGGTGCTCGTGACGCTGCCGATCCTCGCGCTTTATCTGCTGCTCCAGCGCCACATCGTGAAAGGTGTGGCCGCCGGCGCGCTCAAGGGTTGAAAACAAAAACTGCCGCGAGCCCCTCGGCCACGCGGCAGTTTCCACCCTACAAATTGTTACGAAGTCACGGTTTTGGAGGTGTGCCCATCGTCGTGCTGGTGAAGGTCTCGGTGCGGACCGTCTTCGTGCCATCCGGCTGGGTGATCTCCACGACGCGCGTGCCGGTGCCGTTCGGATTCACCTGCGTGGTGATGTCGTGTGTGGCCGTCTTGCCGTCCGGACCCGTGACGGTGCGGTCGTGCGTGACTGTGCCGGGTGCGGTCTTCGCCACGGAAGCGGAAATCGTCGAGACCTTGCCGTCGGCCCCCGTGATGGTACCCGTGGTGGACGCGCCGGCGGCGGTCTTGGTGGTCGTTTCGGCGTAAGTGAAGGTTTTGCCCGCGGGGCGCGTGAGGGTGCCTTGGTCGGAAACGGTTCCGTCGGCGTTCTTGACCGTCGTGCCGCTGCGGTTCGACGAGGCGCCGTTGAAACCGGTCGCGGAGGAAGTGACCGTGCCCGTGCCGGTCGCCTTGTCCCACGTCCTGGTAGATGTGTGCGTGGCAGTCTGGCCGTTTTGGTTGGTCAACGTGCCCGTGCGGGTGGCCTTCCCTTGGCCGCGCGTGATGGTCGCGGCAACAGTGCCGCTGTTACCATTGCTGCTCTGGTAAGTGCCGCTGCGCGTTCGGGTTCGCATCGGCTTGGGGGTTGCGGCGGCATGAGCGGTGTCGAAGAGCGCGGCGAAAACACCGACAAGGATGATGATGGCGAGGAGTTTGAAGGTGTAATCGTTTTTCATAGGGAAGGTGGAAGGCCTGCTTGAGTGGGGAGACGCGACGCACCTCCGGCCGTTTCAAAATACCCGCAATAAAAATTCGGGGAATCTCGAGGCGGTTTGTAACCAGCCCCGGGCCGCTTCGTCCGCCGGTCGGGGAAATTATCGGCCCAGCGACTGCCAGCTGCCGGATTTCATCGAGTCGAGCAACCGGCCGAGCACGCGTTGCGCGCGCACGCCATCGGCGAAGGTGGGAAAGTCCACTTTCTCTCCGCGGATGGCTGACACGATGGCGCCGGGAGTGGGCGGACCGCCCCGGTTGATAAAATCGGTCGGCAATTGCTGCAGCGGCAGGTCGGTCTTCCAGGTCGCGTAACGCGTCAGCGTCTCGCCCGTGCGGAGCCAGATCGCCTCGGGCTGGTCGGAGAGCACCGCGAGCGTGCCGCGTTCACCCGAGATTTCGATGCGGAAGTAATTGCCGTAGCCCGGCGCCACCTGAGTGGTTTCAAACGTGGCCACCACGCCGCCCGTCAGTTCGGCGAGGAACGCCGCGTTGGTATCGGTGGTCACGGTGTGCGGCACGCCGGTCGCATCCGGCTTTTCCGGAATGAGAGTCTGGGCCACGCCCACCACGCGGCGGTAATCAAGCCCCGTGATAAAATAAACCCCGTCAATCATGTGCACGCCGAGATCGCCGAGCGCGCCGAAGCCCGCGAGGCCGACATCGTTGCGCCACGAATACGGCGTAGCCGCCGCGCCCAGGAAACTTTGGAGATACACGGTGTGCACGCGCATCAGCCTGCCGAGTTCGCCGCGCGCGATGAGTTCGCGGGCAAAGCGGAAGGCCGCGACATTGCGGTAGCTGAAATTGATCCCACCCAGTTTTCCCGCGGCGGCGCGCGCGGCCTCCATGCTTTCCGCCTCGGCGACCGTCATGGCCAGCGGTTTCTCGCACGTCACGTGCGCGCCATGCTTCAGCGCGAGCAAGGTGAGGTCGTGGTGGAATTTGTTCGGAGTGCAGATGGAAACGAGGTCGGGCTTGGTTTCCCGAAGCATTTTCTCCACGTCCTGAACCCGGGGCACCGTGGCCTGGGCGGCGGGCACCTTCCAATTTTTCGGATCCGCCGTGTCGAACAGGCCAACGACCGAGACCCCGGGCAGGGCGGCGATCTCGCGCAGGTGGACGGCGGCGACATTACCGAGACCGATGACAGCGTAACGCAGCGGGATGGGATCCATGAGCCCAGAGTGGGAAAATCCCCCGGCAAGTAACGCGAAAAGGCGGATGATAGCGTTTGTCATGACGAGGAGCCTGCGAAGCGGGCGATGAGGCAATCCCTGTCCCTCGATCGCGACGACCGGCTGCGGGGGATTCGGATGACAAGCTGGGGAGGGAGCAATCGGCGCCCGGCTAGTTGCGCGCGATCTCATCCTGCACGTCTTCGGCCCAGCGGGTGAGCTCGTTGACCTGCGCGTCGGTCAGCTTGGCGCCGCGGTGGATGAGCGTGTAGGACTTCAGCGGCATGGTGCGGTCGCTCACCTCGTCCTCCAGCGATTCGAGTTTTTTAATCTGCCGCGACGGCGAATAACGACCGAACTCCGCGAAATTAAGTTTCTGCTTCGCGTCTTTGATGTGGCTCGCGAGCCACCAGCCGACAGGCTGGATTTCGGCGTACCACGGATAATTCGTCTGGTTGGAATGACAGTCATAGCACGAGTCGGCGAGAATCTGGCGCACGGCCGGCGGCGCCCGATACAGCACGGTGATGTCATCCTTGCCGGTGAACGGCGCAATCGCGGCCACGTTTCGCGGCGGCCGGAACGCCTGCAGGGCGAGCAAAACAATCGCGAGACCGAGCAGGATGTTGGCTTTCATGAACCGGCGGGCGGGACTGGCCGGTCAGCTCGCGGGCGGCGCGGGCTCATCGGGCAGGTGATGAATCCGTTCCTTCAGCGGCGGGTGGGTGGAAAAGGCCCTTTGCGTGGAACTGCCATGCCGCTGGAGTTGGACCAGTACCGCGCGAAGGCCACCCGGAGCGTAGCCGGTGATGGCCGCGAGAGAACGGCCCTCCGCGTCGGCGGCGAACTCGGTTTGCGGGTCGAAGCCGGTTTCGAACAGCGTCGAGGTGATTTTGCCGACGCCGAGATCGAACTCCCGCAGCTGCTCGTCGAGCTGACGCACGTCGCTGCTTTGTTGGGAGGCGAGACTGGTGGCGCCGGTGAGAAATTCGCCGCGGGCGACAATCTTGAGGGCATGACGCTCGGCGATGTGGGCGATCTCGTGGCCGAGAATGCCGGCGAGTTCATCATCGCTGGTCGCGAGATCGTAAAGCGCGCGAGTGATGAACACATAGCCATCGGGCGCGGAGAAGGCGTTGACCGTGGCGGAATTCAACACCGCGAAGCGCCAGTTGAGGTCGGGCCGGCTTGACGCGAGGGCGACGGCGCGGCCGACGAGGTTGACGCGCTGCAACGTGTCTTGGTCCCGGACGAGGCCGCCATATTTCCCGATGATTTCCAGCGCGACGGATTCGCCAATCACGCGTTCCTCCTCCGGACCGATGCCGGCGGCGCCTTTGGCCATATGGCCGACGCTCTTGGCGGTGTCCAAGACTGAAGAAAGCTTGCCGAAATCAAACTGCGCCTGCGTGGCTGGGGCGAGGAGCAACGCGAGGGGGAGGAGCAGGGCTATTTTCATTGGAACTCCCCCTTCTTTTGGTCCTTCAGGAACTGCTGCACGTCGGCGTCGGTGATCTGAAAGCACTCGGTGTTCAGCCAGTCGAGGTCGTTGCGGGCATCACCGAGATTGCGGCGATCCGCATAATCGCTGGCGGCGGGCGTGAGGGGGCGGGCGGCGGCGGTCGCGGTGGTGGTGCTGGCCGAGAGGCCGAGATTATCCGCGCCAGCATTATCGTCCGGCTTGTTCTCTGAAACATTCCCGGCGAAGACCCAGCCGGTGTTTCGGCCGTCACTGACCTTGAGCCAGGACCCGCGGGTTTCCTTCACCTTGAGTTTGCGGCCCCGGGCGACTTTGCCGGCGACGCTCGCGAGCGGCTGCGGCTCGGCCAGCAGGCTGGTTTCGATGCGCTTGGTGTAGGCCGCGCCACCGACGCTGAAAGCGGCATGGGCGAAGGCGGAGGTGGCGAGGAACAGGGCAAACGTTCGCCAGCGAACGGGGGCGGGCCGGAAGTTCATTTTGATTCGAGGGTTAAAATCGGCTCCCACTCGGGCGGGGGCGGGGTCTGCGAATACCGGGCAGATTCCTCCCGCAGGCGCTGGGTGGTCAAGTCATGAGGCAGGATTTCGCCGGCTTTGGCCAGGGCCGCGGCGGCCTCCGCGAAGCGGCGGTTTACATAGGCGTCGTAGCCGGCCCGGTACGCCGCGAGAAAATCGCGCTCGCCGGGCGTGAGTTCGCCAGGCTCGCCGAGCAGCGTGTGCACTTCGATTGCCTCCTGCTTGCCCTTCACGCGCAGGCGGGCCAGCGGCCGCGTCGCGAGCACGCCCTGCACCCGCCGGGCGGTTTCCTCACCGATCAGGATGCCGGTGCCGAACGCCTTGTTGGCTCCTTCGAGACGGGAGGCGAGGTTCACCGTGTCGCCCATTACGGTGTAATTTTTTTTTCGGGAGGAACCGACGTTGCCCACAATCAGCTCGCCGGTGTTGAGGCCGATCCGCACCGCGAGCTTCACGCCCACCGCGTCAGCGTAGCGGGCGTTGATGCCGGTAATCAGTTTTTGCGCGCCGAGCGCCGCGCGGCAGGCGGCGAGGGCGTGATCCGGCATGGGCTGCGGCACACCGAAGACCGCCATGACGGCGTCGCCGATGTATTTGTCCACGTAGGCGCCGTGGTTGAGCAGGCATTCGCTGGTTTCGTCGAGGTACGCGTTCACGACCTCGACCATCTGCTCGGGGTGATCCTTGAGTTTTTCGGAGAGATCGGTGAACCCGGCGAGGTCGGAGAAGAAAACCGTGGCATCGCGTTTCTCCCCCCGCAGCCGGATCGAGTCCGGGTCGCGCACCAACTGCGCCACCACGCCCGGGTCCACATAGGCGCCGAACATGGCCTGAATCTCGCGCTTGCGTTCCTGCTCACGCCAGAAGCTTTCGGTGACCACGCCCAGCAGCGTCAGCACCACGGCGGCCACCGGCGTGGCCGGCGGAAAAAATACGCCGAACGAAATGCCGGCATAGGCCAGCGGCACGATGAT
>JBDTJA010000352.1:0-6730 GCA_039936075.1 Opitutaceae bacterium | reverse complement strand
CGTGCGCTCCGCGCGCGGCCTTCAGAGCTAGCTAATCATCCCTGCCGCGCGCGGAGCGCACGGCCCACCACCGTGAGGGAGACTCAGTAATGCGGCGGCCGCTCGTCCGCGGGTTCCTCGCCACCTTCGCCCGCCGCCGCGCCTGTCAGCCGGTCGCGCAGCGTGCGCAGTTCCTGGCGCAACCGGGCCATCGCTTCCACCAGCTCAAGCACGGCCTTGTCCTGTTCCGTCACATGGCGCTCGAGATAGGCGATCTTTTCCTCGAGGCGCTGGATGCGCTCGTCGGTGCCGTTGGTCATTGCGAGAAGGCCGCCCGACGGGCGACGCAGCGATTCATCCGGCCAAATTGAGAAATGTAAAGCCGCGTCCGGCGAAGCCAGGCTAGCGATGACAAGGCGGCGGTCGCGTCTGCGAGCTCGGTCATTTCGGCGGATTCTTCAGCTTCTCCAACTCGGGAATCACCACACGCTGGTAGCAATCCGGACAGATGGAGTGGCTAAATTCGCTGCCCGTGCGTTCGTTGATGTAACCCTCGATCTGCTGCCAGTAGTTCTGGTCATCACGGATTTTTTTGCAGTACGAGCAGATGGGAAGCATTTCCTCCAGCTGCCGCACCTGCGTGGCATAACGCAGAATGCGCTCCGCCACCCGCAATCGGTTCCAGAGTTCATCCAAATTCAGCGGTTTCGTGAGAAAATCATCCACGCCGGCATCTGCCGCTGCCTGCTGGTTCTCCCCCGAGTCATCGCGGGCTGTCAGCAGAATGAAATAGGTGTAGTCGGCCGCGCCCGCTTTGCGGATGCTCCGGCACAACTCGAGCCCGTCCATCTGCGGCATGGACCAGTCGCTCACCACGACGCGCACCTGCTCCTTGAGCAGGATCTTCCAGGCGCCTTCGCCATTGGCCGCCTCGACCACTTCGTGACCCAGCTTGCGCAACGCTTGGCGCAGCACCGCCCGGGACACTGCATCGTCTTCCACCGCGAGGATTTTCACGGCGGCGAGGGTGAACGATCACTTGCACGCGGCGCAATCGGTAAAGCGTCAGAACACCATCAATTTGGTGCCCGCGCCACCGGCTCCCTTCCCCGCGGAACCCGAAGCGGTGGCGACGATATGACCGGCGTGCCCTGGCAAGGGCCATCGGACAAGGGACGCAGCAAGTCTGCGCCCTCTACCTTCACACCGCGAGCGACCGTGTTTCGCGGCCTAACCCACCAGCAGCTTTCGCAACGCCGTCGCATCCATGACCGGCGCCTGGCAGGCGAAATTTTCACAGACATAGGCCGTGGCTTTTCCACCCACGGGGAACATCTCCGCCAGCCAAGGCGCCCGGGATGCCAGCCACCCGCGATCGGCCTCGGTGGTCAGTGCCAGTACCACCCGCCGCGGACTTAGCGACTCGTGCAGCACGGCCGCCAAGGCGCGAAAGTCCTCCCGCGCAGGATCGCCCACCAGCACGACCTGCCGGGGCGGTTCAAGCGCGCCGGCCAGCGCACATAGCATCTCCGGCATCGCCTGCGGCGTGCCACTCCATTGGGACCGAAACGCCTCAATCGTGCGATGGGCCCGCTCTTTCAGCGTTTCATTGTGCAGCATTGTCGCCAGTCGAAGCAGATTCATCGCCGCCACGGAACTCGGCGCGGGTTCCGCCCCGTCATAGTCTTCCTTCAGGCGCAGCACGATGGTTGCATCCTCCGCCCGCGAATTGAAATAGCCGCCCTTGGCCTCGTCCCAGTAACGCGCGTCCATCGCCGTCTGCAGCTCCGCGGCCCAGCGCAGCCAGCGCAATTCGAACGACGCCTCGTAGAGGTCGAGCAGCCCTTGGATTAGATAGGCGTAATCCTCCGCAAATCCCTCCGCCGCGCCGCGCCCTTCCCGCCAGCTCCGAAACAGCACACCGCGCGCGCCATCAAACAACTCCCGTTGCACAAACTCCGCCGCGCGGATCGCAGCCTTAAGGTAGGGCGAGCCTTCCTTGTCGGTCGTAGCCTTGGAGGAGTCGGACGAACGAACCGTCTCGGCCAATTCCAATACCTGATGCCCTTTCGCCAGCGCCGAAATCATCAATCCGTTGTTCGCGGTGATGATTTTGTCGTCCAGCAGCGGACGCGGCCGCTGCGCCCGCACCGTGCGGAGTTTCGCCAGCGCCGCTAGCAGCCGGTGGCTGGCCTGCTCCGCCGTGAGTCCGAACAAAGCGGCCGTCTCCGCCAGCGTCCGGCTCTGGGCGAGAATGTTCTTGCCCGTGAACTCGCCATGCGGATCTCGCGCCGCCTCGACGTTCCCCGCGTCCAGCACGCCAAAGTGCGCCATAAAAAATGCCGCATCAGCGCCCAGCAGCGTCCGCAATTCCGCCGCACTCCAGACATAAAAGGCCCCTTCGACATGGTTGGCCTTCGCCTCCAACCTATCGCCCTCTGCCTGCGGCAGAGCGCTGTCCGCGTCCTCTGCGGTATAAAATCCGCCCGCCGGACTCGTGAGCTCCCGTTGGACATACTCGAAAATGTCCCGCGCCATCCACGCATAGCGCTCGTCACCCGTCGCCTGCTTGGCCTCAAGCGCATTGGTCGCGATCTGCGCCTGGTCGTAGAGCATTTTTTCGAAGTGCGGCACGAACCAGGCTTCGTCCACCGAGTACCGGTGATACCCGCCCCCGACGTGATCATGAATGCCGCCCCGCGCCATGCCGCGCAGTGTGGAAGTCGCTAGCCGCACGGCTTCCGCTCCAATCTCGCCCGACACACCCTGAACCGCTGCGCAGCGGAAGAGAAAGTCCAGGTTCGAGGCCCGCGGGAATTTCGGCGCACCGCCAAATCCGCCATGCTCCGCATCAAACGCCTCGAGAAAATAGCTGAGCCCTTTCTCAAACGCCACCCCACCCGCCACCGTGAGATCATCCGCCGACGGCTCCGATGCCTTGTCGCCATAATGCTCCCGCAGGGTCGCGATCACGCGCTCGCCCTCGGCGATGAGCTTGTCCCGCTCCTCGCGCCAGCCCTTCGCGATGGTCAGCAGAATCGTCGGAAAGCCGGCCCGTCCGTGACGATCCTCCGGCGGAAAATAAGTACCGCCGTAAAACGGTTTGAGCTCCGGTGTGAGCCAAGCACTTAGCGGCCAGCCACCGTGACCGGTCATCGACTGCACGTAAGTCATGTAAACCTTGTCCACATCCGGGCGTTCCTCGCGGTCCACTTTGATCGCGATGTAGTGCTCGTTGAGGATCGCCGCCGTCTCCGCGTTCTCAAACGACTCGTGCGCCATCACATGACACCAGTGACAGGTCGAGTAACCGATGCTCAAAAAAATCGGCTTTTGCTCGGCCCGCGCCTTGTCAAACGCAACCTGGCCCCACGGCAGCCATGCGACGGGATTATCCGCGTGTTGCAGCAGGTAGGGCGACTTTTCGTGCGCGAGGGCGTTGGGCATCGGAAGAGAACCTCACGCAAAGCCGCCAAGACGCAAAGTTCGATCCCAAGTTCTTTGCTCCGAACTTAGCGCCTTCGCGTCTTTGCGCTTAATTTGGGATCATTTTCCCAGCACCCACGAAAAAATCAGCGGCGCCACGATCGTCGCGTCGCTCTCGACGATGAACTTCGGCGTCTTTGACCCGAGCTTGCCCCAGGTGATCTTCTCGTTCGGCACCGCGCCGGAGTAGCTGCCATAGCTCGTGGTCGAGTCGCTGATCTGCGCGAAATAGCCCCAGAGGGGGACGCCCGTGCGTTGCAAATCCTGGTGCAGCATCGGCACCACGCAGATCGGAAAATCGCCGGCAATGCCGCCACCGATCTGGAAAAAGCCGATCGAGCCCTCGCCGTTGCGCAGCTTCTTCGCCGTCTTGGTGTACCACTCCGCCAGCATCGTCATGTATTCGATGCCGGTGCGCACCGTGTGCACGTTCTTCACATGACCGTTGATGACGTGGCCCGCAAACATGTTGCCCAGCGTCGCGTCTTCCCAGCCCGGGACGATCATCGGCAGATTCTTTTCACACGCGGCGAGCATCCAGGAATTTTTCGGGTCGATCTGGTAGCTCTTCTTTAATTTTCCACCCCGCAGAATCTTGTACATGAACTCGTGCGGGAAATAACGCTCGCCCGCGCGGTCCGCCTTCACCCACTCCTCGAGCACGACGGTCTCGATGCGGCGCATGGCCTCCATCTCGGGGATACACGTGTCCGTCACGCGGTTCATGTGCCGGTTCAGCAGCTTCTGCTCGTCCGCCGCCGTCAGGTGCCGGTAGTGCGGCACGCGCTCGTAGTAATCGTGCGCGACCAGATTGAAAATATCCTCCTCCAGATTCGCGCCGGTGCAGACGATCGCGTGGACCTTGTCCTTGCGGATCATCTCGGCGAGCGAGATGCCCAACTCGGCCGTGGACATCGCGCCGGCCAGGGTGACGAGCATCTTGCCGCCCGCCGTAAGGTGGGTCTCGTAACCCTTGGCCGCGTCCAAGAGCGCCGCGGCGTTGAAGTGCCGATAATGTTGGGCGATGAATTTGGAAACCGGGCCTTTTTTGGCCGCCAGCGAGGCGTTCACGGCTTCCGGTTTCACTTGGGCTTTCTTGGCTTTCATAAGCGCGAGAAAGAAGCGGAAACTCGTCCGGGTGGACACAAAAAACCGTCGCATCCGCGTTTTTGTTCCACAGTTTTCGTTGGCTAGCCGATGTTTGCCTCGTTTCTAGCCGCTTTTTTCTTCGCCCTCAACGCCACGTGCGCGAGCCACAGCATCCGGGCGTTGGGCACCCTGCGCGCCAATCTCGGCCGGTTAGCTTTGGCGGCCGTGCTGCTCGGAATTTTCGCTCACAGCCTCGGCCGCGGCTTCTCCAGTGCCAGTCTTAACTGGTTCTTCCTCAGCGGAATCATCGGCATGGGGATTGGCGATCTCGGCGTCTACGGCGCCCTGCCTCTGCTCGGCTCTCGGCTCACCGTGCTGATGACCCAATGCCTCGCCGCACCCATCGCCGCCCTCGGCGAGTGGCTGTGGTTGGGGACCAAGCTGACCGTCCCACAAATTTTCTGGGGCTGCGTGATTCTCGCTGGCGTTGCGGTGGCCATCATACCGAGCAAATCCAGCCCGCCCAAAGTGCCGGTTCGCCCGATCGGTTTTCTCTTCGGTCTCGTGGCTGCGGCCGGCCAGGGCTTCGGCGCGCTCGTCAGCCGCAAAGGCGTGACCGTCGCGGCCGCGGCCGGTGAACACGTCGCGAACGCCACCTTTGGTCTCACCGCCACCTATCATCGCATCCTCGCTGGGCTTGCCTTCATCACGCTCTGGTTTCTAGCCATAAAACTGCTCAAACGCGTCCCGCTCGTCCCCGTCGTCAGTCCCGCCGAGCACCGCTCCAGCCTGCGCTGGATGCTGGCCAACGCCCTCGCCGGTCCGGTCGCCGGCGTCGGCTGCTACCAATGGGCTCTCGCCACCACGCCCAGCGGACTCGTCCTACCCATCGCCGCCACGACACCGCTCCTTTCCATCCCCATCGCCTTCTGACTCGAGGGTGACCGCCCCAGCCGCCGGTCCATCCTCGGGCGGTGATTGCCGTCGCGGGGTGCATTGCGCTGACACTGAATCGGTAAAGCCAGCGACTCGATTGCCTTCGCCACGATCTTGAATGGGATCGTTAAAGATAGTACATCCTTCACTCTTGGCGAAATGATCCAGATTCGACCACTGCTGCAGCTGGACCCCACCGACGCCCAACGGCTGATTTTCGGTTACACCTCAGATGAGAAATACGCCGTGCAACGCGTGGTGCGCGGGGACGGGTGGACGTTCACACTGAACCGGGTCCGGCTGCCGCAGCCTTACGTCAAACGCTATGACCATGTGAACGCGGAGACGATAAGTGAGTTTCAACGCTTAGTCGCACTCGGGTACTCCTTTGGCGCCTACGACAGCGATCACTGCGTCGGCCTCGCCATTGCCAGGCGGGAGGACTGGAACAAAAATTACCGCGTACACGAACTGCACGCGGCGCAGACCCATTTGCGCCGAGGCATCGGGCGGGGCTTGGTGGAGGCGTTAGCGGCGAACGGCCGGGCCACTGGGCTGCGAACGCTCCTTTGTGAAACCCAAACCACCAATGTCCCGGCGATCGATTTCTACCTCCAGACCGGCTTCCAACTCGAAGGACTCGATCTTTCGCTGTATCGCAATACCGACTATCCCGACGGCGAAATCATGCTGTCGATGAAGAAGCCGCTCGGGCCGTGATCTCGACCCCGCCATAGCCAGACACACTGGCGGATTATTAACCCGCGCATTGACGCCGCGTCCGGCGTACTCTGTGCTGGTCCGTTCCGATGCTAACGATCGCTGACGTTTCCAAGTCCTACGGCACCCGCGAACTCTTCCGCGATGTGTCCATGTTTGTCGCGCGCACTGACCGCTACGGCCTGGTCGGCCCCAATGGCGCGGGCAAATCCACCCTCTTCAACCTCATCCTGGGTGAAGAAGCGGCGGACACCGGCACGATCGAATGGGAACGCGGCGCGGACTTCGGCTTCCTCCCACAGGAAAGCGCACCCGTCGGCGACGAAACCATTCTCCAGATCGCCACCAGCGGCAAAAAGCTCGTGCCCGAGAACGACGACGACTGGGACATCGATTGGACGCTCGAGCCACGTGCGAAAAAAATCCTTGCCGGCCTCGGGTTTAAGGAGGGCGATGCCGACAAGCTCGCGAAGACGTTCTCCGGTGGCTGGGTGATGCGCGCCCATCTCGCCCGCCTCCT
>JBDTJA010000351.1:0-11677 GCA_039936075.1 Opitutaceae bacterium | reverse complement strand
CAGGGGCGCGCGGTGCCCTCTTTTATCGTGCGGGCGGCGCGGCGCGGGGAAACGCCGGTCACGCGACTGCTGGAGGGTCCGCTGCCAGTCGGGGAATGGGAGGGGGAGGAGGGTTCGCCGACGCGCGAGGCCGGTTTACCGCGTTTCCGCCGGTGCACGTTTCGCGCAAGCTATCCGCTGGCGCAGGTTGAGCTCGCGGACGAGAGCGTGCCGGTCACGGCGGTGCTGCAGGTGTTCAATCCGCTGATCCCGGGCGACAGCGCGCGGAGCAGCCTGCCGGTCGCGATGGTGCGCGTGGTGTTGCGCAATCGCTCGCGTGCGCCGGTGAGCGCGGCGGTTGCGGCGATCCTGCCCAATTTCATCGGCTGCGATGGGTTCACGCAGAAGCTGGACGATTTTCGCGGCAAACTTTTCCCCACGGGCGCGGCGGGCAATCGCAATGAGTGGCGCGAGGCGAAGAGCCTGCGCGGCCTGGCCATGAGTTCCGCGGGTGTGGCCCGCGAGCACGTGGCCGGAGGCACCCTGGCCTTGACGACGACGGCGCGGCGCGGGGTAACGTACCGGGAGGCTTGGCAGGATTTTGTGTGGGAAACCGATGCGCTCCTGGATTTCTGGGACGATTTTTCCGCCGACGGAAAATTGGAACCACGCACGACGAAAAACGACAGCCCCGTCGCCTCACTCGCGGTGGAAGTGGAAGTGCCGCCGATGAGCGAGCGCGCGGTTGAGTTCATCACGGCCTGGCATTTTCCGAACCGCGAGACCTGGACGCGTCCGGCCACAGAGCCCGTGACCCTCGTGGGGAATCATTACACGACGCAATTCGCCGACGCGTGGGCGGCAGCGGAGTATGCGGCGAAAAACTGGCAGACCCTCGAACGCGATACGGTGGCCTTCACCCGGGCCGTGGCGGAGAGCGACCTGCCGTTGGAGGTGCGGGAGGCGGCGCTGTTCAATCTCTCGACCCTGCGCTCGCAGACCTGTTTCCGCACGCCGGATGGAAAGTTTTATGGCTGGGAAGGGTGCTTCGACCGGCGTGGCAGCTGTCACGGCAACTGCACGCACGTCTGGAATTACGAGCATGCGACGGCGAACCTGTTTCCCGACCTGGCGCGCACGATGCGGGAGACGGAATTTTCCGAGTTCATGATGCAGCCGGACGGGCTGATGAGTTTTCGCGTTCCCTTGCCGCTGCGCGCGATCGCGGGCGGCGACTACATCGCAGCGGCGGATGGACAGATGGGCTGCCTGATCAAATTGCACCGCGAATGGCGGCTCTCGGGGGACACGGCGTGGCTGCGCGGGCTGTGGCCGCGGGCGCGCCAAGCCCTGGAGTTTGCGTGGTCGGCCGGCGGCTGGGATGCCGACCAGGACGGGGTGATGGAGGGAACCCAGCACAACACGATGGACGTGGAATATTTCGGCCCGAATCCGCAGATGGCCTCGTGGTATCTGGGCGCGCTGCGAGCGGCAGAGGAGATGGCGCTGGCGATCGGGGAGCGACGGTTTGCCGAGAAGTGCCGCAAGCTTTTTGAGAGCGGCCGGGCATGGGTGGATGCGAATCTGTTCAACGACGATTATTACGAGCACCAGATCCAACCCCCGGGCGCATGGGACAAGGTGCGGCCGGGCCTGATGTACGGACCCGAGGGAAAGAATCCGCAGGACCCCGACTACCAGCTCGGCGCGGGCTGCCTCGTGGATCAACTGGCGGGGCAGGTGAACGCGCATTTCGAGGGCTTGGGTCACCTGCTGGATCCGGTGCACGAGCGGGAGGCGCTGCGTGCGGTGCTCGCGCACAACCGGCGGCATGGCTTCGACGGGCATTTCAACCATATGCGTAGCTATGCGCTGGGCGATGAGACGGCGTTGCTGATGGCGTCGTATCCCCGCGGTCAACGACCGGCGCGACCCTTTCCGTATTACACGGAGGTGATGACAGGTTTCGAATACTGCGTGGCGATCCATCTCGCGCAGGAAGGCATGGTCCGCGATGCGTTGAAAATCGTGCGCGACATCCGCGCGCGTTATGACGGCCGGAAGCGGAATCCGTTCGACGAAGCCGAGTGCGGACATCACTACGCCCGCGCGATGAACAGCTGGGGCCTGATCCCGGCGTTGACGGGTTTCCACTACTCGGCGCTGACGGGGGTGATGGCGTTCACCCCAGGCCGGAAGCATGTGCGGTGGTTTTGGACGACAGGCACCGCCTGGGGCACGGTCGAGCTCGCGCCGACGCGGCGTCGCACGAAGGTGATTCTCCATTGCCAGAGCGGCCGGCTGAAATTGAGCCAATTCGTGCTCACGGGGTTTGGGCAAACCACATTTAAATCCGAGAAAACCCTCGCGCCCGGCCGGTCGCTCACGATTGAAATAGCGCCCGCTGCATGAGTGCCTCCCTGGTCCCCCCCGAATTTCACGCCGTCCTGTCTGCGTTTCCGCTCGCCGGCCGTCTCGTGTCCGCCGCGCCCCACGGCAGCGGGCACATCAACGAGACTTACGCGGCGACGCTAGCCGAGGGTGGGCTGACGCGCCGGTATATCTTCCAGAAGGTCAACCACCGCATCTTCAAAGATGTGCCTGGATTGATGGACAACATCCGGCGCGTGACGGAGCACATCGCGGCGAAGGTGCGCGCGACAGCGGGGGACGCCGCGGCGAAACGCCTGCTCACGCTGGTGCCGGCGAAGGATGGACGGGCTTTCGCGCAGGATCCGGCGGGTGGATACTGGCGGGTTTATGACTTCATCGAGGGCGCGCACACGGTGGATCGCGTGACGACCGAGGCTCAGGCGCGGGCCGTGGCGTCGGCATTTGGCGAATTTCAGGCGCAACTGGCCGATCTGCCGGGTGGGCGGCTGTTTGAGACGATTCCCAATTTTCACCACACCCGCAGCCGGTTTGAAAATTTGCGCAGGGCCGTGGAGGAAAACGCCGCCCGGCGCATGGGCGAGGTCGCCGCGGAGATCGAGTTCGCGTTTTCCCGCGAGGCGGATGCCGACGTGCTGCTCAATTTGCTGGCGCGCGGGGAGATTTCCGAGCGCGTCACGCACAACGACACGAAGATCAACAACGTGATGCTCGACGACGTCACGGGCCAAACCGTGGCGGTGATCGACCTCGACACCATCATGCCCGGACTGCCGCTCTATGATTTTGGCGAAATGGTCCGCACGTCGGCGAGTTCGACGTTCGAGGATGATCCGGATGCGGATAATATGCATGTGGTGCTGCCGCCGTTCCAAGCCTTGGTCGAAGGGTATCTCGACTCGGCCGTTGGCAAGGTGCTGAACGCGACTGAGCGGGCGCATCTGGGTTTCGCGGGCAAGCTCATGACGTACGAGAACGGCCTGCGTTTTCTCACCGATTACCTGCAAGGCGACACGTATTACAAGATTAAGCATCCGCGCCACAACCTCGACCGCTGCCGCACGCAATTTGCACTCGTGCGCAGCATCGAGGCGGCCGAAGGCGAGATGACGCGGATCATCGAAAGCGAGTCGAAGCGGATGGGTTGAGCTTCAGGCGGATTTTGCCCGCGAATTACGCGAATCGACGCGAATAGTTCGGAATCGGATTCGGAATTCGCGGTCATTCGTGCAATTCGCGGGGAAGGATCGGGGTTTGCGGTCTCCCACTTTCGTGTTTTTCGTAGCTCTCGTGGTTAATTCCGATTTTCGATGAAATTCTCCCGCCCTGATGTTGATGTTTTCACTCCGGATGGCAGCGATCCGGCCAAGGCGCTCGCGCGGACGACCCACCTTTGCATCATCGCCCACCAGGATGACATTGAGATCAACGCCTATCCGGCGGTGGCAGAGTGTTACGGGCGGGCAGATCGGTTTTTTACGGGCGTGACCGTCACGAACGGCGCCGGCTCGCCGCGGGCGGGCAGCTACGCGGCGATGACCGATGCC
Source organism: Opitutaceae bacterium (assembly GCA_039936075.1). Taxonomy (GTDB): domain Bacteria; phylum Verrucomicrobiota; class Verrucomicrobiia; order Opitutales; family Opitutaceae; genus Opi-474. The sequence continues at coordinate 7,760 of JBDTJA010000351.1, read as the reverse complement.
CAGATGCAGGGCGTGCGCCGCGAGGAACAGCGCGCCGCGGCGCGGCTCGGTAAATACAATCTCCAGTTGCAGCTCGGGCATCCCAGTGCGGACGTGAAGAAGTCGGGGCAGGTGGGCGTGCTGGCGGATTTGACGGCGATTTTTTCCGCGTGCCGGCCGACGGTGGTTTATTTGCACCAGCCGGCGGACAAGCACGACACGCACGTCGCCGTACTCTTGCGCTGTCTTGAGGCGATGCGTTCGCTGCCGCGGACGCAGCGACCGGAGCGCGTGGTGGGCGTCGAAGCGTGGCGCGGGCTCGACTGGTTGATGGACAACGAGAAAGTCCCGCTCGACTGCGCGGGCAACCCCGACCTCGCGCTCGCGTTGATCCAGGTTTTCGAGTCCCAGATTGCCGGCGGCAAGCGCTACGACCTCGCGGCCATCGGTCGCCGCCAGGCGAATGCGACGTTTCATACTTCGCACGCCACGGACAAGTTCACCGAGATTGCTTGGGCGATGGATCTCACGCCACTGGTGGCCGATGAAAAATTGAGCGTGGAGGATTTTACGCTCGGGTCGATCGACCGGCTGCGCGCGGATGTGGCGGCGCGGATCGCGAAGCTGAGCTAAATCCAGACGGGTTTGGCCGCAAAGAGGCGCAAAGCGGCACAAGAAACACGCTCGAGCGCATTGAGCAACGGTGTAGCCACGAGCGTGAGCGAGTGGAGGGGGCCGGCCACTCGCTCACGCTCGTAGCTACCTTCCCTTCGGTCAGGACATTCTTGAAACTGCTCCCATTGCCGGGAGATCGCACCAGCGTTCGGAATTGGAAGTTCTTTTTTGCGCCTTCTTATGCCTTTTTGTGGCTGAAATTCAGAGCGTCACGACCTTCTGCCCGGTGTGTGACGTCAGCGCGGCGGCGAAAATTTCATGATGGGCGACAGCTTCGTCGGGCGTGGCGCAACCGAACTTTTCGCCGAGCACACCCGCGCGCTCGGCGAGGTAGGCGGCCCACATTTGCTGGAGGATGTCGGGAAAGCCCGGTTCGAAGATCGCCCCGGTAATCGTTTTGAACGAGGTGCCGAAGCCGAGGTCGGTTTTCTCCCACGTCTGCTCCTTGCCGCGACGATAGGTCCAGAAAGTCTTTGGCTCCTTCGTCGAGTAACGCACGCCCAAGTCGGTGCCGAGCACTTCAAAGATCCAGGTGTTGGTTTCGGTCGGCGCGAGGCGCTTCATTTCCAAAGTGAGCGGCGTGGCATGGCCGGCGATGGGCGCGCTGCAGTGAAGAGTGGCGTTGTCCCACGTGTCGCAGGCGGCGGTGCCACCTTTGCCATCGGGTCGGGTGGGGTAGATTTTCTGCAGCTGCGCAAAGACGCTCGTGGGTTTCCAGCCGAGGCGAAGCGGAACGTGCGCGACATGCATGCCCAGATCGGCCATGACGCCAATCGTGCCACAATATTTCGACTGGCGCTTCCAGTTGATCGGCTTCGTCGGATCGAGGTCACTGGAGTGGAGAAACGCGCAACGCGCCTCGAGCACGCGGCCAAGCGATCCGCTGGCGGCCATTTGCCAGGCGCGCTGGACGGCGGGGAGGAAGGGAAACTCCGACGAGACCCGCACGAAGCGGCCGAGTTTTTTGGCTTCGTCGCGCACGCGCCGCGCGGCGGCGAGGTCGATGCCAAAGGGTTTTTCGGCGAGCAGGTCTTTGCCGGCGCGCAAGACGTCGAGGTAGATTTCCTCGTGCAGATGATGCGGCACCGCGGCGTAGACGACGTCGACGTCATCGAGTGCGAGCAGGTCCTTGTGACTCGTGACAAAGTGCTTCACGCCGGGCACCTGCCGGAACCAGTCGAGCAGTCCAGGTTGCAGGTCGCAAACGGCGGTGAGATCGGCGCGGACGGGAAAGTCCACGAGAGCGAACCAACGGGCGAGCGCGCTGGCGGCTTCGCGGCCCATGAGGCCGCCGCCGATGATGCCGACTCTAACTGGGACGGGGGAAGCCACGGTGATGGGTGATGGGTTAGGGGTGAGAGGGAAAAGAAAACGGGCGATGGGCGGGAGGCGATGGGCGATAGGGGGACGTGTCCTGCCGGCTTACGTACGAGTCGTTTTAGCCTAAAAACTTCAACGCGGCCTCGGGGGTCATGCCTTCGTGCACCACGGCCATGAGCGCGCGGGTGATGGCGGCGGGCTTGGGGTGTTGGATGATGTTGCGGCCGTAAACGATGCCAGAGGCGCCCTGCTTGATGAGGGCGGCGGTGCGCGCGAGGATCTCGGCCTCGGGGGCTTTGCTGCCGCCGCGGACGAGGACCGGGATGCCGCCGGCGGTCTCGATCACCTGGTGGTAAATGGAAACGTCGTCGGTGGGATCAGCCTTGATGATATCGGCGCCGAGTTCGACGGCCTGGCGGACGAGCGGGATGATCTTGGTGGCATCGCCGTCCACCATGTAACCGCCGGCCCTGGCGTTGGGTTGGAAAACGAGCGGCTCGATCATGAGCGGCATGCCGTAGTGATCACACTGCGGCTTCAGCCGCAGGATATTTTGGATGCACTGGTCGGTGACCTCGGGCTGCTCCGGAATGCGGAAAAGATTTACCACCACACAGGAGGCGTCGAGGCGCACGGCTTGGAGCACGGCATCCTCGAGGATGCGGGAAAAGAGCGCGCGGGGCAGTTGGGTGCCGTAAACGTTCGCGACGTCGGTGCGGAGGACGAGCGCGGGCTTGGGGCGCTGCGGCAGTTTTTGCAGATGCGGGGCTTGGCCGACGGTGAGCTGGATGGCGTCGGGCGCGGCGTCGGCGAGAGTTTGGATGGCGCGGGGAAGGTTCTCGATGCCGGCGAGGAAAGAACCCTCGTTGAAAAAACCGTGATCGAGGGCGACGTCGAAGCAGCGGCCGGTCTTGGGATTAAAAAGGCGGTTGTAGCGGGCAGTTTTCAAGGGCGAGAGGGAGGTTCCAGCACGCAATGGGCCCGGAAGGCGGGTGTCGAACGGGAATTTAAGGTACATTTCGTGAGGAACAGCCTTGGCAGACGAATGGCGGGGATCATTGGCTCGAACTGAGAACGGAATCCTCGTTCCGATGTCTTTATACCGGAGAAGTAATTGGCCTGGGAGAAGTTCCGTAAAGGGTTTGCGGTTCTAGCCAGGCAGCTTCAGGATACTTATTCACCCATGCTCAGCGTCCCGGTCGAAATTTTGATCATCTGCTTCCTCGTCCTCGCGAATGGCCTGCTGGCCATGGCGGAGACGGCGGTCGTTACGGCGCGGAAGTCCCGGTTGCGGGAGCTGGCGGCGAAAAACGACATGGGCGCGGCCAAGGCGCTCGAACTGGCGGAACACCCGACGCGGTTTCTGGCGCTGGTGCAGTTCTGGCTGACGCTCTCCGGCATGATTGCCGGCGTACTCGGTGGCGCGAAGCTGGCGGGGCAATTGGCGGAGCAGATTTTGCGCGTGCCGGTGCTGGCACCTTATTCCGGCGTGCTGTCCTTTTTGATCATCACGGTTGGCCTCTCGGCCTTCATGCTGCTCTTTGGCGAACTCGTGCCAAAGCGCATCGGTCGCGCCCATCCGGAAAAAGTCGCGGCGTGGCTTGCGGGTTCGATGCGCGCGCTGGCTTGGCTGGCGGCGCCATTTTTACGGTTACTCGAGCTGGCGACGGATGGCGTCACGAAACTCATCCGGCTGCGTACGCGGCCGGCGGCGGAAACAGTCGGCGACGACGAAGTTCGCGCGTTAGTCGAGCAGGGCCTGCATGCCGGCGTGTTTCAACGCGCGGAACAGCAAATGGTCGAGGGAGTGCTCGCGCTGGACAATTTGCCGGTGACCGCGCTGATGACCCCCCGGCCGAAGATCGTTTTCCTCAATCTCGACGACCCGGAGGAGAGCAACTGGCGCAAAATCGTCACGAGCGGTCATTCGTATTTCCCGGTCTATCAGGGTAGCCGTGATCAGATTGTCGGCATGGTGCCGGTGAAGGCGCTGTGGGCCCATTCGGCGATCGGCCTGCCGACGACACTGAAGAACCTGTTGCTGCCGCCGCTGGTCGTGCCGGACACGCTGACGGCGACCCAGCTGCTCGAGCAGTTCAAGAAATCCGGGAAGCACATCGCCATCATCACCGACGAATTCGGCGCGGTGCAGGGCTTGGTGACGCTGATCGATGTGCTCGAGGCGATCGTGGGCGATTTGCCCAGCCAGGGGCAGCGTAATCAGCCCGAGGCGAAAGAGCGCGACGACGGCTCGTGGCTGATCGATGCCACGCTTGCGACGGGGGAGCTAAAGACACTCCTGGGCATCACGGGGGACTTGCCGCACGAGGAAGAAGCGGAATTCCAGACGCTGGGCGGCTTTGTCGTGACGCATTTCGGCCGCATCCCGGGGGTGGGTGATCATTTTGTCTGGGAAGGCTGGCGGTTCGAAGTCGTGGACATGGACCGCCGCCGGGTGGACAAAGTGCTGGTAGCGAAAGCACCCGCGCCGGTCGCGACGGCCGAGCCAGCCTCGGCCTGAGCGGATCGTGACGGGAATATCCGGAAATCGGATTTAACCACGAAGTTGGGGCAGGGCATGAAGCCCAACCAAGTTTCTGGTCCGTCCTTCCTGCCCTTCGTGGTAAAACGTTTATTCACGCGTGCGAATAACTTGTCGGCAAAGCGGCGTTGCTTTCGAGTGGGTTGCCACCGACGTTTCGCGCATGGCGGACTCATGCAAGATACCTTCACCGGAGAAACCACCCGCATCCAAGGCCGCACTCTCCCGGACGCGAACGAGCGGGCCGCTCTTCAACACGATCACGAGCGACGACTGGAAGCGCTCGCTCGCCTCGGCGCGGCAGCAGCCGAATGCGATCTCCGCGCAGATTCGGACCGCGATCTCGTCCTCCTCGCAGAAGACGAAGTAAGTCTGCTGGAGGCGGCCGGCGAGGAATGGGCCGCGTTGGGGAATGCCATTCGGGCGTGGCGCGCGTTATTGCCGCTGCGACGGTTGGAGGATTTCGGTTTTCTGCCTGCAGCCGATAATCCTCTGGAAGAGGCCAACGTGCGGCTGCGGCGCATCGGCGGCGGGGTGGAAGCGTGGGCGTTTGCCGCGGAAGCGGATGGGTCGGTCTATAAATTTTACCTCCCGCGCGAACAGAAACGGATTGGAAGTGTATTTGAGTTTCAGACGGGGGAGGAGACGGCTTTGCGGGCCGAAGCAGGCCTCGGGGACTATCGCGGGCTGTTGGAAAAGATTCTGCTGATCCATGCGCTTGACGGCATGGCGACCGAAGTCGTGGCGGTGACGCCCGAAGGCATCGTCGTCGCGAAGCAGGCGCTTGGGGAGCCGCTCCCGCAGGGCGATGACATGTCGCAATTGCTGCCGGCGGGACTGATCGAGATTCCCTCCCGTTTCCTGCGCGCGAACCGGGATCATCCCCGACTCCTGTTCTGCGGCGAGCGAGCCTGGCTGGTGGCGGATCTGCATGCGCGGAATTTTGTGCGCTGCAGTGATGGCAGATTGCGGGTGATCGATCTCGTCGCCGCGCCGTGGCCGGTGGAGGAAACGGCGCGCAGCCCACTGATCAACAACTGGCTCGCTGACGTGAGGAAAAATCCGGCGGCGACGCTGCTGGGTGCGGCCCGCGACGAGGAACTTTAGAGCAGTTTCAAAAATGTCATAGCCGAAGGGCAGGAGGTAGCTACGAGCGTGAGCGAGTGGCCGGCACCCTCCCCTCGCTCACGCTCGTGGCTACAGCCTTGCTAAATCATCCTGAGTCTCGGGAAGAATTCCGTGCGACTCCGTGGCTATTGCTCTGTCATGGCGAGGAGTCCCACTCGGCGGGACGACGAAGCCATCCAGCTGGATCGCCACGCCGCGCTTCGCGCACCTCGCGATGACAAGGGGATGAGCGCAAGGGAATTGGTATTAAACCAAATCGCGCGCGGCAAGCCTGCGACCCGATAAGCTACCGGCGGCACAAAAAAGGCGGGGTCAGGGACCCCGCCCTACAAAATGCGACGGACCGTGCGATTACTGCGCGGCCAGAACCTTCAGAATCGTCTCGGCCTGCTTGTCGGTCGTGCCTTCGTAGTCGGCGTAGATGACTTTTCCATCCTTGATGAGGTAGGCCTGCCGATGGGCAAAACCAACCACGGGATAGGTGGGGACACCGAAGGCGTTGATCACTTTGTCGTCGTGATCGGCAATCAGCGTGAACGGCAGGTGGTACTTTTCCTTGAAGGCCTTTTGGGCGGCCACGTCGTCATGGCTTACGCCGATGACGGCCACGCCCTGCTTGGTAAGCGCCTCATAGCCGTCGCGAAGGGAGCAGCCCTGCTTGGTGCAGCCCGGGGTGTCGGCCTTGGGATAAAAATAAACGAGGGTGTACGGCTGCTTGGCGTACACGTCGGTGAAGGTGAGGGGCGCACCGGTTTCAGTGATGCCGGTGACGGCGGGAGCAGCGTCGCCGACTTTGAGCGGTTCAGCGCGGGCGAAGGAGAGCATGGTAAGGAAGGAAGCGAACACGAGGAGGGGGCGGAATTTCATACGTTTTAAAACTATGGCGGGTCGCCTGATTCGCAAGTGCGGGAATGAAAAGATGAGGCGAAGAAAGTTCCGCGCGCACGAAGGTTTTTCCGGAAAAATACTCCGGGAACTTCCCTTCGGGCGGCGGTCACACCGCGTAATCACCGTGCTCCAGCTCATGGTGAGTAACCAAAACAGGACCATCACATGAAACAGAAAACAAACATCAGATTCCACTTGCTGGCAGCGGCAGCCGTCTTCGGTCTCGCACTTTCAGCATCCGCCCAAACGACCGACGCCGCCAGTACCGCAGTTCCGGCAGATACCAGCTGGGGCCAACTTGGCTCCGGCTACAGCGGAGCCGCTTTCACCTACACCGATATCGGCAACGGGTCGCCCAGTGCACTGCGCGGCTTCGGGCTCGATTACAATCTGCCGATGCGCGCGGGCATGGATTGGAACTTTGCCTACAACTGGGGCCGCGCCGACACGGGCGCCCTCCGATTGACGCAACAGGCGGCCATGGGCGGCCTCACGGCGTTCACCGCGTTCGCGTGGGGCAAGCCGTACGTCCAAGCGCTCGCGGGTTGGGAGTGGCAGCGGGGGCTAGGTGCCTCGGACAACTCCTTTGCTTATACGCTGGGGACAGGTGTGGAGTTCCAGGTGGCGAAGCCGATCGTGGTGACGCCATTCGTGAACTTCGTGCGGGCCACAAGTTATAGCCGCAGTGAAGTCGATTACGGGGTCAAAACCGCCTATCGCCTCACGAAGGAGTGGAGCTTGAGCGCCAGCGTGCAGTACAACGCTGTGGTGCACCAGAAGGACGACATCGGTTACACGGCCGGCGTGCAGTATCACTTCTGAGTCGGGCGGCCGGACGGCGTTCTGTGGGTTGGGCTTTGGTCCGACAGATGCGTTTCGGATGTCGGGCGCAATGCCAGACCCAGGCCGCGCTGACCCACAACTCAAGTCATAGACCACCACGGCGTGCGCTGCGCGCCGTGGTTTTTGGGTTCAAGGCGAGCGGCCGGAATGAAAGCCGCGGTAGAGCCGGCCCAAGCGCGACCCTGGTTGAAATCGATGCCGTGCATGCCGCTCTGGTTGAGACGGACCCGCTGGACGAATGCGACGAGTTGCACGGTTTCGAGGCGAGGGGCGCAGAGCACAATCCGATGTAGGGCGGGGTCGCCGAACCCCGCCTCTCACCCAGCAAACCCCAACCCATTTTCCACGCCGTTTTCGTCGGCCGACGTACCCACCCGCGTAAAAC
>JBDTJA010000350.1:0-8842 GCA_039936075.1 Opitutaceae bacterium | reverse complement strand
GGGTGGCGCTTACGGCGCCACCCGCCCCTTTTTTTTAACACCTCGGGCACGTGGAGAGGCCGCCGTCTCCGCCCTTCTTCAGCGCCGCCGAATTAATTCTGGTGGAACCTTCGGCCGATCTCTGGTCGACCTCGCCTTCCTCGTAGATCGCGGTTGCCAGATTTAATTATGAGTGTGTGGGCGGGCCGCGCCAACCGGTGGACACCGTCCGGAAAGGTTCCGGCTGGCAGAGGAGTTTCCGTTTTTTTGGGAAGGCGCCGGGCGTTTGCTGGGGAACTTCTGCCGACTTCCGGCCACCATGTCTGCGTATGAAAAACACAATGCAATCCTACCTTCGCGGGGCCGCCTTCATCTTGGCCGCTTCGCTAGCCGGCACGGCCATCGCGGCCGAGTCCACCGACAATTCCAAGCTCGCGCACCATGACCGCTCCTTCATCGAAAAAGCCGCCAAGGGCGGCATGAAGGAAGTGGCCGTTTCTCAGGCCGTCATGGGCAATCTCACAAACCCATCGGTGCGGGATTTCGCCACGACCATGGTGACAGACCATACGGCCGCAGACGCCGAGCTCAGCAAGCTCGCCATGGCCAAGGGCGTCGCGCTGAACGCGGAACACAATGACAAGATGACCGCCAAGCTGAATGAGAAGTGGTCCGCCAAGGACGGCAACGTGGACAAGAAGTACATCAAGGAAATGGTCGAAGACCATGAGGATGCCGTGAAGCTGTTCACCAAGGCGACCAAGAGTGACGACGCGGACATCGCGGCGTTCGCGCAGAAGACGCTGCCCACGCTGCAGCATCATCTCATGATGGCGCAGGATCTGAAGAAGACCCTGAGCATGTAATTGCGAAAGTCGGGCTGGGCCCGGCGATCGCCTGATTTGCGCTGGCCCCTTTGCTCGATGAGCGAAGGGGCCTTTTGTTGTCCGGGTACGCAGCGAGCTGGCTCGCGCTGGGCCGGGAAACGAAGCGCCTGCAAGCCGGCGGCCGGCGCTGAGGTTCCAACTGAACCGGCGCGGGTCTATTTTTAGGACGCGAAACGCGGCCCGTGAGGCTCGACGACCGGCCCGGGAACTGCTTGTTGAAGGGTGATTATGCCCCCTCGCAAAGTTGCTATTCTCACCGCTGGCGGGCTCGCGCCCTGCCTGAGCGCCGCCACGGGCGGGTTGATCGAACGCTACACGGCCGTGGCGCCCGAAATTGAGCTGATCTGCTATCGCAACGGCTACAAGGGCCTCCTGCTGGGCGATAAAATCCGGGTGGCGGACGACCTCCGCGACTCCGCTCGCATTCTCCGCCACTACGGCGGCAGTCCGATTGGCAACAGCCGCGTCAAACTCACGAACATCAAGGATTGCGTGAAGCGTGGCTTGGTGAAGGAAGGGCAGGATCCGCTCGCGGTTGCCGCCGAGCAGCTCCGGAAGGATGGCGTGGATGTTCTGCACACCATTGGTGGTGACGACACCAACATCACCGCGGCCGATCTTGCCGCCTTTCTTAAGAAGGAAGGCCACGAGCTGACGGTCATCGGCCTCCCGAAGACCATCGACAACGACATCATCCCGATTCGTCAGAGTCTCGGCGCGCTGACTGCGGCGCGCGAGGGAGCCTTATTTTTCCAGCGGGTGGTCGCCGAGCACAGCTCGACCACGCGCGTGCTCATCATTCACGAGATCATGGGCCGCCACTGCGGCTGGCTCGCGGCGGCCACGACCTACGAGTACATGAAATTGCTCGAGTCCCAGCCCTACGTTCCGAGTCTGGGCATCTCCCGCGACCGCATGTCGGTCCATGGAATCTACCTGCCCGAGCTGCCGCTCGACATAGCGAACGAGGCGACGCGCCTGCGCGCCGTGATGGACAAGGAGGGCAACGCCAACGTGTTTCTCAGCGAGGGCGCAGGCGTGGAGCAGATCGTGGCCGAGATGATCGGACGTGGCGAGGAGCCGCCCCGCGATCCGTTTGGTCACGTGAAAATCGATTTGATCAACCCCGGCAAGTGGTTCGGCGAACGTTTCGCCAAGCTGATCGGCGCCGACAAGGTGCTGGTCCAGAAGAGCGGCTATTATGCCCGGGCGGCGGCGGCGAATAGTGCGGATCTCGGATTGATTGACCGCTGCGTGCGGCACGCCGTCACCTGTGCAATGCGGCGCGAAAGTGGCGTGATTGGCGAGGATGAGGAGCGGGGCGACGAACTCCGCGCGATCGAATTTCCGCGCATCAAGGGCGGCAAGCATTTCGACATCCACACGCCGTGGTTCACGAAGCTGCTCGGTCAGATCGGCCAGCCATTGCCGGGCGCCGCGGCGGCGAAGCATTAAGCGTCAAGCGAAAGGAGAAACGGGCGGAGACGAGGTCCGAGCGCGGAACGGCTGAGCGCGTCAGGACTTCCCGCCGGATCGCCTCCTTTCCATGAAAGCGGAATCTTTGCGCTGCCTGCGCCTCGTTGCGGCCACTGATCGGGTGGCTTGCAGGATCGGGGGCGCACGACCAGGCTCAAGCCATGGTCAAAAAATTGCTCCACACCCGGATGCGCGTGAACGATCTCAACCGCACCATAAAATTCTATCAGGAGGCGCTGGGGCTGAAACTGATCCGGCAGCACACGTCGCCGCGCGGCGCGCAGCTGGCGTTTCTCGCGACGCCCAACAGCGACGAGGAAATCGAGCTCTGTCAGTTGCCGAACAGTCCCAGCGTTCAGGTGCAGCCCGACCTGATGCACCTCGCGTTTGAGGTGGAGGACCTGGCGGCGTTTACGGTGCAGCTCGAGAAGCAGGGCTACAAGCTGAGTGATGGCCCGACGCAGACGGGCAGCGGCTCGATGATTGCGTTCATTGACGCGCCGGAAGGTTACGAAGTGGAGTTGATCCAGCGCTCGAAGTGAGAGACGAGACCGCCAGTCCGCCGCCTGGTCGCTGGGCACAGGCGTGGCCGGACGCGCTGGCGTTCGGAGCGGGTCTGGCGTTGGCGTGGTTCGGTGACTGGCAGACGAAGGACCTGGTCTGGAGCCTGTGGCTTTCCAGTCTATTGGTGGGCTATGCCATGATCGTGTGGGATATTTTCGGAACTCGCGCCCTGGGCTCCCCGGGCTTTGTGCCGCCCACGATCGGAATGGCGCGGGCGGCGGTTCTGTTTGGGCAAATCTTCCTGCTGGCTTTTTTCACCGTGCATTTCGGGATGTTCCACTTCGTGCACGGAACATTTTTGAACGGATTCTTTCCGCTGGAACCAGGGTGGCACGGCGTTCCGGGTCCGCGGCTATTCGTCCACGTGTTGGCGGACTACTGGCCGTTTGTGCTGGTGGCGGCGGTGGCGGAGCGAAAGGCGTTCCGGCGGAAGGTCACTCTCCCGGGAACAGACGGGATGATCGGGCCGTACAAAAATGTCATCCGGCTGCACCTGCTGATTTTCTTTTTTGCGTTCACCAGTTTCATGCGCCTGCAGAACTTCGCGATCTATGCGGTGGTTTACGCGGTTTATTTCTTCCCGTGGAGGCTGATAAAAGGGCCGGAAGCGATCAGCGGTAAGCTGTAGGTTTCGGAGTTTCATGGGACGGAATTTACGTCCGATAATCCGATCCGATCGGGGGTAAACCCCGACCTACGTCCGAAATTGAGAAACGGTTGGGGACCACTCCACCTCACGGAGCGATTTCAAGCTTATCGCCCTGGGCTCGCTCCCACGAAAACAGGTATTGCTGGGCGAGGCCGGCGAGGGGGCCGAAATGCGCGCGGCCAAACTGGGCGACTTGGGCAGGTTTCCAGCCGTGGAGGCCGTAACGCGCGGCCATGGCCTTCAGGATCCAGGTATCGACGGGAAAAGCCTCGAGGCGGTTCGCCCCGAAGAGCAGCACGCAGTCCGCGATTTTTTCGCCGACGCCCGGGAGCGAGCGGAGGCGTTGCTTCGCCTCGGCGTAGGGCATGACCTCGGTGGCTTCGAGCCAGCCCGGATGCGCCGCCAGGAATTGCGCGGTCTGGCTGATGAAGCGGGCGCGAAAGCCAAACTGACAAGCGCGCAGTTCCGCCTCCGGAATTAGCGCGAGCTCGGGCCAAGTCGGGAGGCGATGAAAGGAAGTCAAAAGTCGAAGGTCGAAGGTCGAGTCGGAGACGAGCGGGGTGCCATGGCGCTCGGCGAGCAACGCGACCATCTGCTTGATCTGGACGATCTGTTTCGTCGCGCTGCAGAGAAACCCGAGCAGCGTCTCGCCGAAGGGCTGGCGCAGAATCCGGAGCCCGGGAAAGGTGGCGAGGCAGGCGGCGAGATGCGCGTCGCTGCGCCACGGCAGGGAGTCGGCGAGGGCGCGTGCATCCCGGGCGGCGTCGAGATAATGCGCGAGGGCGCGGCCCGTCGCCGACGCATGGACGATGGGCGCCGACCAGTTCAAACCGCCGCGAGCGTCGAGGGAAACACGCGCGACGCTGCGGTCGAAAACGCCGAGCCACCCGCCCTCGTCGCAGCGCCAGCGAAACGCCTGCCCGCCATCGAGGATTTCCGTGAGCACGGCGGCATCGAGGGGCGCTCCGAGCGACAGCGGCTGCCAGTCGGACCAGCCGGTGGGGGCCTGACGAGACCGGGGCTCGCTCACTTGTCGGGCTTTTCCCAAAGGAAACTCTTCGCCACGCCGAGCAGCGTGCCGTCGGTGGCGATGACTTCGATCTTCCACGCGACCGGATGAATCTTCGGGCCGGCCCAGTCGGTGCCGGTCAGGCCGATACTATAGACGGTTTCGCCCGCGGGCAGCGTGATGGGGAAGGTGTAGGCTTTCGTCTTGGGCGAGTCGGGTTTGATTAGCGAAACCACGATCTTTGCGGCGGTGGCGGCAGGGCCGGTGTTCTTGACGCGGGCCAGGAAATAGAAGCCCGAGCGCGTCTCGGGCTGCGTGCGCAGGATGACCTGCGAGCCGGGGTTTTCCTTGCCGGTGAAATATTCCGAGATGCGTTCGAAGGATTGGGCGTCGCGCCACTCCGGCCACACCCGGACGAAGGAGACGACATCGGCGGCATGGGTCAGGGTGGCGGAGGCGGCCAGCAGCAGGAAAACGAGGGCGGAACGCATGGCGGGAGGTTGAGTGGCGGGACGGCGGGGGCGCAATCTTGGTCTGTGCTGTTAGAGCGGTTTCAAAAACGTCAGAGCCGAAGGGTCGGAAGTAGCTACGAGCGTGAGCGAGTGGAGGGAGCCGGCCACTCGCTCACGCTCGTAGCTACGCCCTTGCTGAATGCGCTCTAAGGAGGGCGGGAATGCAGCGGCCGCTGATTTTAGGCGCAAGCAACGCGTTGGGAACAAGGCGTTCCACCCCAGGCGTGATCAGCGATCCACCCTCCATCAATTCCTCAATTCGATATTCTGGTAGAGGTGGAGGCCGAGGGGCGACGGGAACCAGTTTTTCACGGCGGGGTTGATCAGATAGGTGCGGGCGCCGTAGACGAAAGGCGCGATGGGCGCCTCATTGAGCATGAGGGCTTCCGCCTTTTGCAGGATGGCGAAGCGGGTGGTGGGATCGACGGTGTTGGCGGCCTGATCGAGGAGACCGTCATACGTTTTGTTGCCCCAGCCGGTCCAATTGTTGCCATTGCCGGTGGTGAGGATGCCGAGAAACGTGATCGGATCGGCGAAGTCCGCCGACCAGCCGATCAAGCCCGCGGTGTAGTGGAGAGCCTGCTGGTCGGCCAGGGCGGTTTTCTGCTCATACGGCTCGATGGTGATATGCGCGCCGAGCTCCCGCTGCCACATCGCCTGCAGGGCCTCCGCGATCTTGGAGGACTTGTCGTCATTGCCGGTCTGCAGCGGGAAGCTGGGCAGGCCACGGCCGCCGGGATAACCGGCCTCGGCAAGGAGTGCGCGCGCGGCGGCGTAGTCGGACTTCAGGCCGACGGGTGGAACATATCCCGAGCAGCCGGGAGGGACGAGGGTGCCCGCGGGCTGCCGGGCGCCGGCGAAAATGTTCGACGCGATCGCTTCGCGATCGATGGCTAGGGCGAAAGCCAGACGAACCTTGGGATTATTGAACGGCGGCTTGGTGGTGTTGAAGGTGATATAATTCGTGGAGAGCAGCAGATCGAGCCGCAGCAGCTCCGGCGATTTCTCACGATAGACGGGAATCTTGGACGCGGGCAGACTGTAGGTAAGGTGCAGCTGGCCGGCCCGGAAGTTGAGCTCCTCGGTGTCGGAGTTCTCGATGGGAAAGAAAATGACGCGCTCGAGATGATTGTGGGCATCGTTCCAATAGTGATGGTTGCGCGTGACGATGATGCGGGAATTGGGTTGCCAGTCGGTGAGGGTGAACGCGCCGTTGCCGACCAAATTCCCGGGACGCGTCCATTGATTGTCGCGCGCCTCGAGCCGGCCGAATTTCTCGACCGTCGCCTGGTGCACGGGCAGCCACGAGTTGTGCATGGCGAGAGCCAGCAGGTAGGGCGTGGGCCGCTCGAGGGTGAGCCGGAGCGTGAGCGGATCCACGACGGTCACGCCGACGTCGGCAAAGTTTGCGAGTTTGCCGGCGTTAAAGGCCTGGGCGTTTTTGATCGGCCAGAGCATGTAGGAATACCCGGAGCCCAGCGCGGGCGTGAGGATGCGACGCATCGAATAAGCGAAGTCGGCCGCGGTCACCGGATCGCCGTTGGACCACTTGCCTGTGGGGCGAAGGTGAAACGTGTAGACCCGCCCATCGGGCGAGATGTCCCAGCGCTCGGCGGCCCCGGGCACGGGGAGCGACGTCCGCAGGTCGGGAATGGTCAGCCCCTCAAAGAGGGCGACGGCGATATTTTCATCGGTATAAGCATCGAGCAGGTTGGGATCAAGGGTGGCAGGCTCGCTCGCATTGCCGATAAGCAGCGTATGCGTGCGGATGCCTTCCTCAACGGGAGTCGTGCGCTTGCTGCAACTGGCGCCGAGCAGAGTGAAGAGTATGAGCAGGGCGGAGAGCGGGCGAAAACGCATGGCTGACCCAAGCAGGCGGAGGGGCCGAAGCCAAGGCGCGGGTTGAGCCCGGAATTTAACCGCGAAGGACGCGAAGACACGCGAAGGCCAAACCTTCGAAGCCCAGAGAACTTCAGCAAAAAGTCCGAAAAGAGATTGGTCCCGGATAAACATCCCGCGCGCCGATCGGCGCACTGAGATACTCTCCGCCCCTCAATCTCCTATTATGCCTCTTTGGGGCCAACCTGCCGATGCCTTGGGTTCGGAAGCTTCGCGGGTCTTCGCGTCCTTCGCGGTTAAAATCCGGATCAGGGCGCCTGCAACTCGATGAGTTGGTAGCGATGAATGCCGAGGGGGGCTGACTGCCAGTTTTTCACGGCGGGATTGATGAGATAGGTGCGGGCGCCGAAGACGAGCGGGGCGCACGCAGCGTCATCGAGCATGATTTTTTCCGCCTGCCGCAGCAGGCCGAACCGGACGGTGCGGTCGGAAATCTTGGCGGCTTCGTTGAGCAGGGCGTCAAAAGCGGGGTTGCTCCAGCCAAAGACATTGCTGCCGTTTCCGGTCTGGAACATTTCCAGAAAATTAAGCGGATCGGGATAGTCTGCGGTCCAGCCGCGAAGCGCGAGCGTGTGGCTCAGGGTCTGTTGATTATCGATCCAGGTCTTTTGATCGTAAGGCTCGATGGTGATCTGCACGCCGAGTTCGCGGCGCCACATCGCCTGAATGGTCTCGGCAACCCGCGGGAGCTTGTCGTCGTTCAGCACCTGCATCGGCAACGAGGGCAGACCGCGTCCGCCGGGATAGCCGGCCTCGGCCAGCAGGGCCCGCGCGGCGGCAAAATCCTCGGTCTGGCCCGCGGGGCCGGTGTAGCCGCCACAGTTCGGCGGGACCAGCGTGTGCGCGGGAGCACGGGCGCCGCTGAACACGCTGGAGGCGATCGCCGCCCGGTCCAGTGCGAGCGCGAGGGCGCGGCGGACCTTGGGGTTATCGAGCGGCGGCCGGCTCGAGTTGAAGTTGATCATGTAGAGCTGCAGCAACGGATCGATGCGGAGCTGGCCGGGGGCATCGCGGCGGTAGCTGGCGATCTTGGACGGCGGCACGCTGAACGTGACGTGCAGCTGGCCAGCGCGGAAGGCGAGTTCCTCGGCCTCGGCCTTTTCGATGGGGTAGAAAATCACGCGCTCGATCTGGTTGTGCGCGGCGTTCCAGTAACGGGGATTCTTGGTGACGATGATGCGGGCATTGGGTTGCCACTCGGTGAGGGTAAAGGCCCCATTCCCCACGAGCTTGCCGACGCGTGCCCACGGCGAAGCGCGATCATCGAACCGGCCGGCCGCTTCGACCGAGGCGCGGTGAACCGGCAGAACGGTGGTAGCAAGGATCCCGAGAAAGTAGGCCGTGGGACGCTCGAGCGTGACGCGCAGGGTGGCGTCATTGATCACCTCGACACCGACCCCGGCGAAACTCTTCGTCTGCCCCTTGTTGAAGGCCTCGGCGCCGCGAATCGGAAACAAATAATAAGCGTAGGTGTTGCCCAGGGCGGGAGTGAGGAAGCGTTGGAAGGACCAGGCGAAATCTCGCGCGGTCAGCGGGTCGCCGTTGGACCAGCGGGCGTCGGGTCGGAGATGAAACGTGTAGATCAGGCCGTCGGCGGAGAGATCCCAACGCTCAGCCACGCCGGGCACGACCGTGGCGGTCTTTTCATCGTAGCAAGTGAGGCCCTCAAACAACGCGCCGATGATGTTGAAGTCGGTCGCGGCGTCGTAGAGCTGGGGGTCGAGCGTGGCGGGCTCGTTCTGGTTGCCGAGGAGGAGGGTGTGCGTGCGGATGCCTTCCTCGACGGGCGTCTCGCGCTTGGTGCAGCTGGAGGCAAGCAACGCGGAGAGCGTCAGGAGCGCGAGGGAAAGCAGGCGGAGGCGCATGG
>JBDTJA010000349.1:0-34764 GCA_039936075.1 Opitutaceae bacterium | reverse complement strand
GAGCAGGAGACAGGCAAGAAGGAGGAGACCAAGTTTCTTCATGGCTTTCCCGACCCCGGAATGTCGGCCGGGTTCGGTTTAATTCGTGGGCTCAAGGTGGAACGCGGCGATGGTTTTTGTAGGGCCGGGTCGCCGAACCCCGCCTGGGCGAAAGTCCGTGAATCAGGCTGCAAACAGACCGGCGTTATGGCGGGGTTCGGCGACCCCGCCCTACAACCAGACCCGTTCACGCCTTCAACAGGCAGCACTGCTTGTATTTTTTGCCGCTGCCGCAAGGGCACGGGTCATTGCGGCCGACTTTTGGCGCGGCGGACTTGTAGGGCGCCGGCCCGAGCCGGGCTTCGCGATTGTAGAGCCAAGTGTCGTTGATCCGCAGGAACTCGGCTTTTTCGTGGAGCACCTTCTCGACGCCTTCCTCGGTGCCGTAGGCGGAGAAATCAACGTAGGCCTTGTCGGGATTGCCCGTCTCTTCGGCCGGGTGCACCACGAGCTTCGTCCACTGCATGCTGGGCTCGCCCGGCTCCGGCACGAACGGCGTGCCCGCGGTCGGGCGGTGCGAATTATGCAGGAACTTGAAATCGTGGGCGACGTGGGCGGTGAAGCGCGCGCGCATCAACTGCTCGGCCGTGGCGGCGGGGCGCTGGCCGGTCAAGATCGGCTCGCAGCAGACCTCAAACAACTGTCCGCTGCCACAGGGGCACGGGAGACCACGCTTCGGTTTATTATCCTTCTTCGGTTCGGATGACATCCTCCAGAATTAGCGGGCCGGGGCCGGCCAGCGCGAGGGGAAAGGTGGCGTGGCCGGGCTTTGCACCTGACGGTGGGGGCGGAGGGGGATATCGGGCTTAAAGCCCGACCTACAAATCGTCATACGTGCTGAAAGCGCCTTAGACCAGCTTGGCGGAGAGCGTGATGTTGGCGTTCAACAGCCGCGAGATCGGGCAGCCGGCTTTCGCTTTGGCGGCGAGTTCCTGGAACTTGGCGTCATCAATCCCGGAAATCTTTGCGGTCAGCGAAAGATGGGAGGCTGTGATGGTCCAGCCGGCGGGGGGGACATTATCGAGGGTGACCTCGGCGATGACCTCAATTTTCTGTGGCGTGATGCCGGCTTCGCCGAGGGTGGCGGACAGGGCCATCGCGAAGCAGCCCGAGTGGGCGGCGGCAATCAGCTCCTCGGGATTGGTGCCGTCGCCGGAGGCGAAGCGCGAATTGAAGGAGTAGGGCGCGGATTTCAAGGCACCGCCGGGCGTGGTCAGACTGCCGGTGCCGGTTTTGAAGGAGCCGTTCCAGACGGCGGAGGCGGAGCGTTTCATGGGACAACAACCAAGGCGGCCTTTCGACGCTTTGCAAATGCCCACCAGAGAGTGGGTTGGTTTGGGGCGACGCCGGACTGACGTCGGCCGCGAGCTGGCTCGCACCAGTCTAGGGCGTGTCTTCAACCCCGGTTTGTCATTCTGAACGAAGTGAGGGATTCGGTTGGATGCCGTCGACACCCCCTGCCGAGTCTCACTGGATCCTTCGCGAAGCTCAGGATGACAATCGCTGAATCAGGGTTTTGAAGACGCGCGCTAGCCCAGGAAGCCTTGGCAGCCGGCGGCCGACCCGGATTTTCCGTCGTTGGCGGGAAGCGCCTTGCGCTGCTCGGTTGGGCAGGCAAACTTCGCGAACCCGGACCGGTTTTTCTGGTCAGCACCTGGCCCGCGGACCAGAGATTACCCACCCCTCGCATGGACACCCTCTACACGCTTTGCCGTTCGGCGGACAACCATCATGCGCCGCCGTTCACCCCGGAGCAGGTCGCTGAGATCGTCTCACATAAGACGACGTATTTTTCGAACGAGGCCGCGGAGAATCCCCTCGTGCGCGAGATCTTGCAGGGCGGCACCCTGACGTTTTTCAACCTGAAGCAGGAGGATCGGCGCGGGTTTCTGGAGGGTCCGGCGACCTTTTTCCGGGCCCACGAGATCCTCCGGAGGACCCGACGGGGCAATGTGCCGGTTTTCCTCGGCACGTGTGAATATCCCCACGACACGGTGACGAAGATGTTCGGCCGCTGCGTGCCCAACGCGAAACTGGAGCACCTCCCGTGGTTCTCCCCATCGCGTTATGTTGCGTCGCTGGCCTACGCGTGGGGTGTGACCCTGCTCGTGTCGCATCTCTTCGCGCGGGACAACCCAGGCAGCGGGATGTTCGACTCGTTTGTACTCTACCAGCTGGGCCTGTTCGGCTCGATCGTGGCGCTCGCCTACACGGCTTTGAAGAGCAACCGGAGCGTCAACCAATCCGCCCCGTGGAACTCCGCCGTGTATCTCGATCTCAACGCCGACCTGGTGCGCCGAAACTCCCCGCATCTCGCCGTGGCCCGCAAGGAGTTCATGCCCCAGCAGAAAGGATTCAAAGATCCCGCGTTTTATTACGCGCTGGCGCGCCGCATCGAGGCGCACGGCTTTGATGAGGAGCTGGCGCGCGAGGTGGGCGCACCGGTGCGGGTGTGAGCGCGCGTTGGCAATTTGGCCGCTGGCGCACATTGTGAGACATGGTTCCCTTTTCGGTTCTCGACCTTTCCACGATTGTCCAGGGCGGCACGGCCACGCAGGCGTTGCAACGCACGCTGGAACTCGCCCGCCACGCGGAGCGCCTGAACTTCCGCCGCTACTGGCTGGCGGAGCATCACAACATGCCGGGCATCGCGAGCGCGGCGACAGCGGTGGTCATCGGTCACGTCGCCGCAGGCACGTCCACGATTCGCGTCGGTTCGGGTGGCGTGATGCTGCCCAATCACGCGCCCCTGGTGATCGCCGAACAATTCGGCACGCTCGCGGCCCTGTTTCCCGGCCGCATCGATCTCGGGCTCGGCCGCGCGCCGGGGACGGACCAAGTGACGGCGCGGGCGTTGCGGCGCGGGAAAGGGGATCCCGTGGACACGTTTCCCCAGGACGTCGTGGAACTGCAGTCTTACTTCCATCCCACCGTCCCAGGCCAGCTCGTGCAGGCGGTGCCGGGGGCCGGGCAGGACGTGCCGATCTGGCTGCTGGGTTCGAGTCTGTACAGCGCGCAACTCGCGGCCGTGCTGGGCCTGCCGTTTGCCTTTGCGTCACATTTTGCGCCCGACCATCTCGCCACGGCGCTCCGTTTGTACCGCCACGAATTCCGTCCATCCGCGGCGCTGGCGCGTCCCTACGCCATGGCGGCGATCGCGGTGTTTGCTGCCGACACGGATGCGGAAGCGGTGCGATTGTTCACCTCGCTGCAGCAAAATTTTCTCAACCTGCGGCGCGGCACACCGGGTCCATTGCCGCCGCCGGTGGACAGCATGGCGGAGCTGTGGTCGCCGGTGGAGCAGGCGGGGGTTGAGCAGACGTTTCGCGAGGCGGTGGTCGGATCGCGGGTGACCGTGAAGCGCGGGCTCGAGGCGTTTTTGAGGCGGACGGGGGTGGACGAACTGATGGTCACCGCAGCGATCTATGATCACGCGGCGCGGTTGCGTTCGTTCGATCTGGTGGCGCAGATCCGCGATGAGCTGACGGCGCAGCAACCGGCAGCCTGACGCCGTGGGCGACGAAATTAAGGCCCCGCGCGGATCTGAGATCGGCCAGTCCGCCATAGAGGCGTACGAAATCGGCGAAACTCGTGATCGCAGTCGGCGCGGTTCCGACCGGGTCAGGGCGAGTTGCGCCCACGAAGGCTGTTAAGCTTGTGCTGACACCCTCAATGGGTTCGGGGCGAAAAGCGTTTTCCTCGCCGAAAATTCCCGATGCAACATCGCTCGGCATGATTCTATGACCGGAGAGTAGTCCGGCCGCTGGCGAACGCTAGGTGGACGTGCCGCGAATCCCGGCGGACCGCCGAAGTGCGGCCCGGATTGACGCTCGGCCGCGGCCGACGATATTTCGCTGCATGCAAGAGCTCCTCAACGACGCCGCCGCCCGCTCGATCCGTTATCTCCAGGGTTTGGAAACGCGCGGGGTCGCGCCGACAGCGGAGGCCGTGGCGAAACTGCGCGAGCTCGACTCGCCGCTGCCGGCGAAAGCGGGCGATCCCGCCGCGACGATTCGCCTCCTCGATGAAGTGGGTTCTCCGGCGACGATGGGCATGGCGGGCCCACGTTTTTTTGGGTTTGTCATCGGCGGCGCGTTACCGGTCACGCTCGCGGCCAACTGGCTCGCGGGCGCGTGGGACCAGAACAGTGCCTACTACCGCTCGACGCCGAGCACCGCGATGATTGAGCAGATCGCCCTGCGCTGGCTGCTGGACCTGCTGCGGTTGCCGCCCGAGTGCGGCGGCGCTTTTGTGACCGGGGCGACCGTGGCAAATCTTTGTGCGCTCGCCGCTGCGCGGCACGCCGTGCTCAAGCGGGTGGGATGGAATGTCGAGGCTCACGGGCTATTCGGTGCGCCGCCCATCACGGTGATTGTGGGCGGCGAAGTGCATCCTTCCGTTTCAAAGTCGCTGGGCATTCTCGGTCTCGGCCGCAGCCGCGTGGTCAAGGTGCCGGTGGACGGCCAAGGGCGCCTGCGTGTGGATCACCTGCCGGCGATTTCCGGCCCGACGATCGTTTGCACCCAGGCGGGCAATGTGAACACGGGGGCATTCGATCCCATCGATGAGGTCTGTCGCGTGGCCCATGCGGCGGGCGCGTGGGTGCACGTGGACGGCGCTTTTGGCCTGTGGGCGGCGGCGGTGCCCGCTCGCCAGCATCTCACGGCGGGGATTGCGCAGGCGGATTCGTGGGCGACCGACGCGCACAAATGGCTGAACGTGCCCTACGACTGCGGACTCGCATTTGTGCGCGATGGGCAGGCGCTGCAGGCAGCCATGGCGATCACCGCGGAATATTTGCCGGCGCCGAGCGAGCATCGCAACCCGGCGGACTTCACGCCGGAACTTTCGCGCCGTGCCCGCGGCGTCGAGGTGTGGGCGGCGCTGCACTCCCTCGGCCGCGAGGGGATCGCCCGCATGATCGAAGGCAGTTGCGCGCACGCGCAGCGTTTTGCGCAGAAACTGGCGGCGGCAGGCTTCGAGATTTTGAATGAAGTTGTGCTCAACCAGGTGCTCGTCGCATTCGGCGATGCGGAGGCGACCCGCCGCGTCATTCAGGCCGTGCAGGTCGACGGCACGTGCTGGTGCGGCATCACGGTGTGGCAGGGCCAGACGGCGATGCGGATCAGTGTTTCCTCTTGGGCCACGACAGCGGCCGACGTGGATCGCAGCGTTGCAGCCATCATCCGGGTGGCGCGGAGCTGACGCGGCTGCGAAAGCGGAGGTCAGTGGGGTGGATCGGGCTTTCGCCCGACAGATATTTGCCGATGTCGGGCGTAAACCTGGCCATGAGAATCCAGAAGATTGCGGCGCGTGACGTTGCGCGCTTGCGGTGGGCTGGGTGCGTCTGCGTACTGCGGGCTGGTTCATGGACTCGCGGGATTCGTCATCACCCCACGCCAGCTGGCTGCGCCAGATCGGCCCCCGCATGCATACGCTGTGGCGGCCGAAATGCATCGGCACGACGGTCGGCATGACCGTGTTTTTCGTCGTTTATTTCTGGCTGCTGCATCACCCGTTTTTCCCCATCACGATCATGCCGCTCACAGCGGTGGACCGGATGATCGGTTTCCAGCCGCAAGCGCTGTGGCTGTATGTTTCGCTCTGGCTTTACGTGTCGCTTGCGCCGTCACTTTTGAACGAGCGCCGCGTCCTCTGGTCTTACCTCTGGGCGACCACGGCACTCAGCGTGATCGGGCTCGGGATCTTTTTATTCTGGCCGACGGCGGTGCCCATGGCGGACATCGGCGGAGCGGGTCACGCATTTTTCTCCATGCTGCAGACGGTGGATGCGACGGGTAATGCGTGCCCGTCAATGCACGTGGCGTTTGCGGTGTTCACCGCGATTTGGTTCGAGCGGCTGCTCCGAGAAATGAACACGGGGCCGCTCGTGCGGCTGGGCAACCTGCTGTGGTGTCTGGGGATTCTTTATTCCACGATCGCGACGCGGCAGCACGTCGCGCTCGATGTCCTGGCCGGCGCGTTCTTGGGCGCGGCGGTGGCGGGGGTACACCTGCGACTGATCGGCCCCGCGCGCGAGGAGCCGAAAATCTAAGACAAATCATTTCGTTTCGACGCGTTCGATGACCCTGACGCGGTCGACGCGGACGCGGAAATGTTCAAACGCCAAGGCGAGGCCCGCGATGATGGCGAGGATCGCGATAATGACGTTGGGAATGGGATTCCCGAGCAGGATGTTGAGTCCGAAGACGAACAGGAAGAGGGCAACGAGGAGATGAGCCATGGGAGGAGATGGTTGAGGTTGAGGTGAAGGGGAAGGAGTATGGACACCCAAACGGGCGCTTGGTTGGGGCGGGACGCATATAAAACGAGTTGGCAGCCGAAGCTTGCGCCGACCCGAAATCGGCGCCCTACCTGTCTTCCGGTCGTCCGTCATGAAAAAGCCCACGCGTGAGGAAAAAAAGCGTTCCTGCACCAGCAAGCGCCGCTATCGCAGTCAAGGGGACGCCTTGGATGCCGCGATGATCACCGGCACCGAACGCCGGCGGAAAGCCTACCTTTGCCCGCTTTGCCAACACTGGCATCTCACGTCGGCATAGAAGCCAGCTTGGGACTGCGGGATTGGAGGCCGAAGACTTGCGAAAATGCCCACATTCCCCACCTTTAACACGTGCGCATAGATGGAGTGGTACTGACTGGCTGAGGGGCGACCCGAGGTCAAAAAAAGGGGGCACCTTTCCATCCCATTTGCGGTCTCACCCGTAATAATCCATTGCATCCCTCCCAAACCATGAAAACGAAATTTCTGCCTCTCTCCCTCAGCTTGGCGGCGGCGGGTGTCTTCGCCCTTGGCGCCAGCGCACAGGTCGCGACCCCCTCCAGCCCGGCCCCGGCCGTTGATGTGGCCGCCGTTCCACAGGCCAGTCAGGTGGTCTATTCTCCGCGTTTGCCCTCCGCCAGCGAGCTCATGAATGTCGCCTCGGCCCAAGGTCTCACCATTGACAAGATGGTTCAGACGGCCGGCCAGATGACGGTGGTTTATCGTTCGGCCAACGGTCAAACGAACACGGTAGCTTACCTGCTGCTCCCGAGTGCCGGCTCCACGGCAATTGCGCCGGTAGTCTCATCCGATGCGGTCAGCGCGGTCAGTACAGCAGTGGTGGGAACGACTACGCCCACGATGGTAGTCGTGCAGCAGCCCGCAACGACGACGCGCGTCGTCTATAGCCCGGCGCCCGTTTACTACGATCCGTTTTTCTATCCCGCCTATTACAATCCGTGGTATGCGCCTGTCTCGGTCAACGTTGGCTGGGGCTTCGGCTATTACGGGGGCTACCGCGGCGGCTACAATCGCGGGGGCTACCACGGGGGCGGCTATCACGGCGGTGGCGGGCACGGTCGCCGCTGAGGACGTAACCAGTCAGTAACCTGCGTCGTCGTCTAATCTAATCTTACCAACCATGTATCGGAAAACGATCCTTCTTCCTTCCCTTGCACTGTCCGCGCTTCTCACTGGATGTGTGGGCACGGGTCCTAACACCCAGAATGGAGCCGTGGGGGGCGCGGCTCTCGGTGCTCTCGCGGGCGCCATCATCGGCAACAACAGCGGTGGGCACAACGGCGCCGGAGGTGCGTTGATCGGCGCCTTGGCCGGTGGGCTAGCAGGCGGCACGATCGGCAACGCCAGGGACAACCAGGATGGCACGGCTTACGGCGCGCAGCCCCAACAGCAGGTGGCCTATCAAACCACCACGGTGGTTCAGCCTGAACCCGTGGCGCCGCCTGCGGCCCCTGCGCCCTTGACCGACATCGTGACGCCCTCGCCGGCCGCCAATGCACTGTGGGTGCCAGGCTATTGGGATTTCAACGGCACGAGTTACACGTGGACGGCCGGCCATTGGGAAATCCCGCCGCCGAATGCGGCGACTTACATTGCCGCCCACTGGGAAACCCGGGCGGGCGCCAACGTGTTCGTGCGCGGTTACTGGCGCTGAGGCCGCCACAAACTTCCGTCATGCGGCGGGTTCGGGAATTCCCGGGCCCGCCACATTCTTTTAGCTGGAGGGTAGGGCAAGCAGACTGTCCGGGCCCTTGCCGGATTGCTCGGTCTTGAGATATTTCTGGCCCGCGTACGTCACCACTACGATGCGTTCGGTCCGGTCCTTGGTGGTCACGAAGAACTCATCGGTCCCGGCCTCGATGGCGACGATCGCGGCTTGTTGGGACAGTTTCCAGCGACTCTTGTCGGAATTGAGGCCGCCGATGGACTCGATGCGCTCATGCGGATCGTAGCTGTAGGCTTTCTGGGCAAAAGTGATCGTGCGACGGTGGACGGGACGGGCCATGGTAAATCTTTCGTTGAAAAAAATTGCTGGATTAGCCCTCAACCTAATCCCGACAATCGGTATTAGCGAATTAAACCTCCGAGGCTAGAGTGCATTGAGCAAGGGTGTAGCTACGAGCGTGAGCGAGTGGCCGGTTCCCTCCACTCGCTCACGCTCGAAGGTGCTTCCTGCCCCTCGGCTATGATTTTTTTGAACCCGCTTTAACTCCGGGTTGACCGTCGGCGGTTTGTCTTCCCGGATGAATTCACGATGGCGCGAAGTGTGGTCCTCAAATCAAGCGTCCGATGCGAACGGTGCCACCTGCCGCCGCGCTGGTGCATCTGCGCCGGATTTCAGGCGGTGGATTGCCCCTTCAAGGTGGATGTCCTGATGCACCACATGGAAAACTGGCGGCCGAGCAGCACGGGCCATCTGATCCAGCGCGTGATCCCAAGGTCGATGGTGCATCATTACCGGCGGGAAAGGGCGCTCGAACGTGAGGCGATCTTGCAGCCGGGTCGAACCCTTTGGATCCTGCATCCGCTGGGTGAGCCGTTGTCCGTGTCGACTGCGCCACCGCCGGCGGAGCTGCAGGTCCTGTTGCTGGACGGCACCTGGCGGCAGGCCGGAGAAATGATGCGCGTGGTTGAGCCGTGGGGCCGGCGGGTCTCCCTGCCTATGACGGGGGAGAGCCGGTTCTGGCTGCGCTCGCAGGCGGGGGAGGGGAAGTTTTGCACCATGGAGGCGCTGTTGTTCTTGGTGGCCGCGCTGGGCTTGGCAAAGGAGCACGCGGCACTGCGGTTGCAGTTTGAGCTGCATGTTTATGCCGGACTCTGCTCGCGCGGCGCCAAGCAGCGGGCGGCGGAATACCTGGCCGGCTCACCGCTGCGTACGGGGCTGCCCGGGTTGATTGACGAACTGGCCCGGCACCGGGCGCGCGACGACGCCTAGACCGACTGGTTTATTCACGGGCAACGGGCTTGCCATGCGGGGTCCCGTTCACAATACCGACACGGTATGGCCGAAGCGCGCACCCCACCTGTCATTGACTGGTATCGCACCTCCCTCCCGACGGACGTCTTCAAGCGTCTGCACCAGCGCAGCGACGCCAAGGCGTTCGCGTACACGCTCGGGTTCCTGGCGATCTACGCGACCACGGCGACGGCGGCATTCCTTTCCTGGTCCC
Organism: Opitutaceae bacterium; assembly: GCA_039936075.1. Taxonomy (GTDB): domain Bacteria; phylum Verrucomicrobiota; class Verrucomicrobiia; order Opitutales; family Opitutaceae; genus Opi-474. The sequence continues at coordinate 25,254 of JBDTJA010000349.1, read as the reverse complement.
ATCACCTGGCGTGGTATCTCACGGTCCTGCTGGTTTTCCTGCACGGCACGGTGGCAATTTTCATGGTCAACGGCATGCACGAGCTCGGCCATGGGACGGTGTTCAAGACGAAGATTTGGAACGAGGTTTTCCTGCGGATCTTCTCGTTTCTCTACTGGCTTCACCCCGATGTGTTCAGCGCGAGCCATCAGCGGCATCACCGCTACACGCTGCACAACCCGGATGACCAGGAAGTGGTTCTACCCACAAAGTTGATGGTGAAACATTTTCTGGAGCAGGCGGTGTTCAACCCGCGCGGGATGAAGTGGGTGTTTCTGTACACGCTCCGCCTCGCCTGCGGTCGGTTCACGGGCACGTGGGAGCTCGTCTGCTACCCGCCCGATCAGCCCAAGTTGCGCCGCATCCCAGTTCGCTGGGCCCGCGTTGTGCTCGGTGGTCATGTGCTGATCACGATGGTGTCGTTGTATTACGGGCTGTGGATCATCCCGATCCTGATCTCACTGACGCCGTCGTATGGCGGCTGGCTGTTTTTCCTCTGCAACAACACCCAGCATATCGGCCTGCAGGACAAGGTGCCCGACTTTCGCCTGTGCTGCCGTACGGTGATTTTGAGTGCCCCCGTGAGCTTTCTCTTCTGGCAGATGAACTACCACATGGAGCACCACATGTTTGCCGCGGTGCCATGCTATAACCTCAAGCAGCTCCATGCCGCCGTGCAGCATGACGTGCCACCCGCACCGGATGGGCTGGTGGCTTCCTGGCGTCACATCATCTCCGTGCTTAAACGGCAGGAAAAAGATCCCGCCTACCAATACGTGGCGGTGCTGCCCGTTACCGCTGGACCGTTGAAACCGGTGAAGGCCTGAGACTCGCGAGGCCGGCCTGACTTGTCTCGCCGTTTTACGCCAGGGAGATCCGGGATTCTTTCAATTGTTTTCTTTCCTCATGAAATCCTATCGCCCCTTCACGCGCGCTGTTTCCGTCTGGCCGGCCAAACTCGCCGGTCGGATGAACACTTGGGTGAGCTTTCACGCCCGCGTGGAACTCTCCGGCCGTCCCGCCACGCTGCGGGTTGCCGCCGCGCAGGCGTACCGTGTGTGGGTGAACGGCGTGATGGCCGGCCGTGGGCCGGCCCGCACTGCGCACCAGCACGCGCGCGTGGACGGGTGGCCAGTCGCGGCCGACGCGACGGGCCTGCTACGCGTGGTTATCGAGGTGATGGAATACGGCGTGCCGACGTTCTGCTCGACGAATGAGCCGGCGTTCTGTTGCGCCGAGATTGCCGAGGGTCCGAAAATCGTGGCGTGGACCGCGCCGCGCGATGGCGGCTTCATGGCCGAGCAGCGCACCGAACGGGTGCAAAAGGTCGAGCGATTCAGCTATCAGCGCGCTTTTGCCGAAGCCTACCGGGTGGGCGCCGCCGGACTCACCTGGCGCGAGCCGGGTTACGCGCCGAAGCGTCCGCTGCCGCTTGCCCGCGTGAGCTATGCGCGCACCTGGCTGGAGCGGGGGGTGGCGTATCCTGATCTTTCCGTGGCTCACCCCCGGACCGCCGCGGTGACTGGTCGGGCGCTGCCGTTCCGCGCCGCCGTGTTCGCCAAGGCGGAGAAGTGGCGGCATGTTTTCGATGTCCCCAAGACTTCCGCCGGTTTCCCCATTAAACAGCTGGACTGGCCGGTTTACACGCCGCTCGCGGGCACGACGTTCCAGTCGACCGGGACGGCGCGGCTGCGACGGGGTGTCGCCTTCACGTTGCGGCCGCGCACCTGGGTGCGGGCGGACTTTGGCCGGGACTGCACCGGCTTTCCCGCGGTGCGAGCCCAAAGTCGGAGAGGCGCGCGCTTGCTACTCGTATTCGACGAGATTCTCGTCGACGGCCAGATCAAGTTCGACCGCTCGTCCTGCGAGAACGTGATCTGGCTCGATCTGGCGCCCGGCGCCACCGTCGACTTCGAGGCGTTCGAACCGTACACGTTCCAGCATCTGCAGGTCATCGCCTGGTCCGGCACGGTTGAGATCTCGGACATCCGCCTGCGTCACTACCAGAACGGCACGGTGTTGAGTGAGGGCCCTCGTTCGCTGACACCGGCCGAGTCACGCGTTCGCCGGGCCGCCCTGGCGAGCTACCGGCAGAACGCCCTCGACCTCTTCATGGACTGTCCGGGACGCGAACGCGCAGGTTGGCTCTGCGACAGTCTGTTTACCGCGCGCGCCGAGTGGCATCTCACGGGCGACAACCCCATCGAGCGCGCCTTCCTGCAGAATTTCCTCGTGATGCCGCCGCGGCCGGAGCTGCCGCGTGGGATGGTGCCCATGTGCTATCCGGCGGAGCCGCTGAAGAACGAGTTCATCCCCAACTGGGCGATGTTCCTGGTCATCCAGCTCGACGAGGCGCGGCGCGTGCGCCGGCTGCCTGCGGAGTGGCAGCCGCAAATTCGGCGCTGCGTCCAGGGATTGGTGCGTTACTTTCGGAAGTTCGAAAACGAGCGCGGACTCCTCGAGCGGCTCGAGAGCTGGGTTTTCGTCGAATGGTCAAAAGCGAACGACTTCGTCAAGGAGGTCAATTTTCCGACGAACATGCTCTATGCGATGGCGCTGCGCTCGGCTGCGCGGTTGCTGCGCGAGCCGAAACTGGCCGCGCAGGCGTCGCGAATCGACGCGACCGTGCACGAAATGTCCTGGCGTGACGGCGTGTTCCTCGACCACGCGGTCCGCGACCATCACGGCCAGCTCGTCGTCCGCAACGACGCCAGCGAGGTGTGCCAGTACTACGCTTTCTTTACCGGCCTGGCCACTCCGCGGCGGGAGAAGGCGCTGTGGCAGCGGCTGGTGAGCGCCGACTACGGCACGCTTCTTCCGGCCAATGTCTTCGTGGGAAAGATCATGCGTTTCCAGCTGTTGAGCGAGAACGGCGAGTTCGAGGCGGCCCGCCGCGAGCTGCTGAAGAGCTATCTGCCGATGGCGAAAACCACCGGCACGCTGTGGGAGCTTTTCCAAAAAAATGTGAGCTGTAACCACGGCTTCACGTCGTATGTGGCCGTGCTGATTGACCAGCTCCACCGCGCGCGCCGGTGAGGTGGGGAGGGAGGGCGGCCTTTTGTAGGGCGGAGTCGCCGGTCCACTGCGGGAAGCGACCCTGGCCTGCAAAGGTTTCAGGCTGGCGGGTGCCAGTCGGCGGAAGGCCAGCTGTAGATGTAGCGCGGGTCGGCGATCTTCCACGCGATCGCCCGCGCGTGTGTGCGGCGCACTCCAGGGATGGCGCCGAGACGGTCGGCGTGTTCGCTCCACGCAAACTCCACGGAGACTTCGGCCGGCATCGGCAATTGCCAGAGCTGCGCGCTGGCGCGATTCGCAATGGCCTTCGCGAGGTCCCGCCGAAGGTTGGTGCGCACCCGGTCCACGGGATAAAGCTCACACGTCGCCCAGCCCGTGCCGCGCTTGGTCGCGGTCGTGACGACCCACGGGAACAGCCGGCGAACTTCCAGGCAGAGAGATTCGTCGCCCGAGACGTGGAGCAGCGGCACGCCGAACGCGCCGGCGTGGAGTGCGAACTGGCTCAGCTCGCCGTGCTCGTCGCCGTTAATCCGAAAACGGCACAGTTCCTTGGGAATCTGGGTGTGATCGAGAAAACCGTTGAGCGTGCCTGCCATCGCGTGCTGGCCGACCATCACGACGCCCGCGACCGTTTCGTCCAGGCCCGCGAACCGCAGCGGATAACCCACTTCGATTTTCCGACAAACCGCTCGGGGATCGAGGGCCACGCGCGTGAAGGCGAGCTGGCGGTTGCGGCCGTGACCGTCCCACACGATGACTTCGGTGGCCCCGGCGTCGAAGCAGCCGGCGACGGCGGCGTTGGTGTCGGCGGCGAGCTGGGCCAGTCCGTGAAGATAAGCGGGAGACCGGTCATCCGAGGCGTAGCACTGCTCCCAGTCGTTGACGCCGGCGAGCCCTTCCATGTCGGTGACGAGGCAAATTCTCACTGGGTTAGTAACGGTTTTATAACGTCCGGAAAATCGGGTGCGCCGCCATCATCACGAATCCTCGGTGACAGTAAAGGCCGGTGCGGGTTCAGGATCCGTTCACGCTCGACCTTGAACCAGGAAACCAAACCGGCAGCCAATGCTGCCAGAAATCCAGACAACCCCAAGGAGACAAGACATGAATAAGAAACTCATTGCCGCGCTACTCGCGCTGGCATTCGGCCTCATGGCCCCGACGCTCGTGGTCGCGGCGGAGATGACCAAGTCGGAGCAAGCCAAGCCGCCGATGCACACGGCCAAGTGCAAGTCGCCGTGCAGCTTCAATGTGAAGAGTCACGACAGGGCGGAAGTGGTCGCGATCCTGCAGGAGCACGCCAAGACCCATCACAATGGGATGGTAATGAGCGAGGCGGACGCCGAGGCGATGATCAAGACGGTCGAGTCAAAGAAGTAAAACGCACGCCAGTTCCGCGCACGTTCCCAAGCCCCGCCGTGCGGCGGGGCTTGGTTCTTTTCCGGGCGGGACTGGTTCAATGCCAGTAACCCTGGATGTAAACGTAGTTACCCCCGCGGTGTTCCCAGTGCGGGGAGACATAACCACGGTAGCGGCGATGCGGCGGGCGGACCCACCGGCCTTCGATCCAGGTGTAGCGGGCACCGTCATAGGCCCAGTAGCCCTGGATCCAGACGTAACCGGGACCGGGTTGATAAACGACCACCTGAGGAGGGCGCGGCGGCGGAGCCGGCGGTTGGGCGACCACCACGTTGGTGGTCGCCTGATCTTCTGAAGTATACAGCGTACCGCGCTCGTGATCGACACTGTTGCCGATCGTGCCGCCGGCAATGCCACCGGCGGCGGCGCCGATCAGGGCGCCGGCGCCGGCATTCCGGCCGCCGCTGTTATTGCCGATGATGGCACCTGCCAAGGCGCCAATGGCGGCACCACTGACGGCACCGGTTTGGGTGTTCGGCCCCGAGCCGACGCAACCGGCCGTCAGGAGGCCGGCGAGGCCGAGGGTAGTTAAGATGAGCTTGGAGGAATTCATGGTGATTCGGCTTGGACGATTAACAGAAGAGGATGGTTCCATGTGGGTAAAGACGGTTGAGGAATGCGGTAGGTCTCATGTTATGCCATTTTCTTGCATCGTGAGTTGGGTTTGGGGCGAGATCTTCGGTAGATTGATGAGGCCGAACTGCGGGCTCGGTCGGGCAAACATCCGCCGTAGCGCCGCAGCTCGGACCAAGAAGCAGTCGGCCCATGCCGTGGGCGGGTGCAGGGCAAGAAAACTGATCGAGCGAGGGCTGGTTGAGGATTGAAATGTCATCGTTATTGGCTGGGTAAGGGCAAAGCAGACCGGGTGCCCGAGATTCCGGCGTTTGCAGGCTCGCCAAGAACGGGCCGGCCCCAAAACATGACCGCATGAGCAACGCACCAGAGCGAAAGCCGGCGGTTAGTTTCATTTTTGTCACGGTGATGCTGTCCGTGGTCGGATTTGGGCTGCTGATCCCGGTCCTGCCCAAGCTGATCGTGCAGCTCAACGGGGAAGGCACGGCTTCGGGTTCCTACATCTACGGCTGGCTCATCAGCATTTACGCCCTGTTGCAATTTGTCGGGTCGCCCATTCTCGGCGCCCTGTCTGACCGATATGGTCGGCGCCGGATCATTCTCATCGCGACGGCAGGATCCGCGGCCGATTACCTTATCATGGCGATGGCCCCGAACCTGATTTTCTTTTTTGTGGCCCGGATCATCGCGGGTTTCACCGCCGGCGTCTTATCAACAGCCAATGCCTACATTGCCGACGTAACCGCGCCCGAAAAGCGCGCCCAGGCCTTCGGAATGATCGGCGCCGCCTTTGGAGTTGGCTTTGCCATTGGGCCCGTGGTCGGAGGATTTCTCGGCAGCATCGATCTTCGGCTGCCTTTCTGGGTCGCGGGCGGCTGTGCGGCGTTGAACTGGCTTTGGGGCTATTTCGTTCTGCCGGAATCATTGCGGCCGGAAAATCGGCGGGAGTTCAGCTGGCGGCGCGCCAACCCCGTGGGGGCACTGATGGCCTTGAAACGTTTCCCGGCGATCCTCGCCCTCGTCGAGTCGTATTTCATTTTGATGCTTTCGCAGACGATGCTCTATTCCACTTGGGCGCTCTACACCGACTATCGCTACGCTTGGGGCCCTAAAGGCATAGGTATTTCACTGGCATTTGTCGGAATTTCCAGCGGCTTTGTGCAGGCCGTGCTCATCAAGCGAATTGTGCCGCGAATCGGCGATACCCGCTCGGTCATTCTGGGGCTTTGCATCTCCATTGTGGCCTACGTGGGCTATGGTTTGGCGACGCATGGCTGGATGATGTACGCCATTATCTGCGTAGGCGCCTTGGCAGGCATGGCCACGCCCGCGCTCCAGTCCTATGTGACCAAGCATGTCCCGGCCAATGAACAGGGCACCGTGCAGGGGGTGTTTACCGGCCTCGCCAGCATGGCGGGCATTCCGGGGCCGTTTATTGCGACGCATAGTTTTGGCTGGGCGATTTCGCCAACGCGATCGATCCACATTCCGGGCATCGCGTTCTTTGAAGGTGCATTGCTGACCGGGGTGGCGATGGTCCTCGTGACCCGGAGCTTCAGGCGTGATCTCACGGCGGGCGGAGCGGCGCCGGCGGCACCGGTGAGCTCGTGACGGTTTGGCGTGAAGTGTTCGCCGACTTGGCGGCGACTTTTTAACGCCCCACCGCGCTCATCATCGGCGCTGGATAACGCAGACCAGCGGCGGCATATTTAGGGAAAATGTCCTGGAGCTGGACGAGGTCTTCCGGCGTGAGCGTGATTTCGAGGGCACCGAGGTTCTCGTCGAGATAGCGACGGCGTTTCGTGCCGGGAATGGGGATAATGTCGCTGCCCTGCGCGAGAACCCAAGCGAGCGCGAGCTGAGCGGGCGTGCAGCGCTTGATGGTGGCGAGTTGTTCAATTCGGTGGACCAGATCGAGATTGTGTTGAAAATTTTCACCCTGAAAACGCGGGGAGAGGCGGCGGTAGTCGTCGACGGCGAAATCCTCGAAGCGCTTGATCTGCCCCGTCAGAAAGCCGCGGCCGAGGGGGCTGTAGGCGACGAGAGCGATGCCGAGTTCACGACAGGTGGCGAGCGCGCCGTCCTCAGGGTCGCGCGTCCAGAGGGAGTACTCAGACTGCAACGCGGCGATCGGATGGACGGCTTGGGCGCGGCGGATGGTGTCGGCGCCGGCTTCGGACAGACCGAGAAAACGAACTTTGCCGGCGCGCACGAGGTCGGCCATCGCGCCGACGGTTTCCTCGATGGGCGTATTCGGATCAACCCGATGCTGGTAATAAAGATCGATGGTATCGGTGCCGAGGCGGCGCAGGCTGTCGTCGCAGGCGGCGCGCACGTATTCGGGCCGGCCGTTAATCCCGCGAACCGTGGCGTCGGTGCGGCTGCGGATGATGCCAAACTTGGTGGCGAGCACCACGGAATCGCGCCGGCCGGTCAGGGCGCGCCCGACCAGCTCTTCGTTGTCGCCGAAACCATAGATATCCGCGGTGTCGAGGAACGTGAGACCGCGGTCGAGCGCGTGGTGAATGGTCGCGATGGATTCGGCGTCGTCACGGACTCCATAGAAATCAGACATGCCCATGCAGCCGAGGCCTTGGGCGGAAACTGACGGACCGTTTTTTCCCAAAGCGCGTTGTTTCATGCCGGAAGGCTAGGACGACGGCGCGCAAAGTAAAACTCCGCGCAAGGAAATACCGAAATTGTGCCGGGCCGCGGTGGGCGGGGTTCGATGAAGCGGAGGTGAAATGTTCCCTCGGACCGGTTAAGAAAAATCACTTCCGGACTGGCGGCGCGGGTAGCTTGGCCTAGTGTCCGCGTCCATGAAAATCACGACCATTGGCCGCTGGGGCATGGCAGGCTTGTTGGGTGTTTTGGTGCTGGGCGCGGCGGAGATGACGGCTGGTGATCCGTATGCAGAGGAAATTGCGACCTGGCGGTCACAGCGCGTGGCGCAGCTGACCAAGGCGGATGGGTTGTTTTCGCTGATCGGACTGCATTTTCTGAAGACAGGTGAAAACACGGTGGGCAGCGCAAAAGACAATACCGTGGTGCTCGCCCACGGGCCGGCGCACCTCGGCACCTACACGCTCGCGCCCAATGGGATGGTGAAGGCGATGTTCAACCCAGGCATCGAGGTGTTGGTGGATGGGCAGGCCCCGGTGGCCCTCACGGTGAGTTTGAGCGATGATACGCGGCGAAACCCCTCGGCGGTAACGGTGGGGACGGTCAGCATTTACGTCATCGACCGGGACGGCCGGAAAGCGCTACGGGTGAAGGACAGCGAGGTCGAATCGCGGGCGCATTTTCTCGGACTGGATTATTTTCCGGTGGATCCGACCTGGCGGATCGAGGCGAAGTGGGTGGCGTTCGACCGACCGAAGGAGGTACCGATCAAGAGTATCTTGGGTAATGTTTCACCGGCGATGGTCCTGGGGAAGGCAGTATTTTCGCGCGCCGGCCATACCTATGAGCTGCTGCCGATCCAGGACGATCCGGATGGGTTGCTGTTTTTCGTGATTTCCGACCTGACGAGTGGCCACGAGACGTATGGTCCGGCGCGTTTCCTTTACGCCGCTCCGCCCGAAGACGGCAAAGTGATCCTTGATTTTAACAAGGCGCAAAACCCGCCGTGCGCCTTCACCCCTTTCGCGACCTGCCCATTGCCCCCCAAGGAAAATCAGCTCCCCCTCGCCGTAACCGCCGGCGAAAAGAACTATCGCGGCCACGGGGTCAGCCCCTAACTATTGTAGTTGACCGCGTACTCTCGAGCGCTGTTTTGACTGCATGGCGCGCAAACCCCGCATCGAATTCGCTGGTGCGATTTACCATGTGCTGAATCGCGGCAACTATCGTGCGGATCTGTTTGATTCCGCCGGAGCGGCGCAGGCGTTTGTCGACTGTCTGTTTCAAACGTGCGAGCGGATGGGCTGGAGGCTCCATGCGTACTGCCTGATGAGGAACCACTATCATCTGGCGGTGGAGACGCCGCAAGGAAACTTGGTGAAAGGGGTCCACTGGTTGCAGAGCACGTTTGGGAATCGCTTCAATCGGTTTCGGGGTGAACACGGCCGGGCATTTCAGGGACGGTACCAGGCAATCCTTGTGGAGCCGGGTCATCATTTGGCTCAGGTGGTGAATTACATTCACCTCAATCCCGTGCGGGCGCAGATTGTTTCCCTGGAGCAATTGCCGCAGTTTCGCTGGTCTAGTTACCGGTATTTCATGCGCGAGGCTGCGGATAGGCCCGCTTTTCTCGACTCGCGCGGCTGGGTGCACGCGAGCGGGGGCGGGACGGATTCGCCCGCGGGCTGGCGCGCTTATCAAGCGCACTTGGAGTGGTTAATGGCCGACGAAGGGCGGCAAAAAGCAGCGGCGTTTGACCGGATGAGCCAAGGTTGGGTTTATGGCGGCGAAGATTATCAAAAAAACCTGCTGACGAAATTCAAGTGCATGACTGCGGCTGAGGATTGGGGCGGGGGCGACTTGGTAGAGATCAACCGGTTGGAATGGAAAAACCTCTTGGACCAAGCGGCTCAGGCCTTGGGTCTTGATCTGAGTGTCGCGGCTTCCGCTCCGAAGTCAGCGTCGTGGAAAATCGCCCTCGCGACTTGGCTGAAAGTTCGAACCAGTGTCAGCAATCGCTGGTTAACCGAACAATTGAATATGGGAGCGCCCGATGCTGTGAGCAGATATGCGGGGGAATGTGAGCGTGGACAAAGGCATGAAGCTCAGATGCTAGTGGATAAATTGACTACAAGAGCTAGGGGCTGACCCCGTAGTGAGAGGCGTGCGCGGCGTAGGCCGCGGTATCGCTGAGCATCGCGTCGATGGTGGCGGCGAGCGGCTCGAGGCGGACGAGGCCGGAGAAGACGGCTTTGTCGCCGATGGTATCAGTCAGGACGAATGCGGGACGCTGGTTGATCTGGTGAGCGAAGAATTCCCGGGTACTCTTTTCGACCCGCTCGAGGACTTTGGCGGATTGGGCGGCGGCGCGGAGTTTGCCGGCGTTGATCTTGCCGGCTTTCGCCGCCACCGCAACGGCCGTCGCCATGTCGCCCACTTTCTGGCCTTCCCGTAGCGCGGCGTGGGCGAGAGCGCGGCGAATTTCGTCGCCCGAAAAGCCAAAATCCCGGGCCGCCTCGGCCACGAGGTCCGGTGCCCGATACGAGCCCTTGCCGGACGCGTCGACCCAGCCCGAGTGGAGCATGAAGGGGGAGTGCATAACGGTTCCGCCACTGCGCCGGAAAAACCAGTCGCACTGCGTCCGCGACACAGGAAAGTCAGCCGGATTCATCAGCGCAATTTTCCATTCGAATTCCGCGCGGCCCGCATAACGCATCTTCAGCGCATCCCAAGTCGGCTCAGCCCAAGCGCACCACGATGAAAGTATCTCCACATAGTAGGTGATTTTCATGCCAGCAGCGGAGCGCGCCGCCCGCGCGTCGTCGATGCAAATGCGCTGGAAAATAAACCGCGTCCTTCCGGTCTGGTTTCCAGAAAAGCTGCGTCTCTCCGCCTATTTTTGTTGGCCCTCCCGCGCCATCCTGGGCGATCGCGAATGTCATTCCTGCAGGCATCCCCGTATTTTCGCTTGTCACGCGCGCCGCGCCGCGACTCTGTGCGCCATACCATTCCCCATGGCCCAAGCTTATACCGAAGCCAGCATCAAGACCCTCTCGTCCCTCGAACACATCCGCCTTCGTCCTGGCATGTACATCGGACGGCTCGGGAACGGCACCCACGCCGAGGATGGAATTTACGTCCTGCTGAAGGAGACGATCGATAACTCCATCGACGAATTTGCGATGGGGCAGGGCAAGAAGATCGAGGTCGAGCTGACCGACCGCACCTTGCGCGTGCGCGACTACGGCCGGGGCATTCCGCTGGGCAAACTGGTGGATTGCGTTTCGGTCATCAACACCGGCGCCAAGTACGACAGCCAGACTTTCCAGAAATCGGTCGGCCTGAACGGCGTGGGCCAGAAAGCCGTCAATGCCCTTTCCCTCCACTTCCACGCCCAGGCCATGCGCGAGGGCGAGACCAAGATCGTGGAATTTTCCCAGGGCAAACTGAAGAAGGACCACAAGGTCACCCAGACCGGCGAGCGCAACGGCACCCTCATCGAGTTCACCCCGGACGAGGCGCTCTTCGGCAAGGATTTCAAGTTCAAGCCGGAGTTTATCGAGGACATGCTCTGGAATTACGCCTTTCTGAACCGCGGGTTGACGCTCACGTTCAACGGCAAGCCGTTCAAATCCGACCATGGCTTGAAGGACCTGTTGGAAAAAGAACTTAGCGGCGAACCGCTCTATCCGGTCATCCATCTCGAGGGTGAGGACATCGAAATCGCCTTCACGCACGGCGCCCATTACGGCGAGGAGTACTTTTCCTTCGTCAACGGCCAGCATACGACTATGGGCGGCACGCATCTGGCGGCTTTCCGCGAGGCGCTGGTCGAGACGATCCGCAATTTTTTCAAAAAGGACTACGATGCGGCGGACGTCCGCCAGTCGATCGACGCCGCCGTCGCCGTCCGCGTGCAGGAGCCGGTGTTTGAATCGCAGACGAAAACCAAGCTTGGTTCCAACGACGTCGCGTCGGGGGGGCCGACCATCAAGGAATTCATCGGCAAGTTTGTGCAGCAGTCGCTCGACGGCTACCTGCACAAGAACAAAGCCACCGCTGATCGCATCAAGTCGCGCATCGAGGAAAGCGAGATGGAGCGCAAGGAACTTGCCGGGATCCGCAACCTGGCCCGCGAACGCGCTAAAAAAGCGTCGCTGCACAATCGCAAGCTCCGCGACTGCCGCCTGCATCTGGGCGACCGCAACGAGCGCGCCGAGGAGAGCACGATCTTCATCGTCGAGGGCGATTCCGCCGCCGGTTCGCTCACCGCGACGCGCGACGTGCAGACGCAGGCGGTATTCGCGCTGAAGGGCAAGCCGCTCAACACCTACGGGCTCTCGAAGAAAGTCATTTACGAGAACGAGGAATTTCACCTGCTCCAGTCGGCGTTGAACGTGGAGGAGGGGCTCGACGGCCTGCGCTACAACAAGATTGTGATCGCGACTGACGCCGACGTGGACGGCATGCATATCCGGCTGCTGCTGATCTCGTTTTTCCTGCAGTTTTTCCCCGACCTTATCCGCAACAACCACCTCTTCATTCTGGACACGCCGCTCTTCCGGGTGCGCAACAAGAAGAAGACGATATACTGCTACTCCGAGGCGGAAAAGCAGGCGGCCATGATCGAGCTGGGCGCCAGCCATGAGATCACGCGGTTCAAGGGCCTCGGCGAAATCTCCGCCGGCGAGTTCAAGGATTTCATCGGCGAAAAGATCCGCCTCGAGCCGGTGAACCTGCACCACCTTTACAGCAGCGATGAATTGCTGGCGTTCTTCATGGGGAAAAACACCCCCGAACGACAGGACTTCATCATCGGCAACCTCAAGGTCGAGAAAGACCTGGTCGAAGCCCAAACCTGATTGCCCGCCGCATGGCCAAGAAAAAATCCTCCAAGAAGAGCGACCAGTCCGAGCTGCCGCTCGACGTGACGCCGGTCCAAGAGGCTAAAGGCCATGGGCCAGAAGCGATGGGACCAGCCGCCTCAGCCAAACCCGCGTCTGACGAAGCCACGCACCCCGCGCCTCTCGCCGCCGGTCCAGCGGAAGCCGTTGCGCTCCCGCCGCGCAAGAAGGGCGCCAAGGTCCAGGACGACATGGCCCCGCTGGCCAGGAGTTACCGCAACTGGTTCCTCGAATACGCCAGCTACGTCATTCTCGACCGCGCCGTGCCGCACCTCGACGACGGTCTGAAACCCGTGCAACGGCGCGTGCTCCACACGCTGTGGGACATGGACGACGGACGGTTCCACAAGGTCGCCAACATCGTGGGGGCGACGATGAAGCTGCACCCGCACGGCGACGCTTCCATCGGCGCCGCGCTCGTGGCCATCGGTCAGCGCGCCTGGCTCATCGAGCCGCAGGGCAACTACGGCAACATGCTCACGGGTGATGAAGCCGCGGCACCGCGGTACATCGAGGCCCGCCTCACCCCCTTCGCGAAGGATGTGCTTTTTAACCCGAAGACCACCGTCTGGCAGCTCAGCTACGATGGGCGTAACCGGGAGCCGATCACGTTGCCGGCCAAGTTTCCGATTGTGCTGCTCGAGGGCGCTGAGGGCATCGCGGTCGGTCTTTCGACCAAGATCCTTCCGCACAACTTTAACGATCTCTGCCGCGCCGCGATCAACCACCTGCAGGGAAAAACCTTCCGTATCCTGCCTGATTTTCCGACCGGTGGCACCGCCGACTTCGCCGAGTACAACGACGGCGAGCGCGGTGGCAAAGTGAAGGTCCGGGCCAAGATCGATGTGAGCTCGAAGTACCAGCTCACGATCACCGAGCTCCCGTACGGCGTCACGACTGAGTCGCTGATCGAATCCATCCTCGCCGCCAACGCCAAGGGCAAGATCAAGATCAAGCACGTGGATGACAACACGGCCGACAAGGTCGAGATCCTCGTGCACCTCCCGCAGGGCGCCGAGCCGGAGAAGGTCATCCAGCAGCTTTACGTTTTCACCAGCTGCCAGGTGCAGCTCAATCCGGCCGCGTGCGTCATCGTCCGCGACGAGAAGACGGGCGATGACAAACCGCAGTTCCTCGGCGTGCGTGACCTGCTCAAGGCCAGCGTCGAGGCGACGCGGTCGCTGCTCAAGCGCGAGCTCGAGATCAAACTCGAGGAACTGGAGCAGCAGTGGCACTGGGACTCGCTCGAGCGGATTTTCATCGAGGAGCGCATCTACCGCCTGATCGAGAAATCGCAGACGTGGGAGAGTGTGCTCGCGGAAATTCGCGGCGGCTTGAAGCCGTTCCTGAAGCAGCTGCGTCGCGACGTAACAGAGGACGACATCGTCCGTCTCACCGAAATCCGCATCAAACGCATCTCCGCCTACAACCGGTTTCAGGCCGAAGAGGCCATGAAGAAGATCGAGGCGGGCATCAAGGAGACCAAGATCAACCTCAAGAATCTGACGGCCTACACGGTGGCGTGGTTCGAGATGCTGCAGGAAAAATATGGCAAGGGGCTGAAGCGCCGCACGAGTTACGACGAGATCGAGCAGATCAACGCGTCCGAGGTCGTGTCCGCCAACCAGCGGCTCTACGTCAACCGCGAGGATGGCTTCGTCGGCCTCAACTGGCGGCAGCACGAGTTTGTGCAGGACTGCACCATCCTCGACAGTGTGCTCACGATCATGGCCGACGGTTCGCTCAAGGTTTCCAAGGTTGCCGACAAGGTTTTCATGGGACGCGACATCATGCACATCGCGATTTGGCCGCAGGAGGGCGACACGAATTTTTATACGATGGTTTACCAGGACAAGGAGTCGGGAAAGGCCTTCGCGAAGAAATTCCAGATCGGCGGCCTTTCGCGCGACAAACTCTATCCGCTTGTGAAGAGCGAGGGCTCCAGGATCATCTATCTCGAGGTGAGCAAGACCGAGAAACAGATGCCCAAGGCGCTGCATATCTCGCTTGATGGCCGGAGCGGCGCGCGCGTCCGTGAGCTGGACTTCGACCTGACGGCCGTACCGGTCAGCACGCGCAACGCCAAGGGCTTGACGATCACGAAATGGTCCGTGAAGGAAGTGAAGCGTAGGGATCTGGCGCTGAGCTGAAGGCGAAGTTAAGTTCCGGGTGAGTCCGGCCAAGCTGCATGACATGAGAAATGGGTGAAGGCCTTGGCGCTGGCTTGCGCGCCGGTTGAAATTGGCCGTGGCCATTATCAGCGGACGCCAGGCTGGCGACCGGCCTGGCACGGAAAATCTTCGCGACATCGGCTGCGGCGATTGTGACGGATTGATCTTCAAACCGGGCGCTTCGAAGGAGTTGACGGGGCCGTTCAAGTTACCCAGCGCCGTACCTGCAAACGGAGGGCTGGGTGATCATCGCGAAAAATCGCGGCGGGGATTAGGGTAGCGACTTCGACAGCGGGGTAGTGGATCACTTTGAGTTTCCGTGATCTCGTGGGTCGGGCTTTGCGCCCGACATCGGCGGATCGGATATCGGGCGTAAAGCCCGATCCACAGCAAACCGACCCCTTACGCTCTCTTCGGACAATAAAAAGCCACGCGGTGAAGCGTGGCTGGAAAAGATCTCGGCCGGTCGGCCGAAAGCGGAAGACCAAGGGCTCGATTACTTCTTCGGAGCCTTGGCTTGGATCGCAGCGAGGCGCTTATCCATTTCCGACATGCGGTTCATCAGGTCTGCCTCGACCTTCTTGCGTTCGCTGCTCGAGACGATGCTGAGGCTGGCGGCGTCCTTAACGACATTGGCCGGAAGCATGAGCAGGCGGGTGAGGATACCCTGGTCCTTGAAGGAACTGAGATAAAGCGCGGTGAGCTCATGGGAGAGCTTGAGTGAGTCCTGGGCGACGGTTTGCGTGGCCACGAGGTTGTTTTGTAACTGTTGGTTCCTCGCGAGCTCGCCCGTGAGCACGGTGCCAACTTGGTCGGAAATCTTCTGGCTATAGGCATTGATGGAATCGCGGGTCAGATGCTGGTCACTGGCCATCTCGTCGAGGATGGGCTTGATCTTCTCCGTCATGCGGGAGGAGACCTTGTCAACCTGCTCGTTTTGCATCTTTTCGGCTTCCTCGGGGGTCTTGGGCAAAGGGTTGTAAGGCTGGACCTTCTTGGCGACGGCCTCGGCCAAAGCGTTGATCTTGTCGGCGTTCAGTTTGCTGACTTCATCGTCCGTCATGAACATATCGGCCTGACGCTTGGCGATGGCATCCTTGAGAAGCTTGTTGGTCGCATCGAGCTGGCGATGGCTTTCATCGGCCGATGCCTTCAAAGCGTCATTCTGGACCTGCAGGGCCTCTTCCGCTTTCTTCCGCTCGTCCATGTCGCTGATGGATTTCTGGCGAAGCCAGAAGGATGCGCCGAGAATGATCAAGGCCGTGAGAATGATGGTTGGAAGCTGCTCTTTAAGTTTTGGCCACATGGACGAAGGGGGTTACTGGGGGGAGAGTGGTAGCAGGACGGATGCGAAATGCAATAATGTGATCATCGGGGGCTTTCCGGTTGTTTTTCATCTGGGGCGGAACAGGTTGCCCGAATGAGCCTTAACCGCACGGAGCAGAGGATTTCCGACTACATCTTGCGGCACGCCGAGGAAAGACAGTTTTGGCAAAATAAGGTTCAAAGTATCGCGGCGGCCGCCGGAGATTCCCACGCCGCCGCCAACCGCATTGAAGGAGAGCTGTGGCTTTATTACACGGAGCGAAGCGCGGTCGTGCCGGAGTTTCGGGATAGCGCTCAGCGCGAGGGCTTGACGAGAACGAGCATGAAGAACCTGGCGGAACATCTCATGCGCCAATGGGTGGCTCCGCGCCCCAAGAAACCTAACTCACCGGGACCCCAGCCTTAGTTCGTCCCGATCCGCGGCTCCGTTAGTGGGTCAGTTTCCCGTGGGTCGGGCTTTACGCCCGATATCAGGTTCGCCGATAGCGGGCGTAATGCCCGACCCACAAGCACACGGAAAATTAAACTGACCGATTACCGGCGCTCCGTCGGAGCGAGATGGAACTTCGGACGAATTCCAACGTCATATCCTGCACGCCGTTCTTCCGCCTAGCAGAGGAATTGGAGTATGTAAGAAAGTAATAGGCGGGCCGTCTAGGGGTAGACGGCTCGCCTTCCTTTTTTTTGGCGCACCGAGTCGGAAATTTGCGGTCAGCACATGTAACGGACGCGTGAAAATTTTTCAAACGCACTACTCTGTCATCGACAACGGACGCGGTCAGTGCAGGGTTATTAACAAGATATCCACACGATGGAAAACCTGCGAGGGGCGTTAGCTCCAACTTCGGGGATCAAGGCGGCGGTGAAAGTTAAGACCTTCGTGCTCGACACGAATGTCCTGCTTCACGATCCGCAGTCGATTTACAAATTCGAGGACAACAATCTCGCCATCCCGGTGGAGGTACTCGAGGAACTCGATGGCATCAAGGGCGAGCAGTCCACGGAGCGCGGCCGCAACGCCCGTCGTGTGCACCGCATCCTCCAGGAGCTGCTGCCGGATTCCCGCTCGATGCACGAGGGGGTCAAGTTGCCCAACGGCGGCACGCTCTCGATCATCATCAATCCCTATCTCGTTGAGGGCGGCCGCAGTTCGCCCGCCATGGACCGCCTCCGTGCGATCCTGCCCGATCTCACCAAAAAGGATAACCGTATCATTGCCGCGGCGCTCTTCGTCCAGGAACAGTTTCCGCCGCCCACCACGCTCGTCACAAAAGACGTCAATGTGCAGCTCAAGGCCCGCGCGGTCGGTCTCGAGTCCGAGGATTATCTCAACGACAAGGTTCCCGAGGTGGATGAGGAGGCCAGCTACCACGAGATCCCCGTCAACCTCTATGAGCTCCAGCGCTTCTGCTCCGAGGGCGAATTCGACATCGGCCCGGACGCCGCCAAACCCCTTTACCTCAACGAATACCTGCTGCTCCGCTCCGACGAGGGCAAGACGATGCCGGCCCGCTATTACGGTGAGGGCATCGTGCGGCGGTTGAAGATCCCCGATTTCGTCAAGGCCCCCGGGGGCATCACGATCCGCGCCCGCAATCTGGAGCAGCAGTTCTTCCTCGATGCGCTGCTCGACGACGGCATCCACATGCTCACCTGCTTCGGCAAGGCGGGTACTGGGAAAACTTTGCTTTCGATCGCCGCGGCGCTGCACCAGACGCACGATGACCAGTCGCGCTACGACGGCGTGTCCATTTCACGCCCCGTGATCGCGCTCGGCAAGGACATCGGTTTCCTGCCCGGGACGCTCGAGGAAAAGATGAAGCCGTGGCTGCAGCCTTACTATGATGCGCTGGAGGTGCTGATTCCCTCGAAGCCGCAGAAGGAGCCACAGTTTGTCGCCAAGAAGGTTTCCAAGAAGAAGCACAAGAAACACGACGAGCGCCATATGGCGATGAACGCCCCTCAGCCGGCCCACGTGAGCCAAAGCAACGGCGGTGGCCATGGTCCTCTCCCGCTCGTCAAACCCTACGAGCGTCTGCTTAAGAGTGGTTTGGTCGAAATCGAGGCCCTCGCATTCATCCGCGGCCGCTCGATCGCCCGGCGCTTCTTCATCCTCGATGAGGCGCAGCAACTCACTCCGCACGAGGTGAAAACCGTCATCACCCGTATTTCCGAAGGCTCAAAGATCGTCCTGATCGGCGATCCGGCCCAGATCGACAATCCCTACGTGGATGCCCGCAGCAACGGTTTGGTTTACTGCCACAACCGCATGAAGGGTCAGGCGATCGCCGCCCACGTCAAACTCACCAAGGGCGAGCGTTCTAAGCTGGCTGAGCTGGCCGCTGACTTGTTGTAGGGCGGGGTCGCCGAACCCCGCCAGGATTTGAGCATACGTTTCTGCCGATCACGCCGATAGCGGGTATTCGGCCGCGGCAATCCGTGAAATCCGCGGAAGCGGTTCGCGGCGGTTTGGCGGGGTTCGGCGACCCCGCCCTACATCAAGCGGCTTGCCGCTTGAACAAACTCGGCTGCGCGAGCTGGCGCGCGCGGAATTCCATCACGAGCACGAAAGCCGCCGTGAAAAACAGGTCGCTCACGAGTGAGTTTCGAAAGAACAGCAGGGTGGGAGGGAATTCAGGATGACCCACGGTCATCGCCTGCCACCAGCCGCCGGCGGTCTTGGCATAACTCAGATCGGAAGCCCACGACTGGGTGTTCGTCACGAGGTAGAAAATCACCGAGCCGCCCAAGGCACCGGAGAAAAGGTTGAGCCAGGATTTCCGCCGCGAGACGAGGCGGCCAAGCCCCAGCGCCAGACCGAAGCAGAACGCCCGGATAACCGCGCCCATGCTGCTCCAGTTATAGTAAAACTGCGTGGCATAGTAGTGGTCGAGGTAGAGATCCGACAACACGAGTGCGATGAAGGGCACCAGCCAGAGTCGGCGGTCGCGAAAGTATACGCCGGCGCAGAATGTCAGTGCCATGAGCGGCGAGAAATTGACGAGCGCCGGGTCCATGGCCGAAAACACGCGGTAGCCGGCCGCGAGGACAATCATGACAAGCGCGATAATCATGCGCGCTAACTAGGCGGGAAAACCCGTCGATGACAAGTCTAGGGCGCTTCTTCAAACCCGCTTTGTCATTCTGAACGAAGTGAGGAAACCAGTTGGAGATCGTCGCAACTCCCTGCAGAGTCTCACTGGATCCTTCGCGAGGCTCAGAATGACAATCGCTGAATCCGGGGTTTGAAAACACTCCCTGGCCGCGGCGTTGGTCCGGCCCTTCGTGGGTCGGGTTTTACGCCCGACAGGCGGGTGTTTGGCCTGTCGGGGATAAACCCCGCCCGACGAAAACCATGGGACTACTGCTCGGCCTGGCGGGCCATCAGCCAGAGCAGATCGGACACGCGATTGACGAACTGGCGCAGCACGGGGCGCACGCTGCGGCCCTGCGCCGGCAAGGCTACCAGCCGGCGCTCGGCGCGTCGGGCGGCCGTGCGAGCCAGGTCGAGCGCGGCGCCAGGCAAATTCGCCCCGGGCGTGGCCCAACCGTCGAAACGGATCGCCTTCGCCTCCAACTCAGCGACGGCGGCATCCACTCGCGCGAGTTCGGGTTCACCGATCTTTTGAAACTTGGACTCGGCGTAACGGCCCACATCCGCCTCGGCGCAGGCGAGTTCACCCATCAGCTCGACAAGGTCCTTCTGGATCTGCTCGAGCACCAGCTGCTGCGCCTGATCCGGGGATGTGGCTTTGGCGAGCCCGATAGCGGCGTTGAGTTCGTCGAAGGCTCCGACGGCCTCGATCTGGGGATGATCCTTCGCGACGCGCTGGCCGTACAGCAGGCTCGTGGTGCCGTCATCGCCCGTTCGCGTGGCGATGGAGCGGCCCGCGCTCATGACTTGGCGGCGCGGGTTTCCTTCGCGAGCGTTTTGATCGCGTCGTCCAAGCCGGCGCGAACCTTCTTGTCCATGCGGTCAATGAAGAGAATGCCATTCAAGTGATCCGCCTCGTGCTGGATGCAGCGTGCCAACAGCCCGTCCGCGCGGAGCGTGTGCGGCACGCCATTTTCGTCCTGGAAAGTGACCGTGATGGCATCGGGCCGGTCCACATCACCGCGGATCTTGGGAAACGACAGGCAGCCTTCCTCGTAGATCAGGATCTCGGTCTTGGGCAGCGGCGTGATCTTGGGATTCACGATGGCCATGGGCATGAAGAGGTCGAGCGGCGGCCTGGCCCCATCGAGTTCCCAGTTGAAATCCGCCTCGGCCGGACGCAGATCCACGACGCAGAGTTGCAGGGCCTGGCCGATCTGTTGCGCGGCCAGGCCGATACCCTCGGCCTGCTGCATGGACGCGACCATGACGTTGGCCAGTTTCACGAGCGCGGCATCGAAGACGGTGATCTTTTCGCCTTTCTTGCGCAAAATCGGGTCGTTGTAGTGAACAATGGGAAGGGACATCGGTCGGAGTTCCACAAGCGTGGATTGCTATCCGCAACCCGCAAATCTAAATCTGTTTTCTTAATGAGCGCCTTGACCTCCCCAGTCAAAAGGCCGCTCACCGCTCCTTTGGTTGCGGTGGCGGGTCTATTGATCGCCTTCGCGGCGTGGTCGCTGCCCGTAAACCTGAAGTCGCTGAGTCCGGCACTCCTGCGTGAGGCTGGTGCCGGCACGCCTTCGCTCTCCCAATTTGGACGCCAGCTGGTGGAATCGGAAAAAATCGGTCCTTCAACGCTCGTCCTCGCCGCGGCGCGATCCATCAAAGATCCCCACGCCGCCGATTTGGACATCGCCCTCGACCGCCTGTCGGCGCACTCGCCGGCAATGGTGGCGTGGGGCGGCTGGGATCCGTTTCTCGACCCGCTCTTTAACCTGCACGAGAACCAAGGCCACGCCGCGAGCACGCCGGTGTTGAAATTTTTCATCACGGAGAAGGCGCGCGAGACGCTGCGGACTTATCTCAACCAGTCGCATTCGCTCGGCGTGCAAGCGCTGTTGCGCACGCATGACTTGACCGCCACCGGGCGATTCATCCCCGCGATGCAGCCAGGCGGACAGCCGCTCGACGCCGTCATCCTGCTCTCCGCGCTGCTCTATCAGGGTGAACACCTGTCGCCCTCGTTGCAGCGTGAACTGCGGGGCCTCGCGGAGAACGCCGTCACCCAGAAGCGACTCGGCCCGCTGGAGTCATTTTATCTGGACCTGCTTTCACTCGGGCAACGCCTCGATTGGGCGCAGCTGAGCGAACTCCTCCGCGGCACGGAGAACGTCAAGACCGTGGGTGAATTCGCCCATCTCGCGCGCGTCGCGCCCGACCAGTTTACCACGATTTACGCCGCGGCGCTGTTCTCGGGCTCCGCGGACCAAGTCGCGGCTTACTCGATCCAATACGGCAAAACCGGCATTGATGACCTGCGCCTTGCGCTGGCGAGCGGGCAGGGCGCGGTGCGCCAGCTGGTGCTGCGGCAGGTGCCCGTCAATCATGGCGCGGGGGCCGGCTTGGAGACGGGCGCCGCGCTGGCGCTGCTGCATCCGCACGTGATGCTCGGGGTCAAATATCTTGGCTTCCTGCTCGGCGCGTTTCTGATTTTTCGCGGGCTCGATCGCTGGATTATCAGTCCGGTGCCCGACCGCAGCCCTGCCCTGCTGCATCTCAAAAGCGGGGTGCTTGCCGTGCTCTGTGCAACCCTGCTCGTCATCGTGACCGAGCCATTCCTGCTCAAAGCCGCACCTCTCTCCGAATACCGGGTCCGTCTCGTCATACCGGTTCTGGTTGCCACTTCCACTCCGCCTGCCGACACCAATCATCCCCCTCCCTCCATGGATACCTCCACCGTCCTCTCGATTGGCCTTTTTGCCGCGCTGCAAATTGCCATGTACTGCATCTGTCTCATGAAAATCCGGGAGATTGCCCGCGCGGCGCTGCCTCCGCTCACCAAGCTCAGGCTCATGGAAAACGAGGAGAACCTCTTCGACGGCGGCCTCTACGTCGGCATCGGGGGCACCGCCGCCGCGCTCATTCTGATGGTCCTCAAGATCACCGAGCCCAACCTGCTCGCCGCCTATTCCTCCAATCTCTTTGGCATCACTTGCGTAGCGCTCGTCAAGATCCGCCATGTGCGACCCTACAAGCGGCTCCTCATCCTCGAGAGCCAGGTCTCGACCGGCGTTAAACTCGCGACGGCGTAAGTGCCATGAACAAGACCCTGTTGCTCATTCTCTGTGATTTCCTCCTGCTGAATCTCCTTGCGCTCACGCGCTGGGAGAAGGCGGAGCCCGTGGCCCGGCAGGAGGCACCGGTGTCGAAACTGGCCTCCAATGCCGCGACCAAGGACCAGGATCTGGTCGACGCGATGAAACAGTCGCTCGTGGACGAACAATCCACCCGAGCGGAGCTCACCCAGAAACTTTCCAGCACCGAGACATCCCTGGCCCAGCGCGAGAAGAACGTCACGCAGCTCCAGGCGGACCGGGCCCGGCTGAACTCCGCCCTGACCGCCACGCAGCGCAGTGCGGACGACCTCGGCAAAAAATACGCCGCCGCGACCGCCGATGCGACCATGACCAAGGAGGAGCTCGCCCGCATCCAGGGCGAGCTCGATGACAAACGCACGGAGGCTGAGCGCCAGAAACAGGCGCTCGCCGCCCTTACGCAGCAGCAACTCGAGTCGAAGCAGAAGATCGAGGGACTTTCCGTGCAGGTGAAGGTCGCCGAGCAGGAGAAAGCCCTGCTGCGCGCGTCCGCCGACCAGCTGAAGACGCAGGTCGAGGCCGAGCGGCAGGACCGCATCAAGGCGCAGGCGACGACCACCGAACTGGCCCAGGGTGTCGGCCAGCTCGCGGAGAAATCCGGTGAGTTGACGAAGGAGATTCGCGACAACCGCCCGATCAACGCGAACGTGATGTTTAACGATTTCCTCGCCAACCGCGTGACGACGAAGTTCACGGCGGTGCGCGCCGGCATTTTCGGTCCGGCCACCCGCGAGAAGGAGGCCGCCACCGTGCTCGTGACGGACGGCGTGAAGATTTATGCCCTGCTGCACATCGACGATACGCCGTTCCCGTTGAGCGAAAACAGTCTCGACTGGGAGAAAGTCACTGCGGAGTTCATCAAGCCGCCGTCGTACCACAGCCGGACGCCGGCGCTGGAGTTCCTGTCCGTCGACCCGCGGGTGCTGGTGATCCCGGTTGATCCGCAGCAGGCGACGGCGCTGGGCGTGAAGGTTTACCAGACGGCGCTGGAGCCCTTTAAGTTTCCCGAGGCGGTGCTGGTGAGTGGCGGCGGCAGGGGCTACGGTGAGGTCGGTTTCAAGCTCGATGCTTCGCAGCCGGGTTACGTGCGCGTCGACAACCGGTTCCTCAAGCGCCTCACGGCTGACTTCGCTCCGTCGCGCGGCGACCTCGTGCTGAGCAAGACGGGCGAACTGCTGGGCATCATGGTCAACAGCGACTACTGCGCGCTGGTGAACAATTTCCTGCCTTACAAGACGCTCAGCACCGGTGACGACGTGAAGGCCCAGCACACCGCGACGCTCCTCAACGACCTCGCCGCCCGCGTGCACAGCCTGCCCCTGAAGTTGCAGTGAGAGTCTTCGTTAACACGCCTAGTCAACAGTCAAGACATGTCCCTGTCTTCCTGCCTTTCAAGGTGAACGTCAGTCCGATTTACGATGCCTATGGAAACTTCCAATATGGGGCGACCGGGCAGGCATCGGGCCAGTTTATCAGCGGGATGACGACTGGCATAGCAGACCTACTGCACGGTGGAACCAACAACCCGATCAACACTCAGGACATCCAGTCCGGGGCCAACACGGTCAAGAATGGCGGTGTGATCATCACCGTTCCGGTGCATTTTCCGTGAAATTACTAACGACAATAATCTCTCGTCTAGGAGTTGGCCTAGCGATACTCGTCGTTGTTCTAGCGGCACTTTATCTGTGGAGCTGCAATCCGTTCAAGCTCGGGGCTCCGAGTGATCAGGAGTTGGTCGCGCTCTTCCGAGATCATCGCGAAGCCTTTGACAGGCTTCGCACGATGGGCATCGAAGATGCCCAAGCTATCTCGTATGTGAGCGAGGATAGCTTGAAGCAAAGCAGTCTGACCCAAGCGCGCCGTGACGAATATACCCGGCTACTGTCAGGCATCAGGCGCGACTTGGTGATGGGTGTGGATGCTAACGCGGTGTCCTTTTCGTATTGGGGCGGTGGCGTGGGATTGGCGATTGCGCGGAGTTGGAAAAAGGGCATCGCCTACCTGCCCAATGGCCCGAAAAAAGTTGGCGTCATTGTGAGCAGCTTAGACAAGTTACCCGCGAACGATGGTGTTTATCTCGTGCCGGTTGAGGGCAATTGGTATCTGATCTACGTGCAGATCGATTAGCCGTTCGCTCGCGCTTACCACGCACTGAACCTTGCGGCACGTCTCGCGCCAGCCCTCCGCGGACTCCGATCTGCCACTCGCCCTGCTTCCTCCTCCGAGGCGTCGTGTCGCTTCGCTCGCTCCGTCGGCTCCCGCGTTCGCGTCCGCCGCAAACCTCTGCGTGCGGTAGGGGTGCGGTCGGGCCGGGCGGCCGGCGTGGGCGCGAGGGGTCGCGCCCGAACGCGGCGGGCATCGAGCCCGCCGTCGCCCGCGTTCGCTCTCGCTCACGTCAGGCGCCCGCCGTGGGGTGCCCCGGCCCTCCGCTCCGCCCATCGGGCTGCCGCGAACGCCTCAACCGCTGCCGAGCCAGCGGGTCGGCGTCGCGCTCCGCTTCGCTCCGGCCCTCGGCTCCGGTCGCTTCGCTCCCTGCGGAGGGGCCGCATGGCCCCTCGCTCGCCGAACCCGCGGGCTCGCCCCGAGGGGTCGGGGCGACCGATCCGCCCGCTTGGCGGGCACCGCTGCGCGCCAGTCGCTCGCGCTCATTCTGCTCCGCTGAAAAGCCGATCCCGGACGCCGGGCCTGCGCTCCACCGCTTGAACGCTGGTTGCGCTGCGGCCCGCCGACCGTGTCGGCTGATGGCGCGCTCCTGGAGCACCCGCGCGCCCTACGCCTCGCGCCCGATGGTCGCGAGCCGCCGCTCGCTTGCGCTCACCTCTTGCGCCGCCTAACCCGGCGCGCTCAAACCGGCGGCTGAGGAAAAGACCTCAGCTCGCCTTTTGCTGCTGCGCGACGAAAGCGGCCACGAACTCGGCGACCTTGGCTTG
>JBDTJA010000348.1:0-15615 GCA_039936075.1 Opitutaceae bacterium | reverse complement strand
GGATTGTTCTGATCCACGATAATGCTCTGGCTTTACCGACTTATCTTTCTCCCCGTGCTCGTGCTGTCGGCGCCGGCCTATTTGCGACGCATGAAGCGGCGCGGCGGCTACGGCGATCATTTCACGCATCGGTTCGGCGACCACGACGGTTTGCCGCCGAAACGTCGTGGAGTAAAACGCCTTTGGATGCAGGCGGTGAGTGTCGGCGAGGTGCTGGCAATCGCACCGATGATCGACGCGCTAACGAAGGATGGCGGGGTCGAGATTTATCTGACGACCACCACAAGCACGGGCTACAAACTGGCGCAGGAGCGCTATGGTGCGCAGACGATTGGCCTCGGTTATTTTCCGCTCGATTGGTGGCTATTCGCACGACGCGCATGGAAACGCATCGATCCGGACTTGGTGATTTTGACGGAAGGCGAGCGCTGGCCAGAGCATATCCATCAGGCAAAAGCGCGCGGCGTCCCCTTGCTCTGTATCAACGCGCGCATGTCGGACCGCAGTTTCCACCGCCTGCGGATGTTTCGACCCGCGGCCCGGCTCACCCTGAATGGCATCACCCTGCTGCTGCCGGCGTCGAGGCAGGATGAAACCCGGTTTGCGGAATTGGGTTTTCCATTGGAACGCCTACAGACCACGGGCAACATCAAGCTCGACGTGACAATCCCGTCGCTGACCCAGGCCCAGTCGACTCAACTGCGACGCGAACTAGGATTGCCGGATGGGCTTGTGCTGATGGGTTCCTCCACGTGGCCCGGCGAGGAAGCCGCTTTGATCGAAGCGCTCCGACAGGTCCGCGCGGTCGGGACGGCCTGCTCGTTGCTGATCGTGCCGCGGCACGCTGAGCGCCGTCCGGAAATCGAGCAGTTACTGGAGGATTCAAAGTTGAGTTTTCACTTTCGCACCAGAGGCGCCGCGCCGGGCGAAGTCGATGTCAGCGTCGCCGATACGACCGGTGAAATGCGCGAACTCCTCCAGCTCGCGGACCTGGTGTTCGTGGGCAAGAGCTTGCCGCCGCACACGGAAGGCCAGACGCCGGTGGAGGCGGCAGCGCTGGAGAAGCCGATTCTGTTTGGCCCGGGCATGGGAAACTTCCGGGTGATTGCGCGGGACGTGCTTGAACGCGGCGCTGCGATCGAAGTGACCGATCCGACATCCCTCGCGGCGCGCGCTGCGGAATTGCTGCCGGACCCGGCGCGTCGCGCCCAACTCGCCGCCGCCGCCGGTCAATGGCACCGCGACAACGCCGGTGCGGTGGAGCGGACGCTCGCCGTGATTCGCGAGGAACTGGCGAAGGTCGGTTAGAGCAATTTCAAAAATGCCCCAGCCGAAGGGCCAGACGTAGCTTCGAGCGTGCGCGAGTGGCCGGATCGATCCACTCGCGCACGCTCGTGGCTACACTCTTCCTCAATGCGCTCAAGGCTTGCTACCTCGGGGTCCAGAACTTCGGCGCGGAAGCCGTATTTGCTGATCGAGTGGATGTCCTGTTGTACGGTGCCGCCATTTGCCCGGACGGCGGCGACGGCGGATTTGAGACGGCCATCGACGTCGAAGTAGATCATGATGCCGTCAGCGGAGGGCTTGAAGCCGGCGACCTGCAGCACGCAGCCATTTCGCCCGCCTTCGGACGTGGGGAGAATTCCCCTGGGCACCTCGTTGAGGATCTCTTTCTTGACCGGCTGGCCGAGGACGGCTGCTTAAAATCTAATGGCGCGATCAATGTCGATCGCGGGGATGTCGAACCAGATGAGGTTGGTTTTCATGAATGGATCGGGGGTCGTTCAGCCGAGAGGGCCGCGGGGCAGGCCCATTTGGGGCTTTTGATATGAGCCCTTTATTTTGCTCTCGATCACCCGGTAAAGGCCCCACGCCGCGATGAGGAGCGCTGTGGCGGAGCCGAGGGAAAAACGATGCTCACCAAAGATCAGGTATCCGCGAACCCCGACTACAAAGACGGAGCCAAGCACTTGTTGCAGAAGTAGGAATTCCGCCGATCCTTTGCGGAAAATCTCTGCTTCACCCAGTCCCGCGATCTTGCGGATAATAAAGTATCCGTAGTTGAATGCCACCGTCAGGAAGACCACCGCGACTTCAAAAAGAAGCAGGTTTTGAATTAGCTCATAATCTTGCCCTGCGTGGCCTTCGGCCAAGTGGGCGGAATCACGGAGATCTAAATAGCCTTGAACGGCGGCGACGGAACCGGCCAAGGCAATGGTCAACGTGAGGGAGGCGAGTTCCTTGGTGCGGGTCATTTTGGACCGGATTATCCGATGGTTCAGCTCTTCTTGTTCGGGCGGGTGTTGGCCTCAATTTGGATCAGGCATGCGGCGATCTGGGCCTGGAGTTTCAAGGCGATCGTGCGTTGCTGGCCGATCAGCGCGCCGGTGACGGCTCCGACGACGAGTCCTGGGATGATCAATGAGATCGGACTCATGAAAATCAGCATGGCGGCGTAGCCAAAGAGGCAACCCGTCACCATGCCGGCGATGATGCTGCTGACGAACACCGCAGCGGCGCGGGCGCCCAGTTTGTCCGTCAGTTTTTGGAGGAGGGGAGCGTCGTAGCGGATCATGGGATTCGTTGGTTGGGGGTTAACTGGATCGAAACTCGGCTGGTTCGGCCACGAGTTGCTCTACCTTCCGTAGATCGGCAATTCCATGATAATGGATGGCTCGCCATCCGCACCCTTGCGCAGCCGCGACATTCCTTGCGGTGTCATCGACCAAGATCAGGCTATTGGTCGTGCACCCCAGCCGTTCTCTTACTCGCGCAAAATATTCTTCGTTCGGCTTGGCTGAGCCGAGGTCGCATGAAGCCAAAAGGCCATCAAAGGCCTTCATCAGCCCCATCTCGTTCCAGAGATAGGCTGCACGATATTTCTCCTGATTTGTTCCAATATAGCATTCATGACCGACTTTTCGGAGCCGCTGGGCGCACGCCAGGACTTCCGGGCTGATGACGTGCTCCCGCTCGAACCAGAATTGCATGAAGTCTTCGGTCGAACCGCCCCATTTCAACTTCGGCAGTATTTCGATCAAGCAGGCTTTCAGGTCTTTTCGGCCGACGATGCAGTCACGAAACGGACCCGCAAAAAATTCCGCCAGCTGAGCGCGGGCGATCCCATAATCTTTCTCCAGCGAAGCGACAAAGCTGCCGCCAATGCAGATGACACCGTCGGCATCAAAGATCACGTGCTTCATGGGTGATGGTTGGGTTCGCATTCTGGAAAAACGCTTTTGGTGAAAACGAAACCTCAGGCGAAGGGAACCTTGGGTGGTTCGCCTGTGGCCAGTTCATTTGGACGGGTCAGCTAGGCAAGGGCCAAGTCCGATCAAGTAGTCTGCGAGTTTGCTCGCGCTGATTGAGAGCTCCGGAGCGCCTGTGAGCAGCCGGCCTACGTCGGATCGATCACAAATTTCACCGCTCAAGAGTCCAGCAGAACGGGAAAATTTTACCACGGATAACACCCGATCCACCCGGATCAGACTCCGGACGCGAACCCACCCGACACGTCCCGTTGATGAGGGAGATTGATCCGGTTCACCCCTTGTAATTTGTGGTTAACATTTCCTGACGTCGTGCCGGATTCGCGTCCATTCGCGGTTAAAAGTAATGAAGGTTCGATCCATTCAACCAGTGGGTCGGAACCTTCCTGGGATCCGTAATTTCCGCGATGCCGAGGCAATGCAAATTATATGAGATTTTGATTGCGGGCACCTGACCGCGTCCTACGGTCCCCTCTTTTAAGCGGATGCAATCGCACGGCCCCAAGCGCGTTTACACTCCTCATTCCCTCGAATCCTGGTTTGACCGACTCGAAAATGATTGGTCTGCCGCGTTTAGCGCATCCCAGCTCGAGGAAGGCCGCCGGATCTATCGCGATGGCGAGGTCCGCGAACTGGAACTGACCGCCAAGGACGCGATTATCCACCGCCGGGTCGAAAAGAAGGACGAATACGTCGTGATCGAATGGGAGGGTTCGGGGCTGGCCGTGCGCTCGTCGACGACGGATCTGGACATGGCCCATGCGTTGGCTGTCGCGGGTTTACACGAGATTGAAGAGCTGGTGGCCGACGAAATTTCTCCGCTGCCGGGGGAACCCGCGCGCCCCCGGGCCATTGATGTGTCCGCTGGCAACGGTCACGGCGCCAGCGGGTTGCGTTCCAATGGAAATGGGAGCGCTCATGGGCCCTCAAGTGGCAATGGCAACGGTGACGCCGCGGCGTCGGCCAAGCCCTCCGGAATGGCGGCCTCGCAAGGCGCGAGCAATGCCCCGAGTGTTTCCCGTCCGTTGCTGCTTGTCTTCAAGACCAAGACTGTGGGTCTGACCTTTCAGGCTTACTGGACCGAGGCCGATAGCGAGGCGCGTCACCCGGCGCTCGGAACGGCGGCGCATGCGAATGGCAACGCCCACGTGACTTCCGCCGAGCGCGCGAAGCTCATCGGCCTCGCGGCCTACGCGCGCAAGGCCCACTTTCATTATCATCAGGAGACAGGGCTCTATGTACTCGAGTCGCTGGTCGAGATCCCGAATTTCCTCAAGACCACGCTCCCGGCCTGGCGCCGGATGTTCACCGTCGAGCTCGACGAGAAGGCGGCGAACCTGCTCAAGGGCACGCGCATCATCGAGATCGAGGCGGTGGCCGAGCGCGGCGGCGGCGGCGGTGCGGGGGGCGGCGACACCGCGGCTTTGAACCTCCGCTGGATTTTCCGGGCGGGCGAACGGATGCTCACGGATGCCGAGGTCAATACGCTCCTGAGGCGCGGCGGCTCGCCGGTGATTCTCCCGAACCTCGGCATCGTTGCACTGCAGGGCGAGAAGTGGGATTCGTTCAGCGCCTGGCGTCGCAACATCGCGGAAACGCACTCCGACGGCACGCTTTCGCCGTACCTGATTTTCTCCCTGTTCAACGACTCGCGGCTCAAGCTCACGCTGTCCGCAGAAATCGAGGCGTGGCGCCAGCAAGTGCTCGCGCCGCCACCGGAGCCTCCGACGCTTCCTGAAATTCTGCGGCCCTACCAGCGGCGCGGCGTGGAGTGGATGGCGCATCTGTGTGACGTGGGTTGCCACGGATTGCTGGCGGATGAGATGGGCCTCGGCAAAACGCTGCAGGTGTTGACGCTGCTCGCGTCGCGCCCGGTCGCGGAAAAGTCGACGCTGATCGTCTGCCCGGCGAGCGTCGTGCCGGTCTGGCGCGAGGAGATTGCGAAATTCTATCCCGAGCTCGCCGTCGACGTGCTCAAGACGGGACACGATTTCACGCAGCACACGGAGCCGATGATCTGGCTAGCGAGCTATACGCAGCTGCGCAAGCACCGGCATTTGCTCGAGGGTCAGGAGTTTGGCTATGCCGTGCTCGACGAGGGCCAGTTTATCAAAAACCCGGATGCGAAGATCACGCAGACCTGCTTTGCGGTGCGCGCACGGCACCGACTCGTGCTGACCGGCACGCCACTGGAGAACCGTCAGCTCGATCTCTGGAGCATTTTTCGTTTCCTGCTGCCGGGCCTGCTGGGCTCGCGCACGGGTTTCGAGGCGGCGCTCAACGCCGATCGCGTGGTCACCTTGGAACGCCTGCGGGCGCAGCTCGCACCGTTCATCCTGCGTCGCACGAAGAACGAGGTGGCGACGGAACTGCCGCCGAAGGTGGAGATGGATCTGCTTTGCCCGATGACCGATGTGCAGCGCGCGGAGTATGCGCGTATCTGCACTGAGGGTCTGGCACGCCTCGGCGATGATGTCGGCGCGGCCATGCGCGAAAAATCGTTCGGTTTCCTCGCGCTGCTGACGCGCCTCCGGCAGACCTGCTGCGATCCTGACATGTTGCCATGGCTCAAGGCTCCCCTCAGTGACTCCGGCAAGATCAACCTGTTGATCGAGAAGCTCGCCGAGGTGATCGGCAGCGGGCACAAGGTCGTGATCTTCTCGCAGTTTGTCATGCTGCTCGACCGCGTGCGTGAGGCGCTGGTGAAGAATTTTCCCGAGCTGCCCCGTTACGAACTCACGGGCATGACGCTGGACCGGTTGAAACCCGTACAGTCCTTCCAGACGGCGACGGGCTCGGCGGTCATGTTGGTGTCGCTGAAGGCGGCGGGCACGGGCATCACGCTGCACGCGGCGGATTACGTTTTCCTGCTCGATCCTTGGTGGAACCCGGCGGTAGAGGCGCAGGCCGTGGACCGCGTGCACCGCATCGGCCAGAAGAGCACGGTGTTTGTCTATCGCATGGTCACGGCTGGCACGATCGAAGAACGCATCCAGGCGCTGAAGGCGTCGAAAAAGGATTTGTTCGACAAGCTGATCGGTGGACTCGGCGGGGATTACGACCTCAGTCAGCATTTCACGTCGCTGCGCGGACTCGTGCAGTTGACGGCGCAGGTCGTGGCGGAAGTCCCCGTGGAAATCGTGGAGCCGCCCGCCGAAAGTGCGCCGACAGCGGTGCCCATGGAAACGTCCGCGAGCGGGGAGCCAGCCGAGCCGGCGGCGGTCCCGGACCCTGCAAACGAGGCGGGCGTCTGATGCAAAATTGACCAGCGCGGGCTTGTTTCGACGCGCGGCCCGGCTACGGTGGCCGCGACGTGGACCTGCCAACCCAACTACTCGCCCAGCCGGATGCGTTGATGTTGGATCTGGTGGCGAATTCGCGGGAAGCGGCGATTATGGGATTGCACGCTCAGCTGGCGAAGAGTCCGGCGGTGAAGGATGCGCCGGAGTTGCTGCACGGTTTGCTGGAGCGGGCGATGCTCGCGCCAGTCTGCGTCGCAATGGACGTGGCGCTGCCGCACGCGCGGACGACCGCGGTGGAGCGGGTGGTGATCGGCGTGGCGCGCGTGGCGGCGCCGGGGGTGGCCTTTGATGCCGGGCATCTGGCGGTGAGATTGATTTTCATGGTGGGCACGCCGACGCAGCAGGTGGACGAGTACCTGTTGGCGGTCGCAGCGATCACGCGGCTGTTGAAGGCGGACGGGGTGCACGCGGGGCTGCTGGCGGCGAAAACCGGCGCGGAGTTTACCGCGCTGCTGGCGCGCGGCGCGAAGCGATGAGCACGGCGGTCCCGGCGACAAGGACTGAGCTGATGCAGCGGCTGCAACGGCTGCTGCGCTGGCGGTTGTGGATCCGGGAAAGACTGCAGCTGACCGAATGGCAGGTGACGCTACTCTGGGCGGCGCTGGCAGGTTTCCTCGGCGCGATGTCTTCGATGGTTTTCTCCGCGCTCTCGGAAGGGGTGCACGAGGTCATGACCGGCTCCACTGGTGGCGTCGTTCAGGCGATGCGGATGCTTCCCTGGTGGGGCCGCTTGCTGGTGCCGACCGTGGGCGGAGCGGTGGCGGGCCTGATCCTGCTCTATGGCTCCCGGATCACGCGCTCGCAAAGCTCCACCGATTACATGGAGGCGATCGTGATCGGCAACGGCCGCGTGCCGGTGCGGTCCAGCCTCATCAAAAGCGCGGCGGCGCTGTTTTCCATCGGCTCGGGTGGCTCAATCGGACGGGAAGGTCCGATGGTCCAACTCTCGGCGGTCATGGCTTCGCTCATCGGCCGGTGGCGCAAGTTCACCGGGCCGCAGCTGCGGCTGCTGGTGGCCTGCGGCGCGTCGGCCGGCATTGCTTCGGCTTACAACGCCCCGATCGCCGGGTCATTTTTTGTGGCGGAGATCATCCTGGGATCGATTGCGATGGAGAGCCTCGGGCCGCTGGCGATTTCCGCCGTGGTCGCGACGCTGACCATCCGGGTGGTCACAGCCGCCCAAGTGTTGTACCAGGTGCCGGCCTTTCACCTCAATTCGCCGTGGGAAATGGGTCCCTACGTGATCCTCGGGCTGCTGGCGGGGATGGTGGCGCCTCTTTTCCTGCGCTCGCTCAAGCATGCGGAGGAGTTTTTTGTGGGCCTGCGTTTGCCGCTGGTCGCGCGGCTGGCGGCGGGCGGCCTGGCGGTGGGCATCATCGCGATCAACGTCCCGCAGGTTTGCGGCAATGGCTACACCGTGGTCGTGGATATCCTTAACGGCCGGCTGATTTGGACGGTGCTCCTCGGGATTTTTGCCTGCAAGTGGCTGGCGACGATGTCGTCCTTCGGCTCGGGTGCGCCGGGCGGGGTGTTTACGCCGTCGCTTTTCATGGGCGCGAGCCTGGGCTATTTGTTTGGCACGGCGGTGCACGCAGTGTGGCCGCACGCGGGCGTGGATGCGGGCGCGTTCGCGCTGGTGGGCATGGGGGCGTTTTTGTCGGCGGCGACCCGCGCGCCCGTGATGGCCGTCATCATGCTGTTCGAGATGACGCTGAGCTACGATATCATCCTGCCCCTGATGCTTTGCAGCGTGATTGCCTATTACACCGCGAAGGGCCTGGCGGGGGAGTCTCTCTATAGTGCGGCGCTACGACGCAAGGCGGCGGAAACGCCGGCACCGGCCATTCCCGTGGGCCGGGCCCAGGATCTGATGAAAGCGGATCCGCCGACGATCCCGGCCGGGGCGCGATTTGCCGAGATCGCGGAAAAATTTCTCTCTGTGCGAGTAAACAACCTCTACGTGCAGGAGGAAGGCGGCCGGTTCCTCGGGGCGGTGTCGCTGCATGACATCAAGCCCTATCTCGGTCAGCCCGATCTCGCGGAGCTGGTTATCGCGCGGGACATCCTGCGGGAGGATTTTCCGCGGCTGGGACCGGACCAGAGTCTGAGCGATGTGCTGGGGTTGTTTCTCGCGCACGGCACGATCGAGCGCCTGCCCGTGGTGGTGCCGGCGACGGGCGCGCTGCTCGGCAGTGTGTCGAAAAGCGATCTGCTCCTGGCGCTGGTGGAGCGGCGGAAAAAACTGGAGCCGGCCTGACGTCGCCGGTGATCAGGACGCCGGACTGCTGGGCGTCGCCGGCGGGGTCCGGAGGTCGGCGAGCTGTTTCTCCTCATAAAAAAGCCGCACTTCGGGCTGGGCTCCCGGGAGCAGTTGCTTGGCGCGCTGGAGCGCGTGGCGCGTGGCCAGCATGGGTTTTTGCTCGTCAGGAAAAATATTATCCGTGCCGATGTGCGCGAGGAGGCCGCTGTTGCGGAGCACGCGGGTGACATCGGGATTGCTGCCGCTGATCAGCAGGTGGCGGCCGGTCTCGCGGAGGTAATCGTGCAGGTTTTCGAGGGCCATGACCGTGGAGGCGTCGAGATGGCGGGCATTGCGCATGCGCAGGATGAACACGCGGATATTCTGGTCCTCGGCGAGCCGACGCACCTGCTCCTGAAAAAGATCCGCGGCCCCGAAAAACAATTCCCCCTCGACGTGGATGATGGAAACCTGCGGGTGGACGCGCCGCGAGGGATCGGCAAGCACGGTGAGGCCGCCTTCTTCGTTGACGGTATATTCGGCGAGGATGGGGGTGCTGGTTTTCTGGAGGAACAGGGCGAGCGCGGTGCCGATGCCGACGTAGATGGCGGTGTCGAGCGGGAGGAGGAGACAGGACGTGAGGGTAACGACAAAGACCACTGCATCCGCGCTCGTGGAGCGGCAGGCGATGCGAATCTGATGCAGGTTGATCATTTTAACACCCACGCGGATGAGATGCGCGGCGAGGGCGGCAATGGGAATGAAGTTGAACACGGGGGTGGCGAACAGCAGGACAAACAGCACGACCACACTGCTGAGCATCGACGAGAGCTGGGACCGGGCGCCGCTCTGGAAATTGACGGCGGACCGCGCGAAGGAGGAGGAACCCGGGACGGCGCCGAAGAGGGCGCAGGCGAGATTGGCGGCGCCCATGCCGATGAGCTCCTGGTTGGGCTCAATTTTCTGACCGCTCTTGGCGGCGAGCGACTTGGTGATCGAGGCAGCCTCGAGCATGCCGAGAATCGCGATGGCAATGGCCGTGCCGGCGAGGCTGGGCAGGAGCTGGAGCTTGTTCGGGCCGAAGTGAAAACCGGCGAACGTGGGGAAGGCGGCGCGCAGGGCGCCTTCGTCACGCACCATCCGGAAGGGAGCGTCGGTTTGGAAAACGGTAAATGCCTTGGCGGCCAGGCCGAGCAGGGCCAAGCCGATGAGGGCCTCGGGCCAGTGCGGCCGCAACCGGCGCACCAGCATGAAAATCAGCAGCGTGAGTCCGCCGATGCCGATCGCCCAGGGGCTGACCTGCAATTGACCAATCCGCAGGGCCGCCTGAATCACATTGGTCAGGAAGCTCTGCGCCGCACCGACCTCGTAGCCAAGGAGATTGTGCAGCTGGCTCCCGATGAGCAGCACACCGATGCCGGTGCTATAGCCCACAACGACGGATCGCGAAATGAACTTGGTGATCTCGCCAAAATTGAGGAGGCCGGCGAGGCACTGGACCAAGCCGATCAGGAAGGCGAGATAGATGGCCAGCTGCAACGGCGGCAGCGGGCTGCCGGTGTTGGCGGCGATGGTGGCGGCGACGATCAGGCTGATCGAGCTGGTGGGGCCGAAGACGTGGTGGTGGGAGGAGAAAAACAGCGCGCCCACGAGGCCGCCGATGATGACCGCGGCGATCACCGGCTGCGGCGGCAGGTTGAGAATGAGCGAAAAGCCGATCGCCTGGGGAATGGAGACGAGGGTCAGCGTGGATCCCGCCAGCAGGTCGGCGCGAAACTTTACCCACGAGTAGTGGCGCAGCTCCCCGATAAAGGGAAAACGCACCTTAAACATCTGGTTGCCCATGGCGGCCACGCCGGCCCGCAGTTCGGAAACGCTATCTCCATCCATGCGAGCCATTCCGTTAGAACCGCCGCGCAAGGCGAGATATTTGGTGAGCCTGGGCGACGGGCCGGCGGCGCGGTCGACTGAAGCGCGCCGGGTTGGGAAAGGCGCAGGGAGCCGCTGGCGAATGACACAGGGTGCGCCGGCATGGCCTCACGCTCTTTTTACAGCCTTTGCCCGTTTGTCACGCCGCCGCCATGCGATCGTAACAATCGGGGGGCATCATGGCCGCGTTCCTAAACACCAACACCGAACGCATTTCATCACCATGTTTCACCTTAAAGCAAAATGGCTCGCGCTGCTCGGCGGTGCGATCCTCGCCGCCTCCCCGGCCATGGGCCAGGACCAGGCGCTCATCAATATCCTCATCAAGAAAGGCATCCTGAACGAAGAGGAAGCCAAGCAAATCACCAAGGAGCTGGTCACGGAGGACGCGTCCTCCAACGTTTCGACTTCCGGAAGCAAATTCATCAAAAAGCTGACCATCAGCGGCCGCATCCAATCCCAGTATGCCGGACTCAGCACCAACGTCGACGATGCCACGATCCAGCCCAACGCGACCGGGCATTTTTTCCTGCGCCGCATTTATCTCGGTGCCAAAGCTGAATTCGGCCAGGGCTGGTCGGGTAATCTCAACTACGATTTTGCGTCCACGAGCTTTGACGCCGCCTTCATCCAATGGAAGCAGAGCGACCAGTTCGTCCTGGATATGGGCTTCCGCAAGGCGCCCATCGGCCTGGAGGAATGGGACACCTCGAGCGGCAGCCTGAAGGCGATTGAGCGCTCGCCGATCACCCGCTACTTCGTCGAGTCAAACAACGGCCGCCGCCTCGGCGCCGGCAGCTATCGCACGGGTGTCTTCGTGGGCGGAACCAACGACGGGTTCTTCTACAACGTCGCGATCACGAATCCCGAGCGCGACGAATTCTCCTCGCTCAACGGTAATTCCGACCCGGGCGTGCAGGCCGGCGGCACCGCGGCCAACAACAATTTGGCCTATTGGGGCAATGTGGGTTACAAGGGTAAGTTCACCAACGGAAGCTACCGTTTCGGCACATCGGTGGGCATGCTTCCCGACCAGGGCGGGCTGGTCCTCGGCAAGGGCGATGACCTGACGGTCTACTCGATTTACGGCGTGCTGACCGCCGGCAACCTCGATCTTGAGGGTGAATACTTTGGCGCCAAGGACGACCACGGCATCTCGGCCAGCCGCGACGCGAGCCCCACGGGCTATTGGATCCAGCCGGCCTACAAGTTCACCGACAAGATCGAGGGTGTCATCCGCTACAGCTATGTCGATTCAGACGGCCGCGGCGTGAACCTCAGCGACGGCACGCGCTCCGCACCCAGCGGCGGCACGATGGACAAGATGTCCGAATGGTACTTCGGCGGGAATTATTTTTTCCGCGGCAACGACGTCAAATTGCAGGTCGGCTACATCCATGCCGAGTCCAAGGACACCGTGACCGGCGCGCATGCCCAGGCGAAAGCTGACGGTCTCCGCAGCCAGATTCAGGTTAATTTCTAATCCAACGCCAACTCATCCAACACTATGAAAAATATCCTCCTCGCCGGCATTGTCGGCGTTATTGCTCTCACCTCCGCCTCCGCCCAGATGCTCATTAACGGAGCGGGAGCGACGTTCCCCTATCCGATTTATTCGAAATGGTTCAACGAATATGCGAAGGTCGATCCGTCCGTCCGTTTCAACTATCAGTCCATCGGCTCGGGCGGTGGTCAGAAGCAAATCCTCGCCCAGACCGTCGATTTTGGCGCCTCCGACGGCCCGATGTCAGATGAGAATCTCGCCAAGGCCCCGAGCAAGCTGCTCCACATCCCAACGGTGGCCGGCGCCGACGTGGTCAGCTACAATCTGCCGGGCAACCCGACGCTCAA
The DNA here is from genome assembly GCA_039936075.1 of Opitutaceae bacterium. GTDB lineage: Bacteria > Verrucomicrobiota > Verrucomicrobiia > Opitutales > Opitutaceae > Opi-474. The sequence continues at coordinate 3,025 of JBDTJA010000348.1, read as the reverse complement.
GCTCGACGGTCCGACGGTTGCAGCGATTTTCCTCGGCACGATCCGGAAATGGAATGACGCGGCGATTGTCAGCCAGAACGCCGGGGTCAGCCTCCCCGATCAAGACATCCTCGTCGTGCATCGTTCGGATGGCAGCGGCACCACCTACATTTTCACGGACTATCTGAGTAAGGTGAGTCCCCAGTGGAAAGAGAAGGTCGGCAAGGGAACGTCCGTCCGCTGGCCCGTGGGCTTGGGTGGCAAGGGCAACGAGGGCGTGTCCGGCCAGGTCAAGCAGTCGCCCGGAGCCATCGGGTACATCGAGTTGGCCTATGCGAAGCAAAATCATCTCCCCTATGCCGACATGAAAAACTCGTCGGGCCATTACATCACCGCCTCGATCGAGTCCGTTACGGCGGCGCTCGCCGCGGCCGAGATTCCGGATGACTTCCGCTTTTCGATGACGAATCCGGCGGGGGCCGACGCTTATCCGATCGCGGGCACGACCTGGTTGCTGGTCTATCAGCAGCAGTCCGACGCCGTGAAGGGCAAGAAACTCGTCGAATTCCTGCGGTGGGCCTACACGGACGGGGAAAAGATGGCGGCGTCGCTCGATTACGCTCCCTTGCCGGACAACGTGCAGGCGCGGGTACTCGCGCGCATCGCCGAGATCAAATACTGACCGAGTTCGCCCGTGCGTAATTTTGTAATCAACGGAGGGTGCGGCTATCCCGGACCCTCCGTTTCCCTCTCCCGATGAGTGAAGCCATTCCACCAGCCACGGAAGTTCCCCGGCGTTCGTCTGTCATCCGTTGGCCCGACCTGTCATTTCGTTTCGTGGCGCTGCTGGCGGCGCTGACCATCGTGGCCCTGATCGCGCTGGTGGGCTGTGAGCTCTACGTCGGCGCGCGGGCCTCGATCCATCATTTTGGGCTGGGGTTTCTGACCCATTCAATGTGGGACCCGGTCGCGGATGAATATGGCGCACTTCCGTTCATCTTTGGCACCTTGGTCTCCTCCTTGATCGCGCTGCTGATCGCCGTCCCGCTCGGAGTGGCGACAGCCTTGTTCCTGACCGAGATGGCGCCGATCAAACTCCGCCAACCCGTGATCACGGTGGTCGAGATGCTGGCGGCGGTGCCGAGTGTGATCTTCGGCCTCTGGGGAATTTTCGTGATGATTCCGTATTTGCGGGATCATGTTTTCCCTTTTCTGCAACACTGGCTCGGGTTTTTGCCGCTGTTCCGGGGGCCGATCTACGGCGTCAGCATGCTGGCGGGCGGGATCATCGTTGCGATCATGATCCTGCCGATCATCACCTCGGTTTCGCGCGAGATCCTCCGGTCCGTGCCGGACCTACAGCGCGAAGCCGCGTATGCCTTGGGCGCGACGCATTGGGAAGTGATCCGGATTGCCGTGCTCAGCTACGCGCGCCGCGGGCTGTTCGGTGCGGCGGTGCTCGGCTTGGGCCGGGCCTTGGGCGAAACGATGGCGGTGACGATGGTGATCGGGAACCGGCCGGAGTTCAGTGCGTCGCTGTTTGCGCCCGGCTACACGTTGGCCAGCGTCATTGCCAACGAGTTTACCGAGGCCACCTCGGGCCTCTACACGAGTTCCCTGTTCGAGCTGGGTCTCGTTCTCGTGGTGCTGACCATCTTGGTCAACGCCTTCGCCCAGATCATGCTCCGCACGCTGGCCGGCCCGGGAACGGGGAAGGTCCGTTGATCAGCCCATGACCGCGACCAACATGCCCAGTTGCCAGCCGACCCCGGCCCTTGCCGCCTGGCGCCGATGGAAGGACCGCGCCATGCGTCTGGTGATGGGGCTGTGCGCCCTGGCTGTGATGGCGCCGCTTTTTCTCGTGCTCTATTTCCTCGTGCGGGAGGGGGCGTCTTCGTTGGACTGGAATTTCTTTACGCAGCTACCCAAGCCGACCGGCGAGGTTGGCGGCGGCATGGCCAACGCCATCGTGGGCACACTCCTGCTGCTGCTGATGGCGGCGCTGATTGGGGTGCCCTGTGGCGTGCTCGGCGGAGTCTACCTGGCGGAGTACGGCTCGGATCGCATCAATGCGTGGCTCCGTTTCGCCGCCGACGTGCTCAACGGCGTGCCTTCCATCGTCTGGGGCGTGGTCGTGTATGCGCTGCTGGTCGTGCCGTTCAAGACCTTCTCCGCCTACGCCGGTGGCGTCGCGCTCGGCCTGATGATGATTCCCCTCGTGATGCGCACGACGGAGGAGGTGCTGATCCTGGTGCCGCAGAGTTACCGCGAAGCGGGGATGGCGCTCGGTATCGCCCGCTGGAAGATCGTCGTCATCATCGTGATGAAGACGGCGTTGAAGGGCATCATCACGGGCGTCTTGATTGCGCTGGCCCGGGTGGCGGGGGAAACCGCGCCGCTGCTGTTTACCGCGCTCGGCAACAATTTCTGGAACCGCAATCTCGCCGAGCCGATCGCCGCGCTTCCGCTGCAGATTTTCTCCTACTCCATCTCGCCCTACGACGACTGGCACCGCCAGGCTTGGGCCGGCGCCCTCGTGCTCCTGGGCCTCATCCTCGGGCTCAATCTTTTGGTTCGCATTTTTTCCCGCGGCAGATCCGCCCGCTAACGCTCACCTTTCATGACTGACACGCTCACCACGCCCACGCTGTCCACTGCTCCCGTCCCGGTCCTGCCGTCCAGGTCGGCGCAGCTGGCGGCGTCCGACGGCCCGCCGGCCTTTGAGGTCAAGGGTTTTTCCCTTTGGTATAGTGCGCACCAGGCGCTGCATGACGTTGATATCCTCATTCCGGCCAAGCGTGTCACCGCCATCATCGGCCCCAGCGGCTGCGGCAAGTCCACTTTCCTGCGGGCGCTGAACCGCATGCACGAGCTCACGCCCGGCACTCGCATTGCCGGGAAGCTGCATTTGTTTGGCGGGGATCTCTACGAGGCCAGGGTGGATCCTGTGATGGTGCGCCGACGGGTCGGCATGGTTTTCCAGAAATCCAATCCGTTCCCGACGATGTCGATTGAGGAAAATGTGCTGGTTGGCCTCCGACTAAAT
>JBDTJA010000347.1:0-6366 GCA_039936075.1 Opitutaceae bacterium | reverse complement strand
CCGCACTGATCGGCAACATGGCCAGCGGACTGGTGGCGATTGATCTCGGTGCGCGCGGCCCCAACTTCGGGATCGTTTCGGCCTGCGCGACCGGTACGCATGCGATTGGCGAGGCGTTTCACGCGATCCGCCGCGGGGACGCGGACGTGATGGTCGCGGGCGGCAGCGAGGCGGCGATCACGCAGCAATCCTACGCAGGCTTCTGCTCGATGAAGGCGATGAGCACGCGCAACGATGCGCCGCAGAAAGCCTGCCGCCCCTTCGACAAGAATCGGGACGGCTTTATCATGGGCGAGGGCTCGGGCATCCTGATTCTTGAGTCCTTGGAGCACGCCCAGGCGCGCGGAGCGCGAATTTATTGTGAGCTGGTCGGCTATGCGGCGACGTGCGACGCGTTTCACATCACGCAGCCGGATCCGGAAGGAAAGGGTCTCTCGCTCGCGATGAAGCGTGCGCTGGCGTGCGGCGGTGTTTTACCCGAGCAGGTGGATTATATCAACGCCCACGGCACGTCCACGCCCTACAACGACAAGTTCGAGACCCTCGCCATCAAGAAACTTTTCGGCGAGCACGCGCGTAAACTGGCGGTCAGTTCCACGAAATCCATGACCGGTCACCTGCTCGGTGCCGCCGGCGGGATCGAGTCGGTGATTTCCGTCAAGACGATCCAGACCGGCATGATCGCGCCGACGATCAACCTCGAGGAGCCCGACCCGGATTGTGATCTCGATTACGTCCCCAACGTCGCCCGCGCCGCGCCGGTGCGCACGGTGTTGAGCAACAACCTTGGCTTCGGCGGCCAGAACGCTGCGGTGGTTTTCCGGGCCCTGTGACGGGCGAGATGATGAGGGCGATCTGCCTCACGCTGATTGCACTCGCGCTCACGAGTTGCCGACCCGGCGGCCAGTCCACGACAGGCGACGGAGCGGAAACGCGTCCGCCCACCCGTGCAGAAATCTGGGCGGCGATCCAGCCCATGGCGAAACGCTACCGGCTGGATCCGGCTTTTATCTATGCGTTGGTCGCTGCGGAATCGAACTTCAATCCATCGGTTCGCAACGGCTCCGCGCGCGGTTTGATGCAAATTAAGCCAGCCGCGTGGCAGGCGGTGTCGACGCTGCCCTATGAGCGGGCGGTGTGGAATTGGCGGCGCAACCTGGAGGTGGGAGTCGACTACCTCGCTTACTCGCGGGCGTACTTGCACAAGAAAACCACCTTCTCGTACCCGCTGCTGCTTGGAGCGTTTCACTACGGCTTGGATTATGTCGAGGACCGCAATTTCGACCTGCGGCGCATCCCGGTTCCCGACAACGCAATCTATCGCCAGCTTTGGTCCGGCAATCTGGCGCCGGTTCCGCCGCCAGAGGCGGCCGGAGGTGTGGCCGGCGCGCTTAACGCGAGACGGTGAGCCACTTTTTCAGGCAGGCGTAGAGCTCCGCGCGGCGCACGGGCTTGGCGAGAAAATCATCCATGCCAGCTGCGGCGCAGGCGACGCGATCCTCGGCTTCGGAACTGGCCGTCAATGCCACGATCGGAAGTCGCCTGCCGTCCAGCCGGGAGCGGATGACGCGGGTCGCTTCGAGGCCGTCCATGACCGGCAGCTGGCAGTCCATCAGGACAACGTCAAAGGAACCCGTCAGCGCGCTATCCACGGCGGACTGGCCGTTGTCCGCGATGGTTGCCATCAAACCGTGCTTTTCGAGCATCCGGAGGAGGAGATGCTGGTTTAAAACATCGTCATCCACCACCAGGATGCGACCGGTTAGCACTTCGAACGGCCCAACGCTCACAGTGGGTGCGCGGGCGGGAATAGGATCGGCTATGGGGGGGTTCTCCATCGCAGGTCGTAGCTGACTTAAAAAAAGTCTGTGAGAAAGCGAATTCCCTGCCTGCGCCATGTCCTACGTAGTTCTTCCCAATAAAAAGCCCGCAACGTTTACGTCGCGGGCTCAGTAGCAAAATGAGCGCAAAAAATCAGGCTTTCTGGACAAGACCGGCCTTGATGGCCTTAACCGAGACGAGCATACGCTTGGTCCCGCCGTTAGCTAGGCGGACGCGGATGCGCTGCAGGTTCGGGCGGAACTTACGCTTCGTGATGCTCGTCACGTGCGTGCCGATGCCGCCGCTCTTTTTGGACTGACCCTTGCGGTTGATGATCGAGCCCTTGACGGGACGGCGACCGGTGATTGCACAGATTCTGGCCATGGTGGTTTTGAGTTGGTTAAAGGGTCATACGTAAGGGTTGGCTCGGAGCTGAGGCAAGGGCAATTTTCTCAATCGCGCCGGGCATGCAGGACCTGGAATTTCTGTCCGAGGTGGGCCGGATGCAACAACTGGAGGAGGGTGAGCTTTTTCTGGCTGAACCGGGCGGCTTCCGCCTCGGTCGTCACGGCGATGTAACTGGCGGCGTGATGGATAAAGAACGCCTCTTGGGATTCAACAACCGGAGCGGTGAAACCTTGTTCCGAAAGTGCGGTGGCCAGCCAATCCCAGCAGACATGGCAGGTGAGATCCTGCTGCCCGGGCCGGGCGAGGAGATCGTTCGATTGCGTGTGGCGATAATAGGACCGGGCCGTACCCGCGGGACACGCCTCGATCAATTCCCGCCAGGATTTGCCGTAGTCGCAGGCGACAAACAGTCCCGTCCATGGTTGAGCAGCGATTTCCCGGGTGAGGTCTGCCGCCGCGAGCGGAGCGTCGATGACGTATCCCTCGGGCGCGCCGGCCGGCAGTTCGGGCGGCGCGGCGGTGGGCAGTTCGACGGTGGCGAAAGCGCCTTCGCGCAAGGCTACGCCGAGTTCGAGCCAGGTATTTTTCCGAAAGACAAAACGCCGGAAAGGCTGCGCGTCAAAAAGCTCGTTGGAAAATACGATCGAATGGCCTGTGAGCTCGATCGGCTCGCCAACGCCAATGGTGCGCACGGCCGCAAAGGGATGCACGACTCCCTTCAGCACGCCCCCGCCGGGCTCAGCGCCAATCTCGACGAAGGAAAAATGGTGCGGCGCTTTGCCAGCGAGCAGCTGGATGATCGCGGCGACGAGGAGTTCACCGAAAACCGGTCCGCTGGTGCTGGCGGTGAAAAAATCCGTAGCGGCACCGTAGCCGACGCGCATTTGGTCGCTTCGATAGTAGCCGACCGCCGGATCGTAGAGGGCCAGGGCCATGAAGCGGGCGAACGGCAGCGTGCCGTCCGGGCCGGCGTGGCGCCGGAAGAGGTCGAGGAAGCCGCTGGAGGGCGGGGAGGGTGGTGAAGCCGACGAACCCATTTACAAACCGAAGCAGATGCACACAGTCGCGTGCATGCTCAAACGCATTCTCATCATCGCGGCCGGCGTGGTGCTCGGCTTGGCGTTATCACTCGGCGCGGCGCGGGTGGCACTCGCCTGGGGGTTCTTCCCCAATCGCGATCTCGACCGGTCGGCGGCCTATGTGCGCGAGGTGCTTCAGCTGGTGAATGAGAATTACGTGGACCCAAAAGCTTCGAGTTATGATCGGTTGGCGAAATCGGCGCTCCACGGGATGGTCGAATCGCTGGACCCGCACTCTGAATTTCTTGAGTCCAAGGACTACAACGAGCTGGAGGAGGAGTTGAGCGGCGATTTCAGCGGCATCGGCGTGCAGGTGGAGATGCGCAAGGGGCGCGTCGTGGTGATTGCGCCCATCGCGGGTTCGCCAGGTGAGCGCGCGGGGATTTTGCGGGGCGACGAGCTTGTCAGCGTGGACGGCAAAATTCTGGAACGCGGGCTGTCCATGGATGGCGTCATTGACCGGCTGCGCGGCAAGGCGAATACGAAGGTGCGCGTGAGCCTGCTGCGGCCGAGCACGGGCAAGACCCTCGACCTCACTCTCAGGCGGGAGATGATCAAACTCGAGAGCGTGCGCGATGTGCACCTGCTACCCGATCACGTGGGTTATATTCAACTCACGGAATTTTCCGATCACACCGGCGAGGAATTTGCCAACGCGCTCGACGGGCTGCTCAAGGAGGGGATCAACAGCGTGATCATTGACCTGCGCAACAATCCCGGCGGTTTGCTCGACGCGGCGGTGGAAGTGGCCGAACCGTTTTTCAAAAAAAACGAACTCATCGTTTACACGCAGGGACGCAAAGCGACCGATCGCGAGGAATTCCGCGCGAGCGCTGACGGTGAACCGCTCCGCTTGCCCATCGCCATCCTGATCAACGCGGGCAGCGCCAGCGCGGCCGAGGTGGTCACCGGTGCGCTCAAGGACACCGGCCGTGCGGTCGTCGTGGGCGAGCGTTCCTACGGCAAAGGTTCGGTTCAGTCCATTTTCAAGCTGAAGAACGGCGAGGGACTCCGCCTGACCACCGCGAAGTATTACACGCCGAGCGGCGTCAGTATCCACGAAAAGGGCATCACGCCGCAAGTGGAGGTCGTGATGACTGCCGAGGAGGACAGCCGCCTACGTTTGCAACATCTGCGTCCGGACGTGGCGGACCCCAAGGAATTCAAGGAACGGTTTGGTTTCGCGCCGATCGAGGATCGCCAGCTCCAGGCAGCGCTGGATGTGCTGAAAGGCGTCTCGCTGTTGGGCGAGCGCAGCACTCCGCCGGTTGCGCACTGACCCCGTGATCCTGGCACTGGAGAGCTCATGTGATGAGACGGCGGTCGCGCTGTTTGACCCGGCGCGGGGAATGACGGGCGAGTGGATTCACAGCCAGATCGCGTTGCACGAGCGACATGGCGGCGTGGTGCCCGATCTCGCGACGCGCGAGCACCTGCGGCATTTTGCGCCGCTGTTGACCCGTGCAGCGGCGACATCGGATTTTGCGAAAGTGACGCAGATCGCCGTGACCAACGGCCCGGGGCTCGCGGCCTGTCTCGCCATTGGTGGGGCGGCGGCGAAATCACTCGCGCTGGCGTTGCATGTGCCGGTGACAGGGGTGAATCACCTGCGGGGTCACGTCTGGTCGCCCTTTATCGCTTTGCACGCCGACGCGCCGGAAAAATTTATCGAACGACTGCAGGCGCTGCTGCCGCATCTCGGGCTGATTGTCTCAGGTGGGAACACGTTGCTCTTTGTCATTGATGCCGGCCGGCGCGTCACGGTGCTGTCCTCGACTCGCGACGACGCAGCGGGCGAGGCACTCGACAAGGGCGCGAAACTCCTCGGGCTCGGTTACCCGGGTGGCCCGCTGATCGAGCAGTGGGCGCAGAAGGGCCGGCCGGATGCGTTTGATTTTCCGCGTGGCATTGGGCGGCGCAACGAGCTGGATTTCAGTTTTTCCGGGGTGAAGACAAGCCTCCGTTACGTCATCGAAAAACTGTCGCCTGCCGAAGTGCAGGCCCGCCTGCCAGACCTGTGTGCGAGTTATCAGCAAGCCGTGCTGGATGCGCTGGTGCGCAAGACGCGCGCGGCGCTGACGCAAGGAGGCGGGGCATTTCGGAGCCTTGGAGTCTCGGGCGGCGTCGCAAATAACCGCACGTTGCGGGCGATGTTGGAGACAGAGGCGAAACAGGGGTGCATCGCGTTTTTTGCCGCGCAGCCGCAGCATACGGGAGACAATGCCGGCATGATCGCATTTGCCGCGTGGGCTGACCCGATCGGCACAGACCGGGCGGCGGGCCTGAGCCTGCGCGTGGAGCCGAGCGCGGCTTTAGCCTGAGCGCCTACTTGTAGTCGCGGCGGAGATTGCTCGGCAGGATGCCGAGTTCCTCGCGGTATTTGGCGACCGTGCGGCGGGCGAGACTGAGGCCCTTTTCTTGCAATTTGACCACGAGTTCCTGGTCGCTCAACGGTGCGCCCTTGTCCTCGATGGAGACAATGTCGGCCAGCATTTCCTTCACGCTGGTGTTCGACACGGAGGCGCCGCTGTCGGCCTGATAGCCAGTGGTAAAAAAGAATTTGAATTCAAAGATGCCGTGCGGCGTCTTCATGTACTTGTTCGCGATTGCGCGGCTGACGGTCGTCTCGTGCACGCCGACGATGTCGGCGATCTGCGTCATCGTCAGCGGCTGCAGCTGCGAAACGCCGTGTTCGAAAAACGGCGTCTGCGCCTTGATGATCTCGCGCGTGATGCGCTCGATGGTCCGCTGGCGTTGCTCGATCGAGTCAATGAGGAACTTTCCCGACCGCATGCGTTCGCGGAGGTATTCGCGCTCGTCCTTGTTGAGCGTGCCTTTGGCGATGAGCTCGCGGTAGGTGCTGGAGATGCGCAAGCGGGGGATGTAGTCGCTGTTGAGGTGGATTTTCCATTCGTCACCGTCTTTTTCGACGGTGACATCGGCGACCACGACGCGGTTATTGTCCTCGGCGAACCGGCGGCCGGGCGCAGGGTCGAGCTTGGCGATTTCCTCGATGGCGGCCTGCACGTCATCGGCCGGCGCGCCGAGTTTGCGGGCC
>JBDTJA010000346.1:0-10727 GCA_039936075.1 Opitutaceae bacterium | reverse complement strand
TCGCAGCCAAACGCCACTCACGCCAAAACGTGCCTGCGTCAATTTGACCGGCGCCGGATCAAGTGACGCTCCGACAGGCTTGCTACTTGGTCCCCAAAGGCCGCTGACACTTGCGTCGGGCTGGATCGTGGCCACCAACCAGACCCTGCCATCGTCGCGAAAAATCGCGGCTTGAAGATCCTGTTCGAGACGGTCGAACGCCGGACGCGCCTGATTTTCTGTTATAAGTACCCCCTGCGATTGGTTCCAACTCCGGAGCACGTTGGTGAAGAGACCCATCACTATCCCCGCAATCAGGAGCGAGATCGCCGCAGCGATCAGGAGCTCGATCAACGTGAAACCACCCGCCCGCGGAATTGACGCCGACTTGTTACGCGGGCACCTATTCATGGGGCCAGGGCCACGTTGAGCATCATCACCGACGCCTGCTCCGGATTTGCGGTCACGGCGCTGTCTGGATCCGGTCCAATGGCCATTTGGTAGGGCCACTTGATCGTGACCCCGAGCGCCAGATATCCGGCGCCGGTCGAATAGTTTAACGGTGGTAATTGTTGACGAACTTCAATCAGGTAGTAGCGGTCGCGAAGTGCCAAACCTTTCACCTGATCATCCGCCTCGCTCTCCCGAGTAACGCGGGTGCCGTCCGGCCCGGCCACAAGTCGCAAGGCCTGCGCCCCGTCTCCTGACGGAACGAGCGCACTCAGTGCCTCCAGCTTGTCGGCATGGCCCTCCGCCGCCGGCAGATCCCGCAGGCGCGTCAGCTCCACTGCGACCGCATCCCCAAGCTGGGCGGCGCGCTCCTGACCCGTTAGATCTGCCACGGCTCGCCGACTGTAACCATGCAACGCCAATATCGCCACCACCGTGACGGACAAGAGTCCCAACGAGACAATCACCTCGAGCAGCGTGAAGGCCCCCCCGCGCGCTCGTGGCGCGGACTCAATAATCGAGACCGGGGCCGTCATTGATCAGCGTTGCCACACCATACGCGCTTAGGGCCACTCCTCTCACCCACTCCGGATGATCAAAAATCACTCCGGTCGAGGTCCGCCGAGCCGCGGCGAGGACGAATTTTGCGCCACCTTCGAGGGACGATGTTCCGTCAGCGACCAAGGCCGTGGACATCCTGAGATACGTGCCTGATCCCTCGCTTGGGACCGCGCCTATGCTACCCGGCCGCGCAAGTACGAGCGAAGATTTCCTTCCTGTCGGCCAGGGCGGGACGCCGCCTGCTCCGGAGTCAAACGCGGCTCCGTCCACTGGGTCGCTTCCGGGCACCACGTAAATTCCCACGGGCAATACGATCCCTTCGTCCACGATGCGCCACTGGTCAGTTGCCGGCATCGTCTCGATCGCAATCTGCATCCGTCGAAGGAAATTCCGATCGTCCGCACCCGCCTCGATAATCACCATCGCACGACTCCCACTCAACACGGCCTGATTTCTCGCCGCCGCGACGAGGCTGGCCATGGCCGCCTGCGCCGATTCGAGTGCGCTCGTCGGGCTGCCATCACGCAGCGCCAGACCCAACCCACCCGCCAGCACCGTCATGAGGCCCACGACTGCAAGCAGTTCGATAAGAGTAAAACCGGCCACTTGACGTGTTGTCTTCATTTCCAACTCATCACGAGATCCGTTTGGACCGCGCCGTTACCTGCCGAATAGAAGATCACCCCCGCCCGAATTCCGGTTGTCGGATTCAGATCTCCGCTCGCCGGGGAGAAAGTCGCTTCACTCCCCGGGGCGCCAATGGCGACGGGTTCACCATCGGCCGGAGAGATCAGGCCATCGCCGTTCCGGTCGTAGAGCACGGCGATATCCGTGTTCCCAAAAGCATCCACCAGCGAAGTACGGACATCGTTCAGCTCACTTTCGGCGATGGAATAAAATCTCAGTACGTGGGCATTACCCGCGAGGTTCGCAGGAGTCGCCTGTCCCTGTCCGTCGAGGGTCTGCCCGGTAAGTGCGCCCGAGAAAACTTCCGGGATAACTTTCCCGCCGCTGCCGCCGTCAATCGAAGGGTAATAACCGTATTCCTGACGAAACTGCTCCATCGCACCGGCCCACTGGCTGAATTGAACCTTGGTCTTGACGCGCCGGGCCGAGATCCGCGCCGAGGCCGTCGTGGGAATCAGAATCGCGGCCAATAGACCGATGATCGCGATGACGGTGAGGACCTCGACGAGCGTAAAACCGCTCGCCCGGCGATCGCCTTTACTGATGCGCGTAAAGATTGTGCGCATTGATCGAGCTAGTCGAGATGACTCCGCCCTGCGTCCCGGAGTTACTCGGGACGACATCGGTGCGCGTGGGCAAAATTTCATGGGAGCTGCGGGGACCAAACGAGAAGAGCACATAACCGCGCAGCGCCGGTTCATTCCCGCTTTCTCGCGTAAAGAAAACGTATTGGTAAGCGTGGCCCCAAGGATCCACGAAGGCCTGGGCCGGTGCCGGGTCGGCCCGCCCCATGACCGCCACGGTCAGCTCAGCGACCAAACTCCGCCCCTGAGTCAGCGTCCCCGTTGGCCCGGTTTTTCCGGCCAACGCTTCATAGAGTTTCTCCGGGGTATCGGCCTGCTGTGGATAGTCGCCATACTGGCGCCGGTAGTATTCGAGCGCCTGGCTCAACGCGGCGAGATCGCCACGAGTACGGGCCGTCGCCCCGAAACGCCGCGCTGCCTCCGCCAGACCGAGCGAGGTTGCCGCCAGCAACGCGATTATCCCAATGACCACCAGTACCTCGACGAGTGAAAACCCTCTGCGCCCGCGGCGCGAACCGGCAGCAAGCCGAACGATCGAAAAAAACCGCATGACCCAGCCGAGCGCGCCCGCCCGCCATGGGCGATGACGGGCGCGTTATTTCTCCGCTAAGGCCGCCGCAGCGATTACTCCTCCTGCTGCAATGACGCCACCACGCTGAAATCCTCTAGCGTCGTGGTGTCGCCCTTCACGGCGCCGCCGGCGGCGATCTCCTTCAGGATGCGGCGCATAATTTTCCCGCTCCTGGTTTTCGGCAGCCCGGCGGCAAAGCGCACATCATCGGGGCGCGCCAGCGAGCCAATTTCCTTCGCGACATGGGCGCGGAGTTGCTCCTTGAGTTCGGGGGAAGCCGTGGCGGTGCTTTTGAGCGTCACAAAGCAGACCAGCGCCTGCCCTTTGAGATCATCCGGCCGGCCCACGACTGCGGCCTCGGCGACGGCGGGATGGGAGACGAGCGCGCTCTCGATCTCGGCGGTACCGATACGGTGACCGGAGACGTTCAGTACGTCGTCAATGCGACCCACGACCCAGAGATAACCATTCTTGTCGAACCGCGCGCCATCTCCGGCGAAATACAGACCAGGGATTTCCGACCAGTACTGTTTTTTGAAACGCTCGTCGTCGTTCCACAGCGTGCGCAGCATCGCGGGCCAGGGCTGCGTGAGAAATAGTTTTCCCCCGGAACCGCGCGGCACTTCCTTGCCTTCGTCGTTCAGGATCTTTGGCACGACTCCAAAGAACGGTCGCGTGCACGACCCGGGCGTCGTCGCCGTCACACCCGGCAGCGGAGTGACCATGATCATCCCGGTCTCCGTCTGCCACCACGTGTCCACGATCGGGCAGCGTTTCTTGCCGATGAGCGTGTGATACCACATCCACGCCTCGGGGTTGATGGGCTCGCCGACCGAGCCTAGCAGACGCAGGGACGCGAGACTGTGTTTCGTCACATAATCATCACCCCAGCGCATGAACGCGCGAATCGCGGTCGGCGCCGTGTAGAAAATCGTCACACCGTGGCGATCAATAATGTCCCAGAAACGATCTGGCTCGGGCTGATTCGGCGCACCTTCGTACATCATGACCGTCGCGCCGCAGGACAGCGGTCCGTAGACGACATAGCTGTGGCCCGTGACCCAGCCGACGTCAGCCGTGCACCAGTAGATATCGGTCTCCTTGAGATCGAAAACGTATTTCGTGGTGATCGTGGTGCCGAGGAGGTAACCCGCGCTCGTGTGCAAGACCCCCTTCGGTTTTCCCGTCGAGCCGCTGGTGTATAGGATGAAAAGCGGCGTTTCGCTATCGAAGCCTTTGGCCGTGTGCGTGCCCGGTGCGGTCGCCATGAGTTCGTGCCACCAGCGGTCCCGGCCCTCAATCATCGTCACGGCGCTGCCCGTGCGGCGGAGCACAATCACGTGCTGCACGCAAGGTGTGCCCGGTAATGCCCGGTCTACGTTCGCTTTCAACTCGATGACTTTGCCCCGGCGCCAGCCGCCGTCGGCCGTGATGACCACCTTGGCCTGGCAGTCATTGACGCGGTCCTTGATGGCTTCGCTGGAAAATCCACCGAAGATCACGGTATGGATCACGCCGAGTCGCGCGCAGGCGAGCATCGCCACGGCAGCCTCCGGCACCATCGGCATGTAAATCGCAGCCCGATCACCTTTCGCGAGGCCGAGTGAAGTCAGCACATTCGCGAATTGGCAGACTTCGCGGTGCAGTTGCTTGTAGGTGATCGTGCGAATATCCCCCGGCTCGCCCTCGAAAATAATTGCCGCCTTATTCTCCCGGGCGGTGCCTAAATGGCGATCCAAGCAGTTTTCCGCAACGTTCAGTTGTCCGCCGACGAACCACTTGGCATGAGGCATCTTCCAGTCCAGCACACGCTTATGGGGCTTTCGCCACGCGAGCAATTCCTTGGCCTGCCGCCCCCAGAACTTTTCTGGGGAGTTGACAGACTCCGCATAGAGCTTCTTATAGGCGGCTTCACTCCCAAGATTGGCTTGGGCTTTGAACTCGGCCGAGGGCCTGAATTTCCGGTTTTCCCGGGATACTGAGGTAATCGTCTGGTCTGTCACGTTAGTGGCGGATTTGGGGTTTAGGAACGCGAACTGCGGCTCTTATCCCGCTCTGAGTTTCAAGCGTCAAGCGCGGGCGTGCATTGTTTCACACTTCGATATGGAAAAGAAATCTGCGTCCGCCCCGGCGGACACTCCCGCGCCGGACCCGGCCGCGGCCCCTGTCAGCCCCGAAACGGCCGCACCTGCCCCTGCGCCTGCCCCGGTCGAAACCATCCATGTGGAGGGTATCCTCGACGTTGACATCCAGCGCGGCGGCAACGGCCAACTCCTCGATCTCAGCCGTGGCGGCAAACGCCGTCCGACGGATCCTTTTGTGCCCAAGGAACTCATCCGTCGCTTCAAGCTGCGCACCGGCTCCATGATCGGGGGCACGGCTTTTCCGCCGGACGGGCGCTTTCCCAATCCCAAGATGCGCTTTATCGAGACCGTGGACGGCGTCCCCCTCGAAGATCGCCGTGCGCGTTTTGAGTTCACCGCCCTCACGACCATTTCGCCGAATCAGTTTTTGAAAATGGAAATGAAGGACGGCCGCATGACCACCCGGGCCGTGGATCTTTTCTGCCCGATCGGCAAGGGTACCCGCGGCCTCGTCGTCGCGCCACCCCGCACAGGCAAGACCACCCTGCTCCGCGACATGGCGCTCGGCGTGCTGGAAAACAATCCGGAATGTCACGTCATGATTCTCCTCGTGGACGAACGCCCCGAGGAAGTCACCGATTTCAAGCGCAGCGTCACCGCCGCCGAGATCTGGGCGTCGTCGAATGACGAACAGATCGAGAACCATATCCGCATCGCCGACCTCTGCATCGAGCGTGCGCGCCGCCTAGTCGAAGTCGGCCGCGATGTCGTACTCTTCGTCGACTCAATCACCCGTCTTTCCCGCGCCCACAACACCGCCCGCAACAGCGGCCGCACCGGGTCCGGCGGCCTCGATGTCCGCGCCCTCGAAAAACCGCGTCAGATCTTCGCCTCCGCCCGCAAGACGGAGGAAGCCGGCTCGCTCACGATCATTGCCTCGGTGCTTGTCGAGACCGGCAGCCGCATGGACGACGTCATCTTCCAGGAATTCAAGGGCACCGGCAACATGGAGCTCGTGCTCGACCGCAAGTGCGCCGAGATGCGCCTCTGGCCCGCGATCAACGTCGCCGCTTCCGGCACCCGCAAGGAGGAGCTGCTCATCGACGAAAAGACCCTCGAAGGCATCCATTTCTTCCGCCGGGCCCTCGTGCAGCAGAAGATCGAGGAAGCCACCGAGACAATGATCGCCCGCCTGTCCAAAACCAAGACGAACGCCGAGTTCCTCAAACTTATCGCCCGCTAACTTCACACTTGCCGCCAGCGCCCCGCGCCCGGCAAAGTTTTCCTCCCGCCCGTTTCCGCTGTCCGCACCTCTGATCCGCCAAACCCATCGCATGCACAGTTTCTCCGAGCAATGTCTCGACATGGCCCGCTCAATGCTGGCCCACAATCTCGACTCGATCCAACCTGACGGCACCCTCCTCCCTGCGAACGGGGAGCAATCGCGGCCTGATGAGCCCGGCCATGTGGCTTACGCCCTCGGGGAATTTTATCGGGCCACCGGGGAGACCACGCTGGGAAACTACGACCTGATCGACCTCGCGGCCCGCTGCATCACCGCGCAGATGTTCACCGAACCGCCCGCGGAAAACGGTCTCGCCTACGCGTCGCTTGGCCTGCTCGCCTTCGGGCCGTCCAAAGAGCGCAATCCCGTGTGGGAACGCCTCGTCGAGGAAACCCGCGAGCGCATTGACAAGCAGCTGCTCCACCGCAGCGACTACGACAATCACTGGCAGGCCTTCAACGTGGCCCGCGCAGTAGCCCGATTCAGCCTCGGTTTGTCGAAGAAGGACGAGACCTCGCGCCTGATCGAGCGGATGGTTGAGCGCATCTCCGCCACCAGCTCGGCCGGTTTCTTCGACGACGCCGCCACGGGTTTCGGCGGCAATTTCAATCTCTACGGCGTGATGACCTTTGTGTTCACCCGTTCCGCCCTGCAGCTCCACGCCAACAGTGGCGTGCGCGACCGCAAGCTTCCCACGCTCCGCACGTACGCCGAGAAGTACATCAAGATGATGCCAGACCTCGTCCGCGCGGATGGACTCGGTTGGGCTTTCGGACGCGCCGCCGGCGCGTACGGTCAGATGCACTGCATCAGCCTCATTTTACAGGGTCTGCGTGACGGCTGGATCGCCGACGACCAAAAGGGGAAGTACTTCGACATCCTGCGCCGCCTCTTCCTCTTTTTCTACGAGACTTATCTCGACCAAGAGCATGGTTTTCTCGATCTGCGCGATGAAGAACGCACCGCTTACTCGCACCATACCACCCGCATGGCGAACTTCGACGCGGCGCGCTACCTGTGCCAGTGGTCGCGGCTTGCCAAGACCGTGCTCATGCCGCCCGGAACGCCCAAGATCGAGCCGCCGCGCACATCAGGCCGCTTCGTCATCTTCGACAAGAGCAACCGCAAGGAGCAGGGCCTGTTCCTCTACCGGGACGCCGAGAGCGGTCTCCACTTGCAGATTCCCTTGATCAGCTCGGGCAAGACGCTGACCAGCGACTCCCTGCCCTTCCCGCATTGCCCCGGAGTCTTCGATTGGCCGAACAATGTCTATCTGCCAATCATGCTCCCCGAGCTCACCTTCAGCGATCACGTCACAATTCCTGCCTTTTACGGCAAGAACTGCGTCACGGGTCTGGGGCTCCGGAACAGCTTCTATTTCCGCTACGAACAGCCGGAGCTGATCTCCACGAAGGAGGAATTCGTCAAGAATCTCGGCAGCGTGAAAGTCCAATGGACCTTCACGGGCAAGCAGGTCAGCTGCGAGTTCGCTTACACGGTGAAGCAGGCCGTCACGCTCGACAAGTTCCGCTACGTCCTCGCAATCGCGGCGCCCCATTCAAAATACCACGTCAACGGCGCGCTCGCGCTTGGTCCGCTCGGCCAGCGTTGCAGCGTGGTGAAGGACGATTTCCAAGGCACCTGGCAGGACACCGAGGTCGTCAGTGCTGATCCGGCGTACCGCACGAATTACGGCAAGATTCACTACCTGCAGTTTCTGGTGCGCGATCATCCGCTCATCATGCGGCCGGGCCACGTTTACCGTTTCGGGGTCAATTTCGATCCTGACGTGACGCACGTCTAAGGGAAGTAGCGAACAATCGGAGAGCCGTAAGTGGTCAGCGGCGCGACAGCCGTCGAATTTGGCCAGCCGACGCTTCCGCATTTTCTACTCGCTACGCACAAAGCGCCACTCGCTACTTTCAGGCATGCTCAGTCGCCGCATCATTCCCTGCCTGGACGTCAACGCCGGCCGCGTGGTAAAGGGCGTCCGATTCCAGGAACTCCGCGACGCCGGTGATCCCGTGGAATGCGCCCGGGCATACGACGCTCAGGGCGCCGACGAACTTGTCTTTCTCGACATCACCGCGTCAAGCGACGAGCGCCATATCATGTTCGATGTCGTGGCGAAGACGGCTGAGCAGTGCTTCATGCCGCTCACGGTGGGCGGTGGACTCCGTTCTCTGTTGGACATCGAGACGATGCTCAAGGCCGGAGCCGACAAAGTTTCTCTCAACACCGCAGCCATCAAGAATCCTCAGCTGATCGCCGAGGCAGCCCTCCGCTTTGGCAGCCAGTGCATCGTGCTGGCGATTGATGCAAAGCGCGAGGCTGCTGGAAAAGCGTGGCGCGTTTACACTCATGGCGGACGCAATCCGACGGAGCTTGATGCCGTCAACTGGGCCCGCCGCGGCGTGGAGCTAGGAGCCGGCGAGATTTTACTGACGAGCATGGACCGCGATGGCACCGGTGATGGCTACGATCTTGAACTCACCTGCGCCGTGAGCGACGCGGTCACGGTGCCCGTTATCGCCAGTGGCGGCGCGGGCACGCTGGCCCACTTGGCCGAAGTGCTGGACCGCGGTCACGCCAGCGCCGTGCTGGCGGCCACGATTTTCCATTTTGGCACGTTTACTATCCCACAAGCCAAGGACTATCTGGCCGCCCAAGGCATACCTATCCGCCGGTAGGCGGCGCGTGAGATCTTCCGCAACATTCGAGTGCCGCGACGCAATCGGCTATTTTCTCCGGGTTGAGGATTCGTCGTTTGCCGCTCTGACTCTCGTGATGGGAGGAAGGAATTTATTCAACCTCCGCAGCCCTCCCGCGCGGTCAGACTCCCGTTGTTACCGTTTCAGGCGTCACTTTCGGGGCGCCCACTAGCACATCGAGCTGCCCCTGAATCTTGATAAAAAACTCGGCGTCGAGCGTGCCCACGGGGATTTCGTAATGCTGATGGCTCCGGGCGTGCTCGTAGATCTGCCGCTCGCCGTCGGGCGTGAAGCCACGCGGACGCAAAAGCTTCTTCCGTTCCAACATCAACGCCAGGAATTGCAGCAATGGCGTATTCTCGGGGTTTGGCTCCGCCGCCGGATCGCCCAGCGTCACGAACAGGTTTTCCGCCGTCAGCTTGAGCGCGCGGCCCGGGTTTTCGTCGCCCCGCCGCGCCTTGTAGTTGGTCGTCCAGCTGCAAAACACGAAACTCGGCTTGGGATAAGCCCCGTCCTCGCTCGCCAGCACGTCGTGCCGGCCGACCTCACCCGTGGCCTCGCGCACGAGGTGCGAGATCACGCGATCGCCCTCGGCGAATTCGCGGCCGGAAGCCCGGCAGATCTTGGCGGAGGCATGCAGCGTCAGTTCCATGGCGCCTTCTGTTTAGCTCGCCAGAAAGTGATGGCTAGCCAAATTCCCCTTACGCCATGAAGGGCCGCCTTATCGCCATCGGGGACATCCATGGATGCCCCCGGGAATTCGAGGAACTCCTCGGGCAACTCGAGCTCGGGAAACACGATTGTGTCATCCTGCTCGGCGACCTGGTCAACCGCGGACCCGATAGTGCCAAGGTCATCGCTCTCGCCCGCAAGCACGCCAAGCTCGCCTTGCTGGGCAATCACGAGCTGCGCCTGCTGAATTATCGCAAGACCGGCGATCCGACGCATCTCAAAAAAAGTGACTACGACACGCTGAAGCAGCTCAATCATAAGGACTGGGCTTACATGGCGGCCATGCCGCTGACGTACCTCGACTCCGCGCATGGTGTGGTTCTGGTCCATGGCGGGTTCCTGCCGAACCAACCTTGGCGTGGTCAACCTGCGCGCATTGTCACGCGGATCCAGGTTGTCGGCAAGGACGGCGCTCCGCTCAAACGCGCCCAGGATCCCACCGCGCCGCATTGGTCCGAGTTGTGGATCGGTCCTCCCTTCGTGGTCTACGGCCACACCCCCCGCGCGGATGTCTCCCGGTTGAAATGGTCGCTCGGCATCGACACGTGCTGCGTCATGGGCGGTAGCCTGACAGCCTGCATTCTTCCTGAAAAACGGATTGTGCAAGTGCGGGCGCACGAGAAATACTACGAACCGTGACCCATCGGTCACGCCTCCCATGCCCGACGTCCACCTCCCGCTTTCCTCCGTGCGTGAATTGAAAGCGCTCGATAACGCTGGCGGCCTTCCTTTTGCCAGCCTGCTCGTCGTGCGCAAAATGGCCGGCAAGACTGCCTCGAACGGCAATCCGTTTCTCAGTGTGGACCTGGGTGACCGCACGGGCTCATTCGGTTGTACGATTTTCAACGACCACCCCGCATTCGAGCTGCTGAAAAGTGCCGGCGAAGGTTCAGTTGTTCGCGTCGAGGGCAAAGTGGACTATTATCAAGGCCGGCTCTCACCGAAACTGGGCCGCGTCGCCGTCCTCACCGAGGCCGAATTGGGCGCACCGGGTTTGCTCGACAATCTCGTGGAGCTCGCGCCGGAGAACGCTGATGCACTCGGGCAGGAATTCAACGGCTTCATTGACGTTATCAAGCAGCC
>JBDTJA010000345.1:0-11438 GCA_039936075.1 Opitutaceae bacterium | reverse complement strand
CGGGGTTCGGCGACCCCGCCCTACATTTCAGGCAATAAAAAAAGCCCCGGTTTGCACCGGGGCTTTTTGCTAAAGAGCAGGAGAGTTACTTCTTGAGGACAATGACCTCGTCGCGGCGGTCCTTGGTCATCGTGGCTGCATCCGCGTTCTTGGCTGCCTCGAGGCTGCCTTTGGAGTTGGCCTCAACCTTGTCGGCGGGAACGCCAATCGAAATGAGATAATTCTTGGCGGCGGTGGCGCGACGGTCACCGAGGCTCAGATTGTACTCATCCGTGCCGCGCCAATCGCAATGGCCTTCGAAGAGGATGCGGTAAGTCGGGTTCTTCGCCAGGTAGTCCTTGGCGGCCTGGATCTTGGCGCGCTCAGGTTCCTTGATGTTGGACTTGTCGAAATCGAAGTAAACGGGCTGAAGGAGGCCTTTGATCATGTCATCCGTCTCGATCACGCCGGGACCGCGGTCGGACAGACCGGCCGCGGATGCGTCGGCGGCAGGGGAAAGCGTGTCAGGTGTCAGCGTGCCGCCGCCCGTGGGTCCGAGCACCGTGGAGCTGGGGTCCGGACGTTTCGGCTTTTTGGCGCAGCCGGCGAGGACCAGCGCAGCGCTGGCGATAAGGAGGAAAAATTTCTTCGAAGCGAGGTTCATGGTGTAATCAGAGATGGGTCGAGATGAAAATTTATTGGGGCAAGCCTATGCCGCCGCAAGGTTTTACTGTGCCTTCTTTTGCTCAATCAGGCCGACCTCCAAGGCGTAGCGCGTGAGGCTGGCGACGTCGTGGAGGTTGAGCTTGCGCATCAGGTTGGTGCGATGGTTGTCCACGGTCTTGATGCTGATGCCGAGCTTGGCCGCGATCTCGCGGGTGCTGTGGCTCTCGGCCACGAGCTGGAGAATCTCGCGCTCGCGATCGGTCAGAAAGTCGGAGGCGCTGCTGGCTTCAGGATTGGCCACGACATCGCGGAGCAACGCGGCTACGGCCGGGCCGAAGTAGGTGCCCCCGTTGGCGACAGTCTCAAGGCCCTTCTTGAATTCGAACAAACCGGCCGTCTTCTCGACGAAGCCATGGGCGCCGGCCTCGAGCATTTCGCGGACGAGCACGGGGTTCTCGTGGCCCGAAAAGACGAGTACGCGCATGTTCGACAGCTTCTTGCTGATGCGGCGGAGGATATCCACGCCATTCAAGCCGGGAAGCTTGGCGTCGAGCACGAGCAGGTCGGGTTTGACCTCGAGGCAGAGGGAAAGGGCGCCCTGACCGTCGCCGCATTCACCGACCAGGTGGTAATTTGCGTCATGCCGCAAAATCTCCACCAACATCTCACGAATCGCTGTCTGGTCTTCGATGATGACAAGCCGCTTCATGTAATGGATAACGAAGCGTGGGCAGAGAAGTTGGGTGATTCAATCAAAAGGTGGTGGGCTGGCTGGGATTCGAACCCAGAACCAACAACTTAAAAGGATGCTGCTCTACCATTGAGCTACCAGCCCCCGGCCAAAATAAAGGCGGGAAATAGGTTCCCACGTCGAGCTTTGGCAAGTAATTTCGCCCGGGAGAGTTGCGGACGTGGCATTGACCGGGAACATTTCCACCCCTAAGCCACCCCAACAACCCTACGATTTTGGGAACAATTCAAAAATATACCCATCAGAGCGAAGCTGAACGCATGTCAACTAAAGCGCAGGAAGTAGCTTTTGATCAGCAACTCGTGATCCGCTTCAAAGGCGGCGATCAGTCGGCCTTTGACGAAATGGTTTCACGCTACTGGGACCGCATTTACGGCATGGTTAATCAGTTGCTGCGCAACTCCCAAGACGCTGAGGAGGTCACCCAGGATGCGTTCATCCGCGCTCACCGGGGTCTGGCTAATTTCCGCGGGGATTCGGCGTTTTCAACGTGGCTCTACCAAATCGCGACCAATCTGGCCCGCAACCGCTACTGGTACTGGTGGCGCCGCAAGCGGGACAAGTCCGTCTCGTTTGACGCCCCCGTGAGCGCCGATAACGCCACGACCCTGGCCGACCTGATCCCCGCCGAACTGGAAACGCCCGATGACATCACCGTCACGCAGGAGTTTATCACGCGGATCGGGCAGGGCATGGAAAAGCTGAGCGCGAAGCACCGCGAGATCCTGACCCTGCGCAACATCAAGAATCTGTCCTACGAGGAAATTGCCGCGATTCTCGCCATTTCCGTCGGGACCGTGAAAAGCCGGATCGCGCGCGCGCGCGAAAGCCTCCGAGCCAAGCTCGGCGAAGATTTCAAGACCAAGAACTGACTACCATCGCAGCTTGACCCTGCGGAAAAAACCCTGACCCCACACCGCCATGAAAGACGCCAAATTCATCGAACTGCTGAACCTCTACGTTGACCACCAGATCAACCCGGCTGAGTCCGCGCTGCTGGAGTCCGAGGTGCGCAGCAGTCCGGACCGACGCCGGATTTATCGGGAATACTGTGAAATGCAGAAGGGCTGCGCCGAGTTGGCCGAGTCGTTCCGCGCCGAAGCATCCGCGACCGAGACCAAGATCGACGAATTTAAGCCCCGGCGGCGCGCGATGGGCGCGATGACCTACATGAGCGGCTTCGTGGCCGTGGCGGCTTGTGCCGCTGTGCTGATTGGCCTGCGTTCGCACTCGAATGAACCGGTGACAATCTCCCCGTCCGCACCGCAGGTGCAGATTGCCGCAGTGGCGATGCAGTCGCCGGCCGTGGTGCCAACCCTCGCGCCGCGTCAGTCGCTCCAGCCGGCATTCGGTCCGCACGTGCTGACGTTGCTCGACCAAGCATCCGAGCCGGCTGAGGTGGCGACGGCGGATCAGACCGCGTTTGGCGAGTGGATGAACAGCGTCCGCCTCTCCTCGTTGCCAGGTGCCAACGTGAATGATTTCCGCTTTGATGCGCAGGCCACTTTGCCGCCGGATGGCCGTTCGTATCACTCCGACCGTCCGATTCAGGGCAAGGTCGAGTTGACCGCCTTCACGTTCCAAAAGTGAGCAAGCTCAGCTGAGCGCCTTCTTGATGAGGGCCTCAGTCGTGGTCTTGGTCCCGAGCGTAAGCGACGCCCGGCGCACGGCCTGATCGGCGTCGGCCGCCTTGTAGCCGAGTGCGATAAGGGCGGCGACGGCATCACGATGCGGCCCGCCGGTCGGGATTTCGGACGATTCGCCGCCAGTGGCGAGTGGGGTGGAAATGGTTGAGCCGACTTTCGATTTTAACTCCACGACGAGACGTTCGGCGGTTTTCTTCCCAATGCCGGGGACCTTCGCGAGGGTCGCTATATCACCGATGCGGATGGCGCTTTCCAGCAGCGGCAAGGAGAGCTTGCTCATGATGCCGAGGGCCATCTTGGGGCCGACGCCCGTGACGTGCTCGATCATGAGACGAAAGAAATCCCGCTCCTCGGTCGTCGCGAAACCGTAAAGCGTTTGGGCATCCTCGCGGTAAATCACCAGCGTGTGCAGCTTCACCGTACCGCCGGTGACGGGCAGTTTTTCAGCTGTCGTGACGGGAATGTTGATCTCGTAGCCGAAGCCGTTGAGTTCAACGATCGCGTGCAGAGGCGTGGCCGACGTGAGTGTGCCTTGGATCGAGGTGATCATGTCACTTCAATCCCAGCACGTCCTGCATGTCGTAGACCCCGGGCTTCTGCGTGACAACCCATTGGGCGGCGCGCAGGGCACCGCGGGCGAAAATCGCGCGGTCGCTGGCCTTGTGCGTGAGTTCGATGCGCTCACCGAGGGCCGCAAACATCACGGTGTGGTCACCGATGACATCGCCGCCGCGGAGGGCGTGAATCCCCACCTCGGAGTTGGTGCGCGCGCCCGGGATGCCCTGGCGCCCGTGCCGGAGGGCGGCGGCGGTGAGCTTGCGTTCCTCGAGGATGATTTCGAGCAGGCGCGCCGCGGTGCCGCTGGGTGCGTCCTGCTTGAAACGGTGGTGCATCTCGATGACCTCGACGTCGTAATCCGACCCGAGCACGCTGGCCGCGCGGCGGGTGAGGGCAAAGAGCAGGTTCACGCCGACGGAAAAATTACCCGCCCAGACGCACGGTACCTGTGCGGCGAGTCTGAGGAGCTTTTCCCTGACCTCGGCGGAATGACCGGTCGTGCCGATCACGAGAGGCTTCTTCTGCGCAATGGCGGCCTCCAGCACGGCATGCGTGGCACTGTGGGAACTAAAATCCACTGCGACATCGGACTTCACCAGTCCGGCCGCAAGGTCGTCGCCGGCGTCGACCTCGGCGCCGACCGTCAGACCCAGCTCGGTGGTGGCGGCCCTGAGCGCATGGCCCATGCGACCCTTGGCCCCGTTGATAAGAATACGGAGAGGCATGGTGTTCAGCGGCGCACCTGCGCGATGACTTTGAGCAGGGCCGCGAGGTTGGCCGGGGTCATTTCGCAGAGCGGCAGGCGGACATCGGGCGACGAGATGACACCGGCGCGAACGAGGGCGACCTTGATCGGCACCGGGTTGGGCTCGATGAAGATCGCCTTGAAGAACGGATACAACTGGCGGTGCAGTTTGGCGGCCTTGACGAAATCGCCCTCGATCGCGAGACGCACCATTTGGCCAACCTCGCGGACATACAGGTTCGAGGCGACGCTGATCACGCCCTCGGCGCCGACGGCCATGAAGGGCAGCGTGAGCGCGTCGTCGCCGCAAAGCACGGTGATGTCGGAGCCCAAGGCGGACTTGATCTGATCGACGCGGTCGACACTGCCGCCGGCTTCCTTGATCCAGCGCACATGACGGTACTTTGTGCGCAGGCGCTCGATGACCGGCACACTGATCTCAATGCCACAGCGGCCGGGGATGGAATAGAGTATGATGGGCCGGTCAGTGGCGTCGGCGACGGCGCAGTAATGCCGGAAAAGACCTTCCTGGTTCGGCTTGTTGTAGTAGGGCGTGACCACGAGCATGCCGTCGGCGCCAGCCGCGTGGGCCAGGCGGGTCAGTTCGACCGCCTCGTGGGTGGAATTTGAACCGGTGCCGGCGATGACCGGAACGCGGCCGCGAGCGTTGGCGATGACCGCCCGAACGACATCGAGGTGTTCCTCATGGCTCAGGGTGGGCGATTCGCCCGTGGTGCCGACCGGAACCAGGCCGTTGATCCCGCCTTTGATCTGGTGCTCAACGAGTTTCTCGAGGTCGCGGTAGGAGACTTCGTGATGCTTGAAGGGCGTGACGATCGCCGTGAGGGTACCAGTGAGCGGACGGAGTTTCATGGAGGCAGGCAATAGAGCCTTGCGGTAAAGGGCATGGTGAAATAGAGAATCCGCAACGCTTTTTTACCCATGGCCATTCCAATGACACCCCACACGGAAATGCTCAACGACCTGCTCAAACTCGCTGTCGAAAGCGGTGCGAGCGATATCGTTGTGAAATCGAACAAGCCGGGCTATGTCCGCCTGTCGGGTCGCCTCAAGCCGGTGGAAATGGACCCGATCTCGTGTCCCGAGGCCCAGGCTTTCGTGGACGAGCATGTGCCGAAGGTGTTCAAGCAGAAGTGGGAAGACGAAGGTCAGATCGACTTCGCTTATTCCGCCGACGGTGTAGGCCGGTTTCGCGTCAACGCCTTTCACCAGCGCGGCCTCGTGAGCATCGTGCTGCGTCACATCAAGAGCCGCGTGCCCTCGTTTGCCGACCTGAACCTGACTCCCGAGCCCATGCTCAAGCTCGCGCAGGCGAAGGATGGCATTCTGCTCGTGTGCGGCGCCACCGGCTCGGGCAAGAGCTCGACGATGGCCGCCATGCTCAACTGGATTAACCAGACCATGGACAAGCACATCGTGACCATCGAAGACCCGATTGAGTACACGTTCCAAGACGAGAAATCGCTGTTCCAGCAGCGCGAAATTGGCCTCGACGTCGCCAGCTTCCAACTCGCGATTCGCGCGGTGCTGCGTCAAAATCCCGACATCATTCTCATCGGTGAAATGCGCGATCGCGAGACGTTCGAGACCGCCATCTCCGCAGCCGAGACCGGTCACTTGGTGTTCTCCACCATGCACGCCGCGACGGTGGCGCAGTCGCTGACGCGGCTCTTTGAATTCTTCCCGCCCGAGGAACAGCTCCAGGCGCGTCGGGCGATTTCCGGCTCGTTGCGTGGATTTATCTGCCAAAAACTCATCCCGGCGCTCGAAGGCGGCGGCCGCATTCCGGCGAACGAGGTGCTCAATGCCGACACCGTCGTGCGCAACCTGATCCTCGAGGGTCAGTTTGAGAAGATTCAAGGCCTGCTCGAAGGTAGCAGCGACTCCAGTAGCTTCTCCTTTAACAAGGACATTTATCGCCTCATCAAGTCGGGCAAGATCAGCAAGGCCGAGGGCCTGCGCTTCTCGCCGAACCCGCAGGCGCTGGAGATGAACCTCAAGGGCATCTTCATGAAGAGCTGAACGGGTTCCGATGTTCTCGCGTTGCCTCCGCTGCTGACTGCTGGGGGTTTTCGCCGCATCGCTGCACGCGGACGAGTCCGGCTCGGGTCGGCCAATGCCGCATCCCTCGCCGACATCCCATTGGCTGCTGGGCGCCCTGACCGACAAGCAGCCAGAACCGTTGGCGCAATTGAAGGCAGGCGGAGGACCGGGTGAGGCGGGGGTGGGAGGAAATCGCCGCTCCGGCCCCGCGCCAAAACTTCGGGGTGATGGCCGCGCCGGTTGACCAGGCGGTCAACCCGCTGAATTCCATCATGAGCTCATGGATGGCCCCGGGAGATCTCGAATCACTCAAGATCGTGGGTGACGAGACCAATGCGCCCTCCATTTCGGGATCTGGGTCCCAACCTGGTGGCCCACTGCTGGGGATTCCGGCACCGATCCGCGGGCGGGTTCAGGACAGCCGCGAAGTGGTTTGGGCGCACTGAGCTTGGAGCCAAAGTCCACGAATCCCGGTTGGTCTGAACCTGGATTCGAGCCCGCGGCCGATACCAAGGAACTGATGACCATGCGGCGCTGATGGTGCAGGGGGCGACTTTGCCGCTGCCGAAGGTGGAGCCACCGCTGTTGAAAGACCGACCGCCGTCTCGCGATTTGCTCAAATGGCAGAATGACTCGAAGTATTTCCCCCAGCTAAAGCGCTTTTAGGGCTTGGTTTTTAGGGGGGCGGGCGATTTTCTACCCGATTCAACCATGGCTTTGGCATTAATTTTTTCCGGACAGGGAGCCCAAAAAGTAGGCATGGGAAAGTCGCTTTGGGAGCAGTCGCCGGCCGCGAAGGCGCTCTATGCCGAAGCCAACGCGGTTCTCGGTTGGGATTTGAGCAAAGTCTGTTTCGAGGGTCCGGAATCCGAGCTGACGCAAACGAAGGTCTGCCAGCCCGCGTTGTTTGTGCATGGTCTGGCTTTGCTGGCGGCGCTGCGCGAAATCGGCAAATTGCCCGCCGGGCAACCGCAGTTCGCGTTGGGGCTGAGCCTCGGCGAAGTCACGGCGCACTGCGCCGCGGGCGTCTTTGATTTTGCGACCGGCTTGAGGATCGTTGCGGAACGCGGCCGGCTGATGCAGCGGGCCTGCGAGCAGACCACGGGCGGCATGGCGGCCATCATGGGCGAAGAACGAGCCAAGGTTCAGGAACTGTGTCATGAGTTCGATATTGAGGCCGCCAATTTCAACGCGCCCGGCCAGATCATCGTCTCGGGCGAGAAGGCGAAAGTCGATGCGGCGGTCGCGGCCGGCAAGGAACGCGGCATCAAGAAAATCATCCCCCTTAACGTCGCCGGCGCATATCACTCGCGGCTGATGGAACCGGCGCGCGCGGCCTTCGCGGCTTTCCTGGACAGCGTGGCGTTTGCGCCGCCGAAGTTCACCGTGTTCTCGAACACGACCGGCCAAGCGGTGTCGACCCCGGCGGAGATCAAGGCGGCGCTGGTCAAGCAGGTCGTTTCGTCGGTGCGATGGGAAGACTGCATGCGGAGTGCGGCCGCGGCAGGCGCGACGGAATTCTGGGAACTCGGACCGGGCGGAGTGCTCGCGGGGCTCGCGCGGCGCACCGAAAAGACGTGGATTGTGAAGAGTTTTGCCGAGTATGCCGACCTGACCGCCTGACGATGTCCGACACCCAATTCACCCGCAATTTTTGCATTATCGCCCACGTCGATCACGGCAAGACCACGCTGTCTGACCGCATCCTGGAGCACACTAACACGGTCGCGATGCGCGTGATGACCGCCCAGCATCTCGACTCGATGGATCTCGAGAAGGAGCGCGGCATCACAATCAAGTCGCATCCCGTGACCATGACGTATCGCGCAAAGGATGGGCACGACTACAAGCTCAACCTGATGGACACGCCCGGCCACGTGGATTTTTCCTACGAGGTCTCGCGCAGTCTCGCCGCCTGCGAGGGCGCAGTGCTGCTGATTGACGCCGCGCAGGGCGTCGAGGCGCAGACCGTTGCGAATGCACACCTGGCGTTTGGCCAGAAACTCAAGGTCATCCCCGTCATCAACAAGATCGATCTGCCGAGCGCGAATCTCGAGCTCTGCACGCGTCAGTTGGAGGACATTCTGTCGATCCCCGCCGAGGAGGCGATTCTTGCCAGCGGTAAATCCGGCATCGGTATCGAGGATATCCTGGAGGCCGTGGTGACGCGGGTACCGCCGCCGCGCTGGGCCACCTATCCGCAGTTGCGCGCGCTGGTGTTTGATTCCCTTTACGATTCCTTCCGCGGCTGCATCGCGTACGTGCGCGTTTTTTCCGGCACCATCAAGGCCAACGACGTGATGATGCTGATGAGCAACGGCCAGAAGGCCGAGGTGAAGGAAGTCGGCGTGTTCATGCCGAAGATGACGAAGATCGCTTCGCTCGGCGCGGGCGACGTCGGTTACATTGTCTCGAGCATCAAAAACATGTCCGACGTCAAAACCGGTGACACCATCACGCTGGCCGCGCGTCCGGCGACGGACATGCTGCCTGGCTACAAGGAAGTCCGACCGATGGTGTTCTGCGGGCTTTATCCGCTGGAAAGCGATGATTACGAGAAACTCAAGGCCGCGCTGGGCCGCCTGCGGTTGAATGACGCGGCGTTTGTCTATTCATCGGAGAGCTCGCTCGCACTCGGTTTTGGTTTTCGCTGCGGCTTCCTCGGTTTGCTCCACATGGAGATCATCCAGGAGCGCATCCGGCGGGAGCATGACGTGGAGATCATCTCGACGTACCCGAGTGTAATTTACCACATCATCAAGCAGGGCGGCGAGGAGATCGACGTGGACAATCCCGTCAACATGCCGGACCCGGGCACGATTCTGGAGATCCAGGAACCGACCATTCGGGCCCAGATCATTCTCCCGAACGACGCGATGGGCGACATTCTCTCCCTCATCATGGAGAAGCGCGGAGTCTGCGAGCACACCGATACGCTCGACATGAACCGCGTCATGCTCCGGGCGGTTTTACCGCTGAACGAAATCCTCGTCGATTTCAACGACCGGCTGAAAAGCATCACGCACGGTTATGGCTCGATGGATTACGAGCTGGGCGATTACATGGTATCCGATCTCGTGAAGATGGATATCATGATCAACGGTGATCCCGTCGACGCATTTTCCTGCATCGTGCATCGGGACAAGGCCGACGCGAAAGGCCGCCAGCTTTGCGAAAAACTGGCGAAGATCATTCCGCCGCAGATGTTCAAGGTCGCGATTCAGGCCGCCATCGGCGGCAAGATCATTGCGCGCGACAACGTCCGGGAGATGCGCAAGGACGTGACCTCAAAGTGCTACGGCGGCGACATCAGCCGGAAGCGCAAACTGCTCGACAAGCAGAAGGAGGGCAAAAAGAAGATGAAACAAATCGGCAAGGTTTCCATCCCACCTGATGCCTTTATCAAGGTGCTGCAGAACGATTGAGGAACGCCCCATGAAACCTGAACCCAGTTTCTTGAACCGTCTCGGCAAGAAGCTGCTCGCATGGGTCGGGCTGGGCGGCGCCGAGGCGAAGATGCGGACGACTGCCGAGAACTGGCTCGAGACCGCGGACAAGGTGTGGAATTTCCGCCGGGATGTCCTGCCGGCGCGCGATGCGGAGGAACTGCGGGCGCGCACGGATGAACTGCGCCTGCGCTACCGGACGCACGCAGACGCATCGAAGCTCCAGCAGGCCATTGCAGCGCTTGAGCCGGTTTTAAAACGCACGGGCGGCGCGATCTATCCGAAGACGGCATTGATCGAGAACGTGGAGTTTATCCTGGTCGCGGCGATCGTGATTATCGGCGTCCGGTCGTACATTCTGCAGCCGTTCAAAATTCCGACGAACTCGATGTGGCCGAGTTATTACGGCATGACACCGGATGTTTATCCCGATCCGGCGAAGGTGCCGAGCCTGCCGAGCCGGGTCGCTCGCTTTGTCCTCTTTGGCGCCCGGCATCATGAGTTGGTGGCGCCGGATTCCGGCTCAATCAAAGTTCCGGTGAGTTACGGTGGCGTGGTTTTGTACGAGACCAAACCAGCCCGCTCCTGGCTGATCTTTCCCTCGACCAATCGGGAGTACATTTTCGATGTGAATGGGAAACAGGTCAAAGTGCAGGTGCCGCAGGATTTTGACCTGAACCTGGCTTTTCCCGAGGCGTTTGGCATGACGACCGAGCAACTGGCGGAAGCCGCGAAACTTTCGCCCGATCACAACGGGAATTTCGCCTGGGTCACGCTACCGCGTCAGGCCGTTCAGGGCCGGGCGTTTTTTGCCTTCGATGAAATCACGGGTGACCAGCTCTTCGCGGACCGTATCAGTTACCACTTCATGCGACCCCAAGTGGGGCAGGGGTTCGTGTTTTTCACCGGCAACATTCCCGGGATCATGAATGTTTTCGGCGAACAGTATTACATTAAACGCCTCGTGGGCGTGCCGGGCGATACGCTGGAAGTTCGTCCGCCGGTCCTGTGGCGCGATGGCGCACCGATCACCGGCACGCCAGCATTTGACCGAAATGCGCAGCAGATTGACCACTATGCCGGCTATGTTTTCGGCCCGACTGCAGACCGGCCCTTGGATTCACCGATGCGGGCGAAGTATCTGACCGCCGCCGGCGATAAGGTCACCGTTCCAGCCAACTCCTTTTTCGCCATGGGCGACAACTCGAACAATAGTTTCGACAGCCGCTATTGGGGCTTCGTCCCGGCCAAGGAAGTCGTCGGCCGGCCGCTGTTCATTTATTTCCCGTTCAGCAAGCGCTGGGGCCCGGCACGGTAGTTTTCCTCACAGATAGTTTACGCACAATAGATATTATGTTAACTAAACGTTTCCATGGCTGACCCGCTCTTCAATTGGCTGGCGGACCGCGGATCCGGTGTGTTGCTGCACCCGACTGCCTTGCCCGGTGCTTACGGCATCGGTTCGCTGGATGAGAACGCGGTCACCTTCCTGAAGTTTCTGGCCAGTGCCGGTTTCAAGTCCTGGCAAATCTGCCCGCTCGGACCCACCGGTTATGGGGACTCGCCCTACCAGTGTTTCTCGG
>JBDTJA010000344.1:0-2643 GCA_039936075.1 Opitutaceae bacterium | reverse complement strand
CCGAGCTTTTCTCCGGCAGCAGCGTCCACTTCCCATTAAAATCCGGCGGGGAGTCAGTGGCACGGGCGGCACTGACGAGAACGACGGCCAGTAGCAGGTGGACGAGCCACGAATGGAGCGACGAAGGCATGGTTGGGCGTTTCATGGGATGAGACGAGTCTGGGCCCCGGCTGCGCCGAGTAAACTGCCGAGCTCGTCGCGACACGGATTATTAGGTTGGCCACAAAGAGTCACAAGAGTCGCAAAATGGCACAAGAAACACGCTAGAGAACATTTAGAAAGAGTGTAGCCGCGAGCGTGAGCAAGTGGAAGGAGCCGGCCACTCGCTCACGCTCGTAGCTACTTCCTGCCCTCCGGCTCTGACATTTTTGAAACGGCTCCAGTCTGATCTTCGCTTTTCCGCTCTCCCCTCCCGCGGTATTTCTCTGGTTCACAAACTTGAGCTCATTTTTTTTTGCGCTTCTTGCGCCTCTTTGCGGCCAACCCTCAGAGGCTCGAGGTTTGATCATCGCGGCAAATTGAGTTTCCTTCGTAGCCTTTTCCGCGTTGCGGCCGGAATCAGAAACCGAAACCGTGCCGCCGATGCCACCGCGCCAAGCGAAACCCGGCCCCTGGCCGCCCACCTTCCGTGCAGCGGCGATGGATGCGTGGTGGCTCCGCTGGCTCGGCATGGCGCTGCTGGGCGTCATCGCTTATTATCCGGCACTGCACGGAGGATTCCTCTGGGACGACAGCGCCCATGTGACCAAGCCCGAGCTCCGGTCGCTGGCCGGACTCGCGCGCATCTGGTTCGAGCTCGGCGCCACGCAGCAGTATTATCCCGTGCTGCACAGTGCGTTCTGGCTCGAACATGGACTGTGGGGCGAATCCTCGACGGCCTATCATTGGCTGAATCTCCTGTTGCACCTCGCCGCCGCGGGACTGGTCGTGCGCGTGGCGCAGCGGCTGGCGATTCCCGGCGCATGGCTAGCCGGGCTGATCTTTGCGCTGCATCCGGTCTGCGTCGAATCCGTCGCATGGATCTCCGAACAGAAAAACACGCTCTCCACGGTGTTCTACCTGCTGGCCCTGCTGGCTTACCTTCACTTTGACGAAGCGCGCGCGGCTGGAATGCCCGCCTCGGGACGGACGGGCCGATACTACGCCTTGGCCACGCTGTGGTTTGTCTTGGCGATCCTGACCAAGTCCGTGACCGCCACGCTG
This sequence comes from Opitutaceae bacterium, assembly GCA_039936075.1. Classification (GTDB taxonomy): domain Bacteria; phylum Verrucomicrobiota; class Verrucomicrobiia; order Opitutales; family Opitutaceae; genus Opi-474. The sequence goes on along the minus strand of JBDTJA010000344.1, from coordinate 1,440 downwards.
CCCGCCGCGCTGCTCGTGCTCGCGTGGTGGCGCCGTGGTCAAATTTCGTGGCGTCGGGATGTCGGGCCGTTGCTGCCATGGTTCGTGCTCGGGATCGCTGCCGGACTCTGCACTGCGTGGGTGGAGCGCACCTACATCGGCGCGGAAGGGATTGCCTACGATCTGAACTTCCTGCAACGCTGCCTCCTGGCCGGTCACGTCCTGTGGTTTTACCTCGGCAAACTGCTCTGGCCGGTGGACCTGAGTTTTGTCTATCCGCGCTGGTCCATCGACGCTGCGCAGGCCGGGTCGTACGTCCCCATCCTCGCCGCGATCGTCGTCGTGATCGGACTGTGGCGGCTGCGCTGCCGGACGCGCGGTCCGCTGGCCGGCGCGCTGTTTTTTGCGGGTACGCTCTTTCCTGCGCTCGGATTCTTTAACGTTTTTCCGTTCATCTACTCCTACGTCGCGGATCATTTTCAGTACCTCGCCTGCCTTGGCATCATCGTTCCCGTATCCGCCAGTCTGACCCGCCTACTGACCTCGCGCCCCGATCAGGATCGCGCCGGGAATCCGGCCGCGGGTCGGGCTTTCTTTTCCGCCCTAGCCTTGGCGAAGGTGGAACGCCCGAAATCCGTCTCTCCTGTCGAGGATAAACCCCGACCCCCGATTTCATTCCACCTTCCCCAATGGTTGTGCCACGTGATTCCCATCGTGCTGGTCGGAGGGCTGGGTCTCCTGACGTGGAACCAGACCCACGACTATCGGGATAACGTCACACTCTACCGCGCCACCCTCGCCCGAAATCCCTCCGCGTGGATGGCGTCCTACAACCTCGGCATGGAACTTGTCGCCCGCGGCGAAACCGCTGCCGCCATCGCCTCGTATCGTGAAGCACTTCACCTCCGTCCCGATTACGCCGAGGCGCACGCCAATCTCGCGATGGCCCTGCTCACCCTCCCGGAACGGAAAGACGAAGCGATTGGCCACTTGGAAACCGCGGTGCGCTTGAGGCCCGAGCTTTGGCAGGCCGAGTGCAACCTCGCCAACACGCTGCTATCCGTTCCTGGCCGCCAGGAAGAAGCCATCCGCCACTATAAAACGGTGCTCAGCTCGCGGCCCGAGCTGGCCGAGATTCAAATGAACCTCGGCGTCGCCCTGCTCAGTTCCTCCGGCCGTGAAACCGAGGCGATCGCCCATCTCGAGTCCGCCGTCCGCACTGACCCAGATCTCTGGCAGGCGCACTTTGTCCTCGCGAACGTCTTGATCCGTTTGCCTGACCGCCAGAGCGAAGCAATCCCGCACCTCGCAGCCGTCCTGCGGATCAAGCCCGACTACCAGCCCGCGCAACAGCTGCTGAGGCAGCTGCGCTGAAAATCCTCAGGCCGGTGGGCCGGACGCTCCGCCGCGCGGCATCCGGGTCGATTTCGCCAGATGCGGGAACTCCAGACTGCCGCGCGG
>JBDTJA010000343.1:0-24707 GCA_039936075.1 Opitutaceae bacterium | reverse complement strand
TGGGTGTCTAATTAAGCTCCTTGTAGCCGTGGTGGCCATCGATGCTCGTGCGATTTTTGAGCGCGCGGTATTCCGCCAGCCCTTCCGGGCCTTTCTTCTCCGCCCATTTGTCGAGGGCATCGCGGTGCCCGTCGAAACTCATGAACGGCACGGCATAGCCGCAGGAATCGCTGAGGCGGTTGATGACCAGCCGGATGATCGCGCGGCCGCCGGGATAGGTCGGGAAAAGAGCGAGGAGCGCCGGGAAATCGCGGTGACCCGGGTAGATCACTTCGCCCCGGCCGTGGAGGCGGACAACCTTGGGCGGCCCGGTGAATGCGCAGAACATGATCACGAGTCGGCGATTTTCCTGGAGATGAGCAATCGTTTCGACGCCGCTGCCGGTGAGGTCGAGATACGCGACCTCACGTTCGTTGAGCACGCGAAAGGTGTCACCGCCCTTGGGCGAGCAATTGACGTGTCCCTCTGACGCGAGGGGCGCTGTCGCCACGAAGAAAATCTGCTGCTGCTTCAGCCACGACTGCAGTTCGGGACTGAGGTTAGCGTATGTTTTTCCCATGGGATGGCGGCGGGTCAGGATTTTTGGATGATCAGATAGAGGTGCGGCTCGGGATGCTGGTCATACTCGAGATGGCGGCAGACGCAGCCGAATTTATCCACGAGCCGTAGGAGGTGGGGAATGCCGAGGGCGGCGTGGTAGAGAGGCTGGCCGTGGAAGGGATTGGTGACATCACCCGGAATATCGACGCCGCCAGAAGTAAAAATCAGGACGCCTCCGGGATTCAGCCCGGCACACAATTTTTCCAGCACGGCCGCGTGGAGCGCCAGCGGCACATGCCAGATGCTGTCCCACGCAGAGATGAAATCGTACTGGTGGGGAAACTCCCACGCGCAGATATCGGCGTGGTGGAAAGTGACGTCCGGGTGTTTTTGTTTCGCGAGGGCGAGCATCCCTGCCGAGAAATCCAGCCCTTCCGTTTTGAAAGCACGGGATTGCAGGAGGGAAATGAGGCGACCGCTGCTGCCGCAACCGATGTCGATGGCGGAACCAAAGGCGCGGCAGAACTTGAACGCCCGCTCATGCTGGGCGATGCCGTTCTGCCTGGGAAAGTCAGCTCCGGCCCAATGGTGAGCGATCTTGTCGTAGTTGGCCGCAGTTTGTCGGGTTTCCATTTTTGAGAGGGATTTAAATCGGGAGGTCGGGGAGCGTCAGCTGACGGCTGGTCTTATGTAATGGATATCCCAGGCATCTTGGGCCTGCGGATGGAAACCATGGCGAGCGTAGAAATGATTGGCCGCGCTTTCCTTCAGCGCGCCCACGTGAACGGGTTGGCGCTGCGCATCGGCCTGGGCGATGAGCGTTTGCAGGACCAAAGATCCCACGCCCTGCGACTGATGGGATGGATGGATATACAAGTGATCCAGGCGGAAACCGTCGTCAGTCCGGCGGAAGGTGTAGAAACCGACTTTGTTTCCGTCCAGGAGGATGAACTGGCTGTGCTCTGGAAAAAACGACTTCTGCAGGCGATCACGGGCGCGGGTGGGCTCAAACCGACCCACGTGCTCCAAGCTGGCCCGCATCGCGGCGATGCGGAGCTCGGCCATTTCGTCAAAATCAGCCGTGACCACGGCGGAAAACCCAACCCGGGAGTGAAGGTCGGATCGGGGTGCCTCAGGCATGATCCCTACGAAGGACCGGCGACATTTAATGTCGAGTGAGTTGACCATCCGCGGCGGCCGTGAAAATTGGAGCCATGACTCCCGAACAATGGACCGCGGTGGATCAGTATATTTCCGAATCGATGATCCCGGAGGACCCGGTGCTGGAAACGGTGTTGAAGGCCAGCACGGACGCCGGCCTGCCTGCCATCAACGTGTCGCCGGCGCAGGGCAAGTTCCTGCACCTGCTTACGAAGATTCATGGCGCGCGCACGATTCTCGAGATTGGCACGCTCGGCGGCTACAGCACGATCTGGCTCGCGCGCGGCATGCTGCCGGCCGGGGGCAAGGTCGTCACCCTGGAGGTGGATCCGAGGCACGCCCGGGTGGCACGGGCCAATTTTGAAAATGCGGGTTTGACGAAAATGATCGAGGTGAAGGAAGGGCGGGCGCTCGACACGTTGCCGGAGCTGGCCGCCGCGGGGCGCGGTCCGTTTGACCTGATCTTTATCGATGCCGACAAGGTGCGGATACCCGAGTATTTCACCTGGGCCCTGAAGCTCTCGCGGCGCGGGACGGTCATCATCGTGGACAACGTCATCCGCAAGGGCGCGGTGACTGATGGCACCACCACCGATCCCAGTGTACAGGGCGTGCGCCAGCTCAATGAAATGCTCAAGACCGAGACCCGCGTGACCGCCACGACGCTTCAGACGGTCGGCGCCAAGGGTTATGATGGGTTCATGCTGGCGGTGGTGAATTGAAGGCAGGGTGCAGGGGCGCAGGCTGCGCCGCGAACGCACAGCCCCATTCTTACGCGATGATGAGCGTAGCGTGACTGCGTCCCTCCGATTTTGGGATGTCGGGCATTAAGCCCCGACTCACGGCGTTTGTAGGGCGGGATCGCTGATCCCGCCTTAGCGGCCGGTTGATTGCGGTGCCAGTCGCAGGTTGCGGCAATGGCGGGATCAGCGATCCCGCCCTACAAACACCATGGGATATCGGGGCTAAACCCCGACCTACTTCGTCTCGGGCGGCGGCGAGATGTTTTTGATGAAGGCCTCGGCCTCGCGGATGGAGGCTTCCATGTCGGCAATCAGCCGCGAGACGTCGGCATCGAGCGTACGATTGGTGGTATCGAGCGAGGCGAGGGCGCGGGCGTTGAGGTTATGCTTCAGGAAAAGCACCTGGTCGCGGAAAGTGGCTAGCACCGGATCCATGCGGTCGGCGGCGCGGTGCATGAGCGAAATAAGCGTGTTGTAACGACGCTGGGTGGAATCGAGCTCGCGCTGGCTTTCGTTGCGCAGGGAGGCGCTGGAATACTGGCCCAGCTCTTGTTTCCATTCGCTGAACAGGGCATCGGCGACATTTTCGACGGCGGCGATGCGATCGCGGACGTCCTTGGCGCGTTCCTCGCTGCGCACGAGGTCGTGGTTGAGCTGGTTGTATTTCTGCTGCAGGTCCCCGCCATCCACCTTGGTCACCGCGAGGAAGTGATCGAGCGCACTGGCGAACTGCTCCTTGGCCTGAGTCTGGGCCTTGCGGGTGTCCTCGACGCGATCGACGAGAATTTCACGCTTCGCGATGCCGAACTTCTCCATGGCGCCGTAGTAGGCGCTGGAGCAGCCGGTCAGGAGGAGGGCGCTGCTGAGGGCGAGAATGCCAAATTTTTTCATGAGTTTGCCGACCCCGGAAACTTCCGGGGGTTCGTTTTAATTGCCGGGGCAAAAGGTAGGGGCTGCAATCGTTTTTGTTGGGGCTTTGCCCTTCTTCGCCAACGCGACGGAAGGCGGGCTCATCCCGCCATAACCGCAGCCTGTCATTAGCATCGCAAACAGGCCGACCTTCGAGGCGGGCGTCTGCGATGACGCCCCACCAAGACCTCAATACCCCGTCGCGTCACGCATCAACGCGGCGATATCCTGAGGAAGGTTAAGGGAGCTGGCGAGTTGCTGGGCGGGCGGGCTGAGTTTACGCCAGGTTTTTTTAAGGATATCCACGAACTTTTCACGCGGGTACTCGGCATGCTGCGCGGCGAAGGCTCCAATCTCGTTTTCCACAAAAACCAGCACGGCCGCGTCCTCGAGCGCTTGCGTGCCCGGATTTGTTTTCAAGCCGCTTTTCGAAACCCACGTCGCAGCTTCATCCGCTTCTTCCGCGGCCACGCCGGCAATGAGCAGCAGCTCCTTCGCCCGGGCGGCTTGTTTGGCGTAGAGGGATTTGCGCCAGGTGAGGTAGCCGACCTTGCCCTCGGGAAACGTCGCGCGTGGCACCAACCAGCGCTCGAGATGCTGGCAGCGCGCGGCGAGCCGGAGCAAAGGCGTGGCCTCGGGCACGAGCCGTGCGACCCACGCCTCGATTCGCCCGGCGTAGACCAGCTCCGCCGGCTGGCCATCGGGACCGCTGGTCGGATCGGCCGAATGCGCCGCGTCGATCAGGGTGCGGGCCTGGGTGTAGGGATCCATGGGAGAAGTTAATTTTGTCGTCCTGAATGGGCGGGAGATCGGAATCGGATTAAGCGCAAAGCGGCCAAGGCGCCAAGACCACAAAAGAAAACAGGAATTAGAATTTGCCCGAAACGTTGCAACTTCGCGTCTTTGCGCTTCGCCATTTCAAAACGGAAAACCGATCGAGAGCTGGAGTGTCCCATTTGGATCGCCCACGCGCGGGTTGAGGTTGTGCCCGTATTCCACGCGCACCGGACCAATGATGGTTTGGTAACGCACGCCGAGGCCGACCGAATAGAGTTCTTTGTTGAAGGGGTAATCCGACAGATGCACGGCCGTGCCGACGGCGTCACCGAAGACCACGGCCGACCAGTTGGCGGTGAGTGCCTGCTCCAGCTCGACGTTGGCCTGCACGTAGGATTTGGCGCCGATGAATTGACCGTTCGCTGCTCTCGGGGCGGCTCCACCGCGCCGATAGCCTCGGATCGAACCGTCGCCACCGGGGAAGAACAGCACGCTGACCGGCAAGGGATTGTCGGTGGGCGCGCCCGATGTCGTCACAACTCCGTGGGAAAGACCAAAATGCAGCCAGCGGCCGTTGCCCCAAGGCGTGTGATACGACCCGGCGAGGACAAATTGCTGATACACCACGTCGCCGCCGAGCCCGCGATCGGCCAGATCCGCCTGCAACGCCAGCTTGTAGCCGTGGTGCGGCCGCAGCGGGTTGTCGCGTCGCTCGCGCACCAACCCGATGCCGATGCTCCCCACGTCGGTGCCCGTCTGGTCCGTGGCTTGGGTGGCGAGTTCGTTGTTCGTGTCGCGCACGTGCTTGAAGGTATACCCGGTCGTAAGGGTAACTCCAACTCGCCGCAGCGGCCAGAGCACGGCCACGTTGGCGCCATATTCCTCGTGGAGGAAGGACAACTCTTCCTGACGCAGGCCGAACACCCGGGCCGTGCCGTCGCGCGTGGTGCCGAACAGCTGCGGCACGGTGTAGGTGTATTCGCCCTCCGAGCTTTTCATGGACTGCACGAGCTTGAGATCTGTCGAGTGGGCCAACCCGAAGAGGTTGTAATCCTGCCATTCCACTCCACCGCGCAGCTGCTCATAGCTGCCATAGCCGGCGAGCAGGCTGACTTCCTGACGGCGGCCCTCCGTCACATTATAGACGACATCGCGGACCGCCGCGGTCGGGGGATTGTAGTGCAGGTCAACCGTGCGGAAGACCCCCAGCTGCGAGAGTCGGGCCTCGGCGTTGTCGAATTTGATCGGGTTCAACAAATCTCCCGGCGAACTCTTGACCAGGCGACGCAGCGTGGATTCGCGCGTGTTTTGATTGCCGATGAAACGCACCGCTCCGACATGCACGACTTCGCCGGGAGTGACGCGCACCGTCACCGCCACGTGATCGAGGCCATCCGCCTGAGGCACGACCTCAGGGACCAGAGCGATCCGCACGTCGGGGAACCCGTGAGCAAAATACCAGCGACGGATCGCGGTCGTGGTTTCCTGCCGCCAAAGTGAATTCCACGGGGCGCCGATCCGGCCGGCTTTGACGGTGGCGGGTTCCGGGCTATGGTCGGTCAGGATAAACCGCAGGGAGTCCACCACTGATCGACGGCCTTCGGTAACCACGATCGTGGCGCGCACGTGTCCGGTAGCGGCATCGATGTGCACGGCGCCGACTTTCACCTCCGCGTGGGTGTAGCCCATTTGGCGGAGGGTCTCCGTGAGGTTGCCGGCCGAGCGCTGCAGCCGGCCGGGCGAATACAGGCGCTCGGCATCGAGCGGAATGATCCGGTCTTCCCCGACGAAAAACGCCCGGGCGTTTTTGGGCTCGAGCGCGAAGAGTCCGGTAAACGTGATTTCGCGCAGCGTGAAACGTTGCCCACGCTCGATGCGCAGTGTCGCCGCGATCGCGGCCAGCGGGCGGGGCAAGGGCTGTTCGAGCTGCGCATCGAGCGGATAGCTGACGTGGCGGTCCCCTTCCAGCGTTAGCTCGGCCTTGATCGTGGGTCGCAAATAACCCTCATCCGTCAGCCCCGAGCTCAACACGAGCGCGGCGTCCTCGATCGTGCTCGCATTCAGAGTGTTGGCAGTCTCGTGCGGAATCAGCAGCTTCAGGCGCTGCTCCGCCTTGCGGTCGCCAATCCAGCCGAGGCCCTTAACTTGCAGATCCGCGGCAGAAAGAGGCGTGGCGATACCGGCAAGCAGAGCCAGGAAGGCAATCAACGCGGCCGGCACGATCTGCTTGGTCCGCCGACTGTCAGGGCGAGGTGCGCGAATGGCGCCGCGACCAGCCAGCTGGATTGCGTCGTCATCCTGCGCTGCGGGACGCTTCTCAATGGCAGTCGGTGAATGGAGGCTATTTTTTATCACTGGGCTTCGTTTCCTGGGTATAAATCCGCCATTTCACACCGGCGTTGTAGCTGTCCAGTTCGTCGTATTCACCCACGAGCGACCAATGGTCGTTGAGCTTGTATTCGACTTCGTAGGTTTCCTGGCCCTGTTGCGAAATTCGCTGGCCCGAGGAAACCTCAAGCCGATCGTCGCCGCCGAAGCCAAGTTCATCGAACACGCCGCGGCCGAGGTAGGCACCGAAGAGCGCAAGGCGCTGCGCGCTGGACGCCACGCCGGTGTCGCCAGTCGGCGGCCGGCCGGTCATGACCATCAGCATCACGTCGGTCGAGTCGAGGGCGGGCGTCGAGGACATCGTGACCACGGGTTCCGGCAGTTGGCCGGTGACCTCGAGCCGCAGCTGGTAATCCCGGCGCTGCGCGGTGCCGATCAGGCTGACGCGCGCGTGAAACGGATCGGCTTCGCTGAGTCGGAGCGTGCCCTGCTGGACTTTGAACGTTGCAAAGGGAAACAGGACCGAGCCTTGGTCGACCGAGATTTCCCCCACGGCTCGCGGCTCACCGAGCGTGCCGCCGAGATGAAACTGCGTGGAGAGCGTGCCGCTGAATATCGTGGTCCGCACGCGGACGGCCCCACGGCCGCGCACCGTGAGATCCAGCGGCCAATGCCGGAAGGGCTCGGACTGCACCGCAAAATAGGGCGGCTGGCGTGAGACACTGCGCGGGCCGGTCGGGAGCAGGCTGTTGAAATTGGCGAGCACGAGGCTGTCGCGGAGTGTAACGTTGCCCGTGAGCTGCGTGAGACCGGCCGGATTGGTCGTGGCGTGCAGGTCGAGATCACTGCGTAGCAGCATCCCGGACGAGCGCACGAGCGGCAGATGTTCGCCCTTGAGGGCCAGGGCGAGTTTGGGCGGACCACCAGGCACGAGAGTGATACTGCCCGTGAGCGTGACGGGTTCGCCGCCCAGCGTGGCGGTCAGGGATTTTACCGTGAGCGTTCGGTCGGTCAGGGTGAGGTCGGCGTCGATTTCCTGCAGGGTCCCAAAGGGCGACAGGGGTCGGGTGGCGGCGTTGGTGATACGGAGTTCGCCCATCAGCTTTTCTCCGCGGGCAAGTTGCACCTGGACATGGAGCCGGCCCAAGGCAGCCACAAACTCCGGAGCGCGTTTCGCGAGCGCAGCGATATCGGCGTCGGGAATGGCCAGCTGGCCCTCGGCTTCGCTCCAGTCGAACCCGCCGGGATGGTGCCAGAGTTGCTGCCACGCGGCGTCATTCATCGGGATCTGCCCGCTGGCGTTGATGGCCTGGCCGTCGAGCAGCGCGGAAAACTGGGTCAGCTTCACCTGTTTCCGTCCGAGTTGCAGGTTGAGCGCGAGATCGGTCGCCTCGGGGAGCGAGAAATTTCCCAGTTTGGCGGGGAAACCGAGCTGCTTCGCCTGGATCTGCAACTCACCCACGGGCTGGCGCAGGGTGCCCTGCAGACTGATCTTCGCCGTGGGACTAGTCAGCGTTACGCCGCTGCTCGCGGACACCATGGCCCACAACGGCGAAGCGGGGTCAGTCGACGCCACCAATTCGAGGGGACTGGTTTCATCCACTTGCAGGTGAAAGGTAGGTTGGAATCGGGCGGACACGGGCAACCGCCCCATGGCTTGCGTGAGCACCCGATTCGCCTCCGCCACGGTCAGCTCCTTGAGCTGCACGCCATCGGCGTCGCCGTGCGCGACCAGTTTGACGTCCGCGGGAATTTTCGCCGTGGCAATCTGCGCGGCCAGCGCGGTGTCGAAAACCAGCACGCCGTTCGCGATTCGGCCGGTGGCTTGGAGGGAGTGCAATTGCCAGGCTGGTCCCGCCAGCGTTACCCAATCATGGAGCCAGGCGGAATCGAAGCGCCCAGCCGCGACGGCGAAAGACCCGTCCGGGCCGCCCTGGCCCATGAACGTCAGCTGGCTGCGCGGGCCGGTGAGCTGAAGCCGATCGAGCTGCCAAAATGGTGACCAGCTAAGATGGGCTGGGGCGGCGAGCTGCCAGATTTTTTCATCCGCGACAGTGAACACCAGCGTGTCCAGCTGCAGGCCGGACTTAGCGAGTTTGCCGCCCCCGACAAGAGAGGAATGTCCGGACGTGAGCTGCGCGGAAACGATGTCAGCTGTGGAGCCGACGCCCTGCCAGGTCGCCGCCACCGTCAGCGGATGGAGCGGACCCCACTGAGCGCCGGTGAGTTTGAGCGCACCTTGATGGTGCGGCGCGTCGAGCGGTCCATCGGCGGAGGCGGTGACTTCTGCGGTGTCCCACTCGAGCCCGCCCGGCAGCCATTTTTCCAACGAAGCCGAGTTGAGTTTGGCCTGCAGCACCGCGCCGATCAGTTCGCGCTTATGCCAGTCCACGCTCCCGTGCGCCTCAATTTTGGTGTCGTTGTCCAACTGCACCTGCAGGGATGTGAGCTCCAGTAACGGCCATTGCAGACGACCGGCGGCGTGGGCGGTTTGCAGGGTGACTCCGCCCAGCGTGACGTCGTGGAAATCGAGCTCGAATGTTTGCCGCGCCGCCGCGGCGTCGCCGTTGACCTGCACGTGGCCGTTTACGGTGCCATGGAGCTGGCCATTGCCCCATGGTAGCTTGCTCAAGTCGGCTTGGACGGTGAGCTGTGCTGATTCCGCCGCCAGCGGGTGATCAAGGCTGAGGGTCACGGGAGCGCTTAGCCGGGCGGTGGCAAAAGGCGCATCAACATCGAAGGCCGTCAGAGTCCATTCGTGGAAGCCGCCGTGCGCAGCTGCGCGCGCCGAAAATGGCGGGGCCTTGGTGCCGGGCGTCGGCAAGGCCCGGGCGGTGGCGGAAAAATCGAAGGCGCCGTTTTGCCAGGTCAACTTGGCATCGCTGAGCACCTGCTTGTACGGTGCGGCGAGTTTGACCCGCGACGCGGGCAGCGTCCACTTCGCGGCGAGGGCACTGGCTTCGGTGGGAATCCAGCCTTGCGCGGGAAAAGCGACCGCGAGCTGAACCGGTTGATCCCACACGGTGGCATCGCCTTTCACATCCCCATCTGACCAGGTGAGGTGGAGCTTGGCGTCAAATCCGACAGCGTGCGCGTCGAGCTTGAAGGGAGCGGTGGCGCTCGCAACCACGGTCGCATCGTAGGTCCCATGAGCGGTGACCAAGCCCTGCAGGGTGAGCGTATGATTTTGCCAGTCGGTTTCCGCAATCGACCAGTGGGGTTCGGCCCCGAGCATAACCCCATGATGAAGCTGCGCCCGCGGCAGCCAGCGATGCAACGCCCCATCGACCCGCCGCAATATCGCCAACAACCAAGGCATGCCATGGGGAGGCTGCGTCACGGTGATCGGAGAAATTTTCGCCGATGCGGGTAAAATTGTGAGCGACCAATGGTCGGCGGTGACGAGCGGTTGCTCGCCAAAACGCTGGGCCAGCCAGAGCACCGGGGTGACGGTTTGAACCGATTCGATTGTGACGATGACGCGCGCGGATTGGTAGCGAGCCTCGTGCAGGCGGAACTGCGCATAACCCACGCGCTCGTACGTTGCGAAGGTGATGCCCTTCGACCGCAGGATCGGCCGCAGGGCGACGCCCAGCCACCACGGCATCGCGGCCACCACTGCAATCAATGCAGTCAGGCCAAAAACGAGAATTTTTCCGCGCCGGGTCATGAACCAGTCGTAGACCGAGATCACTCGGAAAAGTAACGGTGAAAAGACAGAAGACGGGCTTGGTAACAGCCTATCTGTTCAAGGCTTGCGCCTCAGTGTCATCCGCCTCCGCTGGGATAAACCCTATCCCCGACAAGGGACCGAGGCGAAGGAAAATTGGAGGGGCGCAATCGGACTCCTCTACAAACTTGCGCTTCGAGCAATGCGGGGACATCCGACTCATACCAATCGCCGATGCAATTACTCTGTCATTGCGAGGAGCCCCGCTCGGCGGGACGACGAAGCAATCCAGCTGGATCGCCACGGCACGCTTTGCGCACCTCGCGATGACAAGGGTAAAAGCTAAAGGCGATTGGTATCAGTGATGCGTTTCTGGCTCATCGAGTCGTGCTCACGGAGCGTGAAGGTGTCGCCGGGCGCGGTCGGATAATCTACGCGTCGAGACGTGGGTCGGGGATTATCGCCGATTCAGGAGGCTGATATCGGGTGTAAAGCCCGACCCACAGGGGCCCGGCTCGCTCAGTACACTTGCTCTTCGAGTAGCGCGAAGAGCTCGGTTTCGGTGATCCGGCGCTGGGCCATCGAGTCGCGCTCGCGGAGCGTGAACGTCTCGCCTGGTTTCTCAATCGTGTCGAAGTCGATGGTCACGCACCAGGGCGTGCCGATCTCGTCCTGACGCCGGTACCGTTTGCCGATGTTGCCGGTTTCGTCGTAGAACACGGCGTATTTGCGCTTCAGTTTGGCGTAGAGTTTCTGCGCGATGGCCACGAGCTCGGGCTTGTTTTTGAGCAGCGGGAGCACGGCGACTTTCACCGGTGCGATGCGCGGCGAGAAGCGGAGGACGGTGCGCTTTTCGACGGCGCCCTTCTCATCCTTCACGTCCTCCTCGGCATAACCGGCGCAGAGCACGGCGAGCAGAATGCGGTCGACGCCCACGGCGGGCTCGATGACGTGCGGCACGAATTTCTTCTTCGTGGCCTCGTCGAAGATCTCCTGCGGCTTGCCGCTGGCGTTGGCGTGCTGCGTGAGGTCGTAGTTGCCGCGGGCGGCGATGCCCCAGAGCTCCTGCACGCCGAACGGGTAGGCAAACATGATGTCCACTGTGCCGCGCGAGTAGAACGCGAGTTTCTCCTTCGGATGCGAGTAGCGCGAGAGATGGCTGGCCGGGAGGCCGATGCTCTTCAGCCAAGCCTCGCACCAGACGATCCACTCTTCGTGGCACTTCGCCCAGTCGGCGTCCTCATGGATGAAATATTCCATCTCCATCTGCTCAAACTCGCGCGAGCGGAAGATGAAGTTGCGCGGCGTGATCTCGTTGCGGAACGACTTGCCGATTTGGGCGATACCGAACGGCAGCTTCACGCGGCCGGTGTCCACGATGTTCTTGAAATCCACGAACATACCCTGTGCCGTCTCCGGCCTCAGGTAGGCGACGGACGAGCCGTCGGTCATCGCACCGACGTTCGTCTGAAACATCATGTTGAACGAGCGCGGCGGCGTGAGACTGCCGGGCTCGCCCGTGGCGGGCGAGGGGATGAGCGCGATCTCGTCGGGCTGCGCCTCGGTCATGTCCTTGGTGACCACAGGCGAAAGCGTGCCCTGCAGGGCTTTCTTGCGCTTGAACGCCTCGGCGGCGGTTTGGAGTTCGGCGGCGGTTTTCTCGCTTTCGAGGGCGGAGACATAGCCGACGGTTTTGCCGTCGACGATGACGGCGGCGAAGAAGAGCTGGTCGGCGCGGTAACGCTGCTTGCTGACCTTGCAGTCCACGAGCGGGTCGGTGAAGCCGGCGACGTGGCCGGACGCCTCCCAGACCTTCGGGTGCATGATGATGGAGGATTCGAGGCCGACGACGTCGTCGCGGCGGCGGACCATGTCATCCCACCAACAGTCGCGGATGTTTTTCTTCAGCTCGGCGCCGAGCGGGCCGTAATCGAAGAAGCCGTTGAAACCGCCGTAGATCTCGGAGGACTGGAAGATGAAGCCGCGGCGCTTGGCGAGCGCGACAATGGCATCCATGGTGACGGCGGCGGGTGCGGGAGTGTCGGACATAGCTGCCAGACATGGCGGGCGGCGCGGCGGGGGTCAATAATCGGTTCGGAGCGATCGCCGGATTTTTAACCGCGAAGAGCGCAAAGAACGCGAAGGATACCAATCATGGACCTGGACTATGGGAACGAACCGAGCCGAATTTTTACCACGAAGATGAGGAAGCGCACGAAGTTCAGAGCTCAGCGATCAGATGTCTGAGGCTCGACCTTGGTGTGCTTCGTGCCCTTCGTGGTAAAAGTCTGAACTCCGTCCGTGACTGGTTTGAGCTTCGCGCCCTTCTCGGTTAGTGCGTTTTAAATGGAACTGTAGCCGCATCAATCCGCTTGTCATCGCGAGGTGCGCGAAGCGCGCCATGACGATCCAGCTGGATTGCTTGGTCGCTCCGCTCCTCGCCACGACACGCGCATCGGCTACGACTTTAGTTAAACCGCTCTGAAACCCACTCCGGGATTGCCGGACGTCAGACGGGGAGCAGGCTGGCGGGTCTATGCAGTTGCGCCCCCTTGGCCGCACGGGTCTGTCGGTTTCTTGCGTCGGCTTTGGCGGTTCGCCGATCGGCGGGGTGTTCCGGCCTGTGACGCAGAAGGAAGCCGACGCCACGGTGCGGACGGCACTGGAGCTCGGGATCAACTATTTTGACACGGCGCCTTTCTATGGCGCGACCGCGGCCGAAACGGCGCTGGGCCGCGCACTGGCGGGCGTGCCGCGCGCGCGTTACGTGCTCGCCACCAAGGTCGGACGCTATGGGCCGCTCGCGACGGACTTTGATTTTTCCGCGGCGCGGGTGGTGCGCAGCGTGGATGACAGCCTCGCGCGACTGGGCTGCGGGCACATCGATGTGATTCAGGTGCACGACATGGAATTTGGGTCGCTCGAACAGATTTGGACCGAGACGCTCCCGGCGCTCGACCGCCTGCGAGCATCGGGCAAGGTGCGGTTTGTCGGTCTGACGGGCCTGCCGCTGGCGACGCTGCGCGCGGTTCACCAGCGCGCGGCGCGACTCGTCGACACGGTCCTCAGCTACTGTCACGCTACACTCAACGATGAGACGTTTTTGCCGTATGCGAAGGATTTGCAGGCCGCCAAGGTGGGGGTGCTCAACGCCGCGCCCCTCGGGATGGGACTACTCACGCGAGGCGGCCCGCCATCGTGGCACCCCGCGCCGGCTGATTTGCGCACGGCGTGTGCAGCTGCCGCGGAACTCTGCGCAAAACGCGGTGCGGATCTGGCCGGTCTCGCGTTGAGCTACGCGTTCAGCCGGCCTCACCTCGATTGCACGATCACAGGTTTGAGCAGCGTCGCCGAGGTTCAACGGGCGGTTGCGTGCGCAGCGCAGAAACCGGATCCCGCGCTGCTGGCGGACGTGCGCGCGTTGCTCGCACCGGTGCAGGGTCTCACTTGGCAGAGCGGCCGACCGGAGAACAACTGAAGGATGGGAATGGCATGATCTTGATGGCTGTCATGCTGAGCGCAGCGAAGAATCCAGTGAGATCTCGTTGCGGGCTTCGACGTTATCCAGCTGGATTCCTCACTTCGTTCAGAATGACAGTCTGATGCTAACCCTCATTCTCCAAAAACCCGGCGAACTTATCCTCGCCGATACCCCGGCACCGCCTCCGCCCCAAACGGGCGAGGCGCGCGTGCGGGTGCGTTGCAGCGGCGTGTGCGGCACGGACCTGCATGCGTTTGCTGGCAACCAGCCGTATTTCACTTATCCGCGAATTCCGGGTCACGAGCTCGGGGTGGAAGTCTTGGCGGTAGGGGCCGGCGTGACGGAGGTGGGGCCCGGCGACCATTGCGCGGTCGAACCCTATTTGAGCTGCGGCCATTGTATCGCGTGCCGACGGGGCCGGACGAATTGTTGCGAGACATTGCAGGTGCTCGGCGTTCACGTGGACGGTGGGTGGCGCGAGGAAATCATTGTGCCGGCGGCTAAACTCCACCGCTCGACGCAGCTCACATTTGAGCAGCTCGCCCTGGTCGAGACGCTTGGCATCGGTGCGCACGCGGTGGCGCGCGGCGCACCGGAGAAGGATGAATCGACGCTGGTCGTGGGCGCGGGACCAATCGGTCTGGCGGTGGCGCAATTTGCGGTCGAGGCGGGCGCGCGAGTGACCGTGCTCGATGTGAGCGAGACGCGGCGCGCATTTGCGGCGCGCTGGCTCGGCGTGAATGCGCTTGATGGCCGTGGACTGGAGCCAGAGCGTTTGCGCGCAGCCCTCGGTGGTGAACTGCCGACGCTGGTGTTCGACGCCACGGGCAGCCCGGCGGCGATGAAGCAGGCGTTTCTTTGGCCGGCGCAGGGTGGACGAATCGTGTTTGCGAGTCTGGTGCAGGGCGAGATCGCGTTCGATGACCCCAATTTTCACCGCCGAGAACTCACGGTGCACGCGACGCGCAACAGTACGAAGGTGGAATTTCAGCGCATCATCGCGCTGATCGAGTCGGGACGGATCGATACCGCGCCCTGGGTCACGCACCGCGCCCCGCTGGCGGAGGTGCCGAGAGTGTTCGCGGATTGGACGAAGCCCGGGACCGGCGTGATCAAGGCGATGGTCCAGCTCTGAGCAGGCGGAATTTTTTTTACCGCGAAGGGCGCGAATCAGCGCGAAGGAAGACACAGAGCTTCGATCTTTCCCGCGAATGGCGCAGATGCTCGCGGATTGGAATTCGAAATCCGAAAAGAATCGGGACTTTTCCAATCGCGCCCCCCGCGCCATTCGTGGGAAAAGTCGGAATTCGTCTGCCCTTGGTTCGGCATCGCGTCACTTCGCGTTTTTCGCGGTTAACCGTCCGATCCGAAGAAAGGCTCGCCGGCGGCGCGGCGTGATCGAGGCAGTGATCGAATTCTGAGGATTCGGGTTTTTCACCACGAAAAACGCGAAAACCAATCTTCGATCCGGTTGCCCACGGAATACACGGAGCACCCGGAATGTTCCGATCTTCGATCCAAAGTTTGGTGGGTTTAGCCCTATCCTTCCGTGTATTCCGTGTGTTCCGTGGGCAAAAATCCGCCAAGTTCGACTTTCGTGTCTGTTGTGGAGCCCATCGCAAACTTAGCGTTTCCGCGCTTCTAGGCTGGCGAGGATGGCTTGAGCGCGCTGTTTGGCGGCTTGAATAACGGCGGCTTGGGCGCGGGCTTTGGTGTAGCTGAAATGGCCCTGAGCTTCTTCGTCGCCGGCCAGCGCAGCGACCTGAAACCACGCGAGTGCCTCTGCTTCGTCCGGGGGCACACCCTCGCCTTTGATATACATGACGCCGAGGCGATCCTGCGCGGCGGACAAGCCTTGTTCAGCGGCGAGGCGGCACCAGTGCGCGGCCTGCCGGGGATCGGCGGGGCCGCCGTCGCCGTTGGCGTAGATCAGCGCGAGATTGAATTGCGCACCGGCCAGACCCTGCGCGGCGGCGAGCTCGAACCAGCGCCGGGCTTCCGTGGCGTTCTTGCGCACGGCGGGGTCCTCGCCGCTGATGTAGAGATAGCCGAGGGAGCTTTGCGCGTCGGCGTTGCCGAACTGGGCCTTGACGAGCAATTGCTCGAAAGGGGACACGGCTTGCGCGATGGTGCCGTCGGCGGCGAGGTAGCGCAGCGGCAAGTGTTCGCCGAGATATTCGCGTTTCCAATAGAGCCCGTTGCGGCGGTGAGTCGCGAGATCGGTGAACTGGTAACGATAGCCGGGGGTGCGGATCATCTGCGGTGGGCCGTGGGGAAACGGATTGTTGCCGAAGAGGCGAAGCACCTCGGGATTTTGCCGGAGGAGTTGTTTCACGACGAGTTCGTAGAGCACGGTGGGTTGATCGCGCGTGATGACCTGGATCTGCAACGCGGCCTCGAACCGCGCGAAATACGGCGCCATGAAAGGGCTGACGCGATCGAGCCGCTGCGGAAAGTAGCGGAACTCGTAGGGCAGCCAGGAGCGGCCGCCGTCGTCGGAGCCGACAAACTCGACCACGAGGTGGAACGGGTCGAGCTTGGCATAGAGCTGGTAGACGTTGGCGCTGCCGAAGCCGCCGAAGGCGAGGCGAAGGGGTTTCGTGAACAGATCGGTGACGCCGTTGGATGGGAGTCCGGCGACGACCGCAAAGACCACGAGCGTGAGATAAAAATGGATTCCGAGCGCAAGGCGCAGGCCGTAGCGCCGCCAGAGCGCGAGAGGTGGGACCGCGAATGCGACGGCGCGGACAGAGATGAATTGGCTCAACCGGTTGAGGCGGAGGGTTCGCGCAGCGGAAGCCAGCATCTGGTCGTCGAAGAGCACGAAACCGAGCGCGAAGGAGGCGGTGTTGAGCCAGCCAAAATTGCACGTCAGCTGGATGCCGGCTTGCAGCGCGCTCCACAGTCCGAAGGCGATCCAGCGGCCGCGACGGCCGGCGAAGACCGCGAGCAATGGCGCCAGGAGCTCGGCGGCGAAAGTCAGGATGAGTTCGCCGACGTGCCAGAAATGCGGCAGCTGGTGGTCGAGATAGCCGAGGAGGGTGGGGCTGGGCGCGGTCTCGTAGAGCACGTCCATCGCCGTGAGATTCCACCAGCGCGGTTCGCCGCTGAGGAGCTTGGCGATGCCCGACTCGAACATCACGCGGAAGAGCAGCCACCGCACCATGAACAGAGCGATCGGGCGCACCGGCGAATGCGCGCCGAGCCCGGGCCGGTAGCCAGCCGGCGCGAAGGGAATGCACAACAGCGACACCTCGAGCATGAGCCAGTCCACCTGCGGGTCGGAAAATATGATCCAGCCGCGTGCGAAGGACAGCAGCGTCACCCAGCAAACAAAGAGCGACATCCGCGGCCAAAGATTGAGCGTCAGCGCGAAGGCCGCCGCCATGCCGCAGCCTTCGACGGCCACGGCCATACCCCAGCTGCTGCTGATCCAGAACAGGGTCGGCGCTTGGAAAAAAGATCCGATCAGGGTGGGGTGAGCGGTCTTGAGCTGCGCAATCAGGCCCGAGAGCGGGGCGAGGCCGTCGGGGCCGATCAGGGCGGGGCTTTCGTGGATGATGCCGGCGAAGATGACCATGAAGACCAGACCCACCGCCCGCAGGATCAGCCAACGCGGCCAGAGGTAGGTGGCGTCGCCACCCAGCCCGGAGAAATCTTTCAGCTGACGCCAGACACCGGGGAACCGTGGCACGATTGTTTTACCGGCAGAGCCCATGAGGCGTCAGGCGCGCGCGGAGAACGGCGAGGAAAAGAGGCGCGGAGTCCGGGGGGTGGAGGCGCATGAGGAGGACGCGATACAGGTTGAGCGCGCGCCACGCGTCAATGGCCGGAGCGTCTCACGCCTCGTCATGCGTGAGGCGCGAGGCGATGGCGGAGGGACCGGGAGATTTTGCGAGTGGGACGAAGCCCAGGACCGGCGAAATCAAGGCGATGATCCAGCTCTGAGCAGACCGGATTTTTCAACCACGAAGGGCACGAAGATCACGAAGGGAAGACAGTCGAACTTTGCCGCGGATTACCCCCAGCGACACAGATCAAGCCCTCCAATCCAATTTAGATATTCTCATCGGTGTTATCGCGTGTATTCCGTGAGTAAATTTTCAGAGCCGGTGCTTGGACTTCGTGACCTTCGCGCGCTTCGTGGTAAAACTTCCGAATTCGTCCGAAAGAAGGCTCGGGGAGGAGGAGATGATATTTTTCCGCAGGAAGAGTCATTGCCAAGGAGCGGGCGGCCGATGAACTGGCTGGTTCCTGCGACGAACGCACGACCTGCCAGGGATTCCGCCCCAACCCCAACTACCCCGTGACTCTTTCCACCCTGTTGCCTCGCTGGACTATTTTTTGTCTCTGTTCTTCCACGTGGGTGGCGTGCGCCTTGGCCGGAACGGACGCGGCTTCCCGTCCGACGGCAGCCCGCGTGGCGGAGATTGCGGCGTGGCTGCCCGCCCAGCCGGGTGGGATTGGGGCGCCGGCCCGTGACCGGGCCGCGTGGGCGGTCGCGGCGCATGGGCTGCCGGTGGATGCCTTGCTCGCGGCGGCCAAGCAGGCGGCAGCGGAACCGGTGCCGGCGCTTCCCGATGAACTTTTTCTTGAATACTCGCGAAACGGAAACCGCGCGCATTACCAGCTGCCCAACCGGCAGCGGCTGAACCGGCTCAACCTGTTCGCCTGGGCGGAGGCGCTGGAACACCGCGGGCGCTTCGTGCCGGCGCTGGAGCGTGAACTCGCGGCCATTTTCGAGGAGAAGACTTGGGTGTATCCGGCGCACGACCCCGACTTGGATAATTTCATGGGACGGGCGATGCAGGTGGATCTGGGGGTAGCCACGCGCAGCTGGGTGGTGGCGACGGTGCTTTGGTGGCACGCCGACCAGCTGGCGCCTGCGACCGTGGCGCGCGGGCGGGCGGAATTGCGCCGGCGCATCATTGATCCCTACCTGGCGGGTCCGACCGGCGATCTCCCGTTTGAGAATCTCTGGTGGTCCCGCTTCGGCAACAACTGGAATGCTGTTTGCCACGCGGGAGTCGTGGGCACGGCGCTCGCCATGGTGGAGTCCCGGAAGGAACGCGCCGAAATCCTCGCGCGGGCCGAGGACAACCTGCAGGTCTATCTCGGCAGCTTTGGCCCGGATGGGTACTGCGACGAGGGTTTGGATTACTGGAATTACGGATTCGGGCATTTTGCGATGCTGGCCGAGGTGGTGGTCAACGCGACCGGCGGCCACGTGCGCCTGTTGAAGGGCGACCATGCCGCCCAGATTGCGGCCTATCCCCCCCGCCTCGAAATCCTGCCGGGCATTTACCCGGCGTTTGCCGACATGAATCCCAAGGAGCCGACGTCGCCGTGGTTCCTCGCGCTGGCGGAGCGGCAATTGAGCCCCACCCCCGCGGGGGTCCCGCTGCCACCGCTGGGCCTGACCGAGTTGCGTGAGCAGCTCCTCTACGTGAGCGCGCTGCAAGTTTTCGTGGCGGAGGCCACCGCCGGGCTGCCGGCCGCCGTGCCGATAGACCCCGTGGGTGACCACCATTGGTTCAGTCAGGCGCAGGTCTACGTGGGCCGGGCGTCACCGCGGTTTGGCGCGGCTCTCAAGGGCGGGAACAACGGGGAGCCCCACGGCCATGACGACCTGGGCTCGTTGGTGGTCGCAGCCGGACACACGGCGCTGCTCGTGGACCCAGGCGCCGAGGTCTACACGGCGCGCACGTTCGGGCCGCATCGTTTTGACTCCCAGGTGATCAACTCCTACGGCCATGCGGTGCCCCTCGTGGCGGGCCAGCTGCAGTCCACGGGTCCGCAATTTGCCGCGCGCGTGATCGCCACGGAATTTAAACCTGATGCGGACACCGTCGTGCTCGACCTGGCGGGAGGGTATGCCGTGCCCACTCTGAAAAAACTCGTGCGGACCTTCACGCTCCGGCGGGGCGCGCATCCGGCGGTCATCGTGGTGGACGCGGTGGAGTTTTCCGAGCCCGCGGCCTTTGGTACGGCTCTCATTACCTTTGATGCGTGGAAGCAAGTCGCGCCCGGCATCTACGAGGTCGGTGCGGGCAAGGACCGGGTGAGGGTGGCGGTGACCGTCGAAGGCGCGGGCTGGCTGCTCCAGCCCGAGGTGCTACGGGAAGAGCTGCAGGCCGGGCGTCCGGCGACGCGGCTCGGCTTCAATCTCACCACGCCGGTGCGGACGGCGACGATCCGGATGACCATTACTCCCCAATGAAATCAGAACCTATCGCTCCATTGAGGAATGGCCGACGGTGGCACGTCGGGACGCTTTCCTACACGGCTGGTGGACTGGTGGTCCTGTTTTTCTGGCTGCTTTGGGGTGATTTTGCCTGGCAGCTGAAAGAGCGCTCGGTGGCGCCGGTCGTGCAGATCATGCTGCGCAAGTTTGATGCCTCGGATCTGCTGACCGGCATTTTCCTGCTTTCGCTGCCCGCCGCCATTGGACTGCTGCTGGGCCCCATCATCAGCTTTCGTAGTGATCGGCACCGGGGCCGCTGGGGCCGGCGCATTCCGTACCTGCTGCTGACTGCGCCTTTCACCGCCCTGACGATGTACGGACTGGCGTTCAGCCCGGTCATCGGCACATGGGTTCACAGCCGTCTCGGCCTGGAAGCGGCATCCCGCAATCTGACCATTGTGGTGGTGATGGGCGTGTGTTGGACGCTGTTCGAATTTGCCGCGATCACGACCAACGCGGTCTTTGGCGCGCTGATCAACGATGTGGTCCCGCGGGAAATCATCGGCCGGTTCTTTGGCCTGTTCCGGGTGGTCAGTCTCGTCACCGGCATGCTGTTCAATTTCTTTCTGATCGGACATGCGCGGGAACATTATCTCCCGATTTTCGTTACACTAGGCACGGTGTACGGGTTGGGCCTGGCGCTGATGTGCTGGTTCGTGAAGGAAGGGGAGTATCCGCCGCCCACCCCGCTGGCGGGGGGAGCGAAGCCGGGGCTGCGCGCAGACATCCGGACGTATGCGCGGGAGTGTTTCTCTCATCCCTACTATTGGTGGGTGTTCGCCTGGCTGGCGCTGGCGAACCTGGCGTTCTGGCCAGTCAACCTCTACAGCGTCTACGCGGCCGAGAGCTTTGGTCTCTCGATGGAAACCTACGGCCGGTATATCGTGGTGACGTATGCCTGTTCACTTTTGCTGGCCTACCCGCTCGGCTGGCTGGCGGACCGGCTGCATCCAATCCGGGTGGGTCTGGCGGCCCTCGCCCTCTACGGCGTGATGATGGCATTCGGGTATTTCAAGATCGCGGGACCCCAGAGCTTCGGGCTGGTGTTCATGGTGCACGGAGTGCTCAGCGGCTGCTATTTCACCGGGGCCGCCGCGATCGGGCAGATGCTGTGTCCCAAGATAAAATTCGCGCAATTTGCTTCGGCCGCCGCGGTGATTTCGGCGGTGATCAATATCGGGTTTGGCCCGCTGCTCGGGCTTTTGCTCGACCGGATCGGTCGCGATTATCACTACACGTTTGGCCTCGGCGGCGCGCTTGGGCTGGGCGCGTTTTTGGTGGGTCTGGAGGTTTACCGCCGGTTCAAGGCCCTCGGCGGAACGGCGCATTATGTGGCGCCGGAGTGAGGCGGGCAGGGCTGGGGAGACAGGATTTCGGAATTTTAACCGCGAAGGGCGCGAAGCCCAACCCGAAGGCAGACGGATTTCGAAATTTTCCCCGCGGATTTCACGGATGAGCCCGACTCAAAAACCAATTCATTTTTCGGTTTGGAATTCTGATTCGGAGTCATCCGGGTAACCCGCGGTTAATGCCTGGGGTATTTCCTTCGTGGGCTTCGTGCTCTTCGTGGTTAAATCTCCCGCCCGAGGTCAGTACTTCAGGCCGACCTTCCGATAAATTTTGCTGAGCAGCCACGCGGGGCCGATGAGGAGGAAGAGGATGTCCTGGAGGAAGGAGGGTCTCCTGCCTTCGAGCTTGTGACCGATGAACTGGCCGATCCAGGCTACCACGAAGAGGATCAGGGAGATCTTCCAGACCGGCCACGGGCTCCACATTTCAATCCGCAGATCGATCGACTGGCACACCGTCATGAAGATCAGCATCCCGGGGGCCAGCAGCAGTGCGATCCAGGCGTAAAACAGCGTGAGAACGACGATGGCCACGATGGACCAGTTGAACCACGGCAGGCTGGTCTCCCACGCCGCCGGCGTGGGAATTTCCCAGATGAAACCCATCACGCTGAAGAAAATCAGCGGTACGCAAATCCAGTGGATCAGCTCGTTGGCGTGGTTTTGGTGGCTCTCGCCATATTCGGCGAACCACTGATCGGCGGTTTTCTTGGGCATGCGGTGGGTTTAGAACTGCAGCGGGATGGCTATGCGGACGGGCACGCGCTGGCCAGCCTCGAGCTTAGGATCGGTTCGGGAATCAAAACTGCAGCGGTACTGCCACTTGGGTGAACTCCGGTTGGCCGGCCTTGAGTTTGGGCAGGAACAGCCAGCCGCCCAA
This sequence comes from Opitutaceae bacterium, assembly GCA_039936075.1. GTDB lineage: Bacteria > Verrucomicrobiota > Verrucomicrobiia > Opitutales > Opitutaceae > Opi-474. The sequence continues at coordinate 2,625 of JBDTJA010000343.1, read as the reverse complement.
AGCCTCGGTGACGCTTTCGCGGACGCTGTCGCTCTCGATCATGCCGACGTCCACGTAACTCACGGTGCCGTCCGCGCCGACGGTGAGCGTGACCGTGATCTGGCCCTTGGGCAGCACGGCGCGGGTTTTGAAGACGGGGCTGACCGTGAGGAAAGGCACGGCCTCGTGGTCGGCGGTCGGATATTTGGCCAAATACTTGGTGATTGCGGCCTCCAGGCGTACCCGGTCCCGGGCCGCATAAAACTGCCAGGCATAGTTGGTGTCGTTGGTCCGCACTTCCCGACCCGTTTCGTCAAAGATTTGGACGAAATACAGCGGATGGGTCGTCTTGGGCAGCGCGTGTACCGAGATTTTGAATTTTACGGTTTGCCCGGCCGGCAACTCGGGCAACTCCCGCACGATCACCTCCGACTGGTTCACGGCAGAAAAGATCACGACGACCGCAAAGCCGCCTTTCAGGGTTTTCCAGGCCTTCAGCTCCAAGGCCAGGTCGATCTCCCCTTGGTGCAAAGCCGAGACATCATAGGTATTGGCGCCCAAAACCTCCATGCGAAACTTGCCGCCCAAGCCGCCCTGCGGCGCCTCAACGAAGTTGCTGCTGTAGCCGTCAGCACCATCCAGGAAATAAACCGGTTCCGACCGAATGAGCGTCTCCTCGCCGTCCACCATCACATACGGGTCGTCGTGGTGCACTCGCACCACCGGCAGCAGTTGGTCATGGTACTTTACCTTCAGCATGGACGGATGCGGGGCCACCGCGAGCAGCGCGGGCGCGACCAAAGCAAAACTCAACAGCAGGAGCGATTTTCTCATGGGGGTGATCAAAGTTTCGCGACGGCGGATTTTTCCAGGGCTTTCAGGTTGATGTCGTGGCCCAGACCGGGCGCGGCGGGGGCGCGCACGAAGCAATCCTTGCCGATGTCGGCGTCGACGGAGATCGGGTTTCCCTTGATGAGGGTCTCGTAGTAATGGTTGTTGCGGATCGCGAGGCACAGATGGGTGTTCTCCACGCCGGAGCCGTGCACCTCGGCGCTGAGCTGGAAGGAATCCGCGAGGTGCGCCACGCGCAGCGCGCCGGTGATGCCGCCTTTGTAGAACGAACTCGTACGCACCATGTCGGCCGCACCCTGCGCGATGAAATCCGCGACGTTGTAATGGCAGCCATCGGACGTCTCCGCAGTGAGCACCGGAATATCGAGCTGCTCGCAGAGGCGTTGGTAGGCGTTGATGCTAAACTCGCGCATGGGCTCCTCGTACCAGAGATAATCCGCCTCCTCGAGCGCGCGGCCGAGGTAGAGCGATTCGTACGGGTCAAACCCCGCCGAGCCGTCGTACATCAGCGCGATGTCCGGGCCAACGTGTTTGCGCAGCGCCTGACAGAGGGCGGCATCCTTGCGCGCATCGCCCCACGCGTGGAGCTTGATGGCGCGGAAACCACGCGCGAGGCACTGGTCGGCGACATCAAGAAATTCCTTCGTCGAAGCGTAGGTGACCGTGCTCGCATAGGCCTCGATCTTGTCCCGGTAGCCGCCGAGCAGTTGGTAGAGCGGAAGCGCCGCGGCCTTGGCCGTGATGTCCCAGAGCGCGGCGTCCACCACGCCCATCATGTACATCGGCAGTTCCTCGATGCGGTCGATTTCCCAAAGCTCATGCCAGAGCTGCTCCTTCATGAGGGGGTTTTTGCCGAGCAGCCACGGCTTGAGTCGGCGTTCGATCAGGTCGAGCGCAATGGCCCCGCGTACGGCACAGCTCCAGCCCTCGATGCCCTCATCGGTGACCAGCCGCAGCCAGGTGTTTTCGTAAACCGGCGAGCTGCCGAGCAGGCCTTGGCGCCAGATAAAGGGCACCTTCGTTTTGTGACGCACGACGTAGGCATGGACCGCGATGATCTTCATGGGGTGGGGTGGCTCTTTCATCGGGCCAACCCGGCGGATTGGCAATCTTGGAGGGGCGGAATGGGCAATTTTTAACCGCGAAGCTCGCGAAGAAGCGCGAAGATCGAGCCGAGAGGACGCGGAATTCGGAATTCCCCGCGGGAGGCGCGGATAAGGGTGCATGAAAACCTCCTCCCTCTCCGAATCCGCGAACCTCCGCGCGAAATCATCGAGGGTGATTCTCCGTATTTCTTCGCGTCCCTTCGCGTCCTTCGCGGTTAACCGGCTTGGCTCCGGCACTGGGTCTGTGAAAAACAATCTCGTCGTCAAAAACCCAACCGCGCTAACCTGCCGACATGTTCGACCTTACAGGCAAGGCAGCGTTGGTTACGGGCGCGGGTTCCGGCATCGGCCGCGCTATTGCGCAGCGGTTCGCCGCCGCCGGCGCCCGCGTGCAAGTGACCGACGTGGATGAAGCCGGCGGCCGCGAGACCGTGGCGCTCGTGACGAAATTGGGCGGCCAGGCGGAGTTTGTGCAGCTGGACGTCACTGATGAGGCCGCGGTGAACGCGCTCGCGCAGAAAATGGGCGCGCTCGATGTGCTCGTGAACAACGCCGGCATCGGCCACGTAGGTAATCTGCCCCAGACGACGGGCGCGGATCTCGACCGGCTTTACCGCGTGAATGTCCGCGGCGTATTTAATGTCACCAAGGCCTTCCTTCCCGCGATGATCGCGCGCCGGCGCGGGAG